>NZ_MVKV01000004.1:0-313901 GCF_002009645.1 Gordonia sp. IITR100 | reverse complement strand
TTGTCGTCTAACGCCATGCTCATAGATTGTCCTCTCACTGATGAGCACCGGACTTACACAGACCATCTGACACCCCCGGTCGGCGGCAGAAGACTGGCTTTCCTTCCACTCCCAGACGGCGTAGAGCACCTCGGTGGTGTACCCCAGGTCCATCCGACCCCCACCGATCGGCACCGTCGCGTCGATACCTATGGCAGGGTTTGGTTGCCACCCAGTCGGTGTCGACGTCGGTGGCGCCACCTCGATCTCCGTCCCGTCTGGCCGATGAAAGCTGAACCGCTGCAACCCGTGCGCGGTGATCGCGAACTCGCCCCGATGCAACGACCGATGACACGACCCACACAACAAGATCAGATTGTCCGGATCGGTCCGCCCACCCGCCGACCAGAACACCACATGATGGGCATGCAGATGACGCGTCCGCCCACACCCCGGCACCTGACAACACCGATCCCGCACGAACAACGACCGCACCAACGCCTTGTTCGGCGCACGCTTCCGACGCCCCACCCCCAACAACGCCAGCTTCCCCGGCTGACCGGGAACCCGGCGGCTCACCACCTCCCGAGTCGACGCCCCGCACCGGGCTTCGTCCACCTCAGCCTCCGACAACGCCGGACCGTCATCGAGATGAGCATGCTCCACCCCGTCACCGGCATGGATCAGGATCTCCGCACCCGGAGCAAGATCGGGTATCGCCATCCCGTCATGCACCATGTCGGCCATCGCCACCACCGCCGGCGCCACATTCGACGGCACCTGCCGCCACAGATCGCGACGCCGCGACGGAACCACCTCCGAATCCTCTGCTTCTGAAGCCGATTCAGTGTTCCGCGGAACACTCCCAGCGGTAGGCAGATCCGGATCATCGCAGGTCCGGGTGCGTTCATACTCCGCCCGCACCGACCCCGCCAGGAACCGCGCACCATCCAACGGACTCAACGTCAGCGACACCGACAACGACCCGTCATCGTTCCACTTCCACCGGCCCGTCGACTCCACCGGCGGCCGGCTTTCGTCTTCGACGCCACGGTTGCGGTCGATCTGGCCCATCGCCCGTACCGCCCGATCCAACTGACTCGCCGTCGATGACAACGCCAGATTCACCAACTCCGCCTCACGCTCCGGCGTGGCCACCCGTGTCAGGGCGCGGACCTTGGAATACGTCAGCCGACCTTCGCGAAACGCCGTGCGGATCACCGGCAATTCTCGGATCGCCTTGGCGACCCTCAACTGCTCATGCGCCGTTCGCGGTGCGATGCCGGCCTTCCACGACAACCAGTGCGCCAGCGAATGAATCCCCGGCCCCCGCCACGACTCCCGCTCATCCAGTTCTGCCACCAGTTCAAGGAAGTCCGCTGTCAGCGCCGTGATCTGAGCGGCGTAACCCAGCACCCGACCCTCGAGCACCTCATCAGACAACGACGCCGGATCCGCACCGTCGAACATCGACGACACATCTCCACCGCAACGAAAAGCACCGACCCCCACCGCAACCCCCAGAATCGAGCGATAAGAACAAGAACAAGATATCGCCCGGCACCGACAGTCTTTCGGGGCTCAACCCGAGGTCGAGAGTGTTCCGCGGAGCACTCCGGGGTTACTCCATCAACCCCGCCGCGGCTGTCGCACCCCAGCTCCCACCCGGCCCCCGTCTCGGACCACGAATGTCACCGACCGGCGACAAGTCGGACGAGCGGGTACTCACGCGACGACTTCTTTTGATACTTCGCGTATCGCGGCTGCGCCTCGACCACCGTGTTCCACGCGATCTGCCGCTCAGCAGCGTCGAGGACCACCGGCGTCACCGGCACCGGAGCCTCCCCATGCCGCTCGACCGACACGCCATCGGGATGGGCGGTCAAGTTGGCGAACCAGTCCGGATTGCGCTTGCCGCCACCCGAGGCGACGACCAGCCAGTCGTCACCGTCGGGGAACCAGCTCAGCGGTGTCTCGCGCACGAGACCCGAGCGTCGACCGGTCGTGCGCAGGATGAGCATCTCCATCCCCCACATCGATCCGGACTTCTTGCGGATGCGAGCGACGGTGCGCTCGTTGGTCCTTCGCTGGTACCAGAGCGACAGTGACCGAAGTGACAGGGACATAACTTCCTCCGTTGCGGTCGGGCGATGTGCCGACAGTACGGCGTCGACGGGACCAACGGCTTCTCGATTCCTGACCGGTCCTCATCTCGACGAGAGTCACCGGATGAGTCCGGCAGCTACTCCTTCCAGGATCTGCTCCAGGATCGACGCCGAGGTGGCGAAGTTGATGCGAATGTGGTCCGCACTCGATCCCCCGAATCCCCGACCACCGTCCACGAGGACACGGCCTCGGCGCCGGATCGCATCGACGGGGTCGTCGAGCCCGAATGCCGAGACGTCCACCCAGCTCAGGTACGTGGCCTCGGGAAGGTGATGGACAACTTCGGGCAGCGTCGCCCCGAGGAAGTCGTGCACCCGCCTGCGGTTACGATCCAGCACCCGGATCAGCTCGCCGTGCCAATCCGATGCCTTCTGCCATGCCGCAACATGACCGATCACGCCGAGCACCGAAACCGTGCCGTAGAGGTCCGGCGGCTCGGCGTCCCGTCGTCGTAGGAGGTCCCGGGAGCCGTAGTGAACCACTGCGCAACGCAATCCGGCCAGATTGAAGGCCTTCCCCGCAGACGTGATCGTCACGGTTCGTGCCGCCGCGGACTCATTGATCGAGCCGAACGGAATGTGGCGGTGCGGGCGGTAGACCAATTCGGCGTGGATCTCGTCACTGATCACCAGGAGGTCGAACTGGTCGGCCAGTTCGGCGATCCGATTGAGTTCTGCACGGGTGTGCACCCGACCGGTGGGGTTGTGAGGATTGACGAGAACCAGAACCTTCGGCCGATGGAGCCGGAGCAACTGCTCGAACTCGTCGAAGTCGAGGCACCATCCCGACGATGTCCGCCGGAAGGGCACCTCGACACTCCGCAGTCGCATCGTCTCGAGGGTCGCGAGGAACGGCGGGTAGTTCGGTGTCTGGATCGCCACCGCGTCGCCGGGCGCGGTGCTCAACCGCAAGAGCAGTTGCAGCGCTTGGATGAGATCGGTCTGTTCCCGGACGTGTGCGGGGTTCACGTTCCATCCGTACTTGTCGAGCATGCGCCGCGCGAAAGCACTGCGGAGGGGTGTGCCGCTCAACCAATCGGGATACCCCAGGTCCCCCCGTGCGACGAACTCGACCAGCTCGTCGTTGATCTCCGGCGCGAGCGGGAAGTCCATATCGGCCACCCACGCCGGTATCACCCCGTCGGTGCGCACCCGCGCCCATTTGGCACCAGATCGCTGCGAGAGTCGGGTGAGCTCCAGATCGTCGAAACCCGTTCGCCCCGCCCATGTTCGATTATCCGGGGACACGATGCTCATCGCCGATCACCGGCCAGCGCGAGAAGCGCGTCCCGGGACAGCTCGATCTGCCCGTGGTGCTGGGCGAGTTCTTCCAGTACGTGCAGAAGGACCCCACACGGCGACAGCTCTCGGGCGGGTCCCTCATAGGCGCTCGGCGGGCTGTTCAGCAGCGGCGCGGTCGGATCGAAGCCCGCGAGGTCGTCGACCAGTCGGGACTGCAGTGCGGTCACCCGGCCACGTAGGTCGGCGACCGACCCCCTGGCCGTGAACTCCGCCGCGCGGTTACGCCGACTCGGCCGGTCGGCGATGAGATGCCCGATCCAATAGTCGACCACCTCGGTGCAGTGATATGCGATCGCCCACGGCGGGTTGGCCCCGGCAAGGGGCGGCGCCTCGTTGGCGTGCTCGTCACCGAGTAGCTCGAGTGCATCGAGCATTCCGTCGAAGGCACGGCGCACGAAGTACAGATACTCGTCGATGTTCATGTGATGTGGTCACGTCCTCTGCGTTGTGGTTCTGACTAGTCGATCTGCTCGAGTACGGCATTCTTGGTCTCGGGGAGCATGGTCAGGACGACGCCCGCGCCGATAGCGAAAAGCACCGCACTGGTCGTGAATACGAGTCCGGTTCCGCCGAAGCCGAGCAGTGCCGGGACGGCGAGCGGACCGAACACGGAGCCGAGGCGACCCATCGCCGTGGCTGATCCGACGCCGGTGCCTCGGCTGTTGGTGGCGAACAGCTCCGGCGTGTAGGCGAAAATGGAGGAGAACATGCCGAAGAAGAAGAACTGCAGGAAGGAGCCGGCAACGATGAGCTCGACGGTGCCCGAGCTCTGGCCGTAGAAGAAGGCGGCGATTCCGGAACCTACGGTGTATCCCGCCAGGCAGTATCGACGCCCGAGACGCTCGATGAGATAGGCGGCCGACAAGAACCCGGGAATCCCCCAGAGCCCCATGGCCAGAACGAATCCGATGCTCTTCGCGACATCCAGACCGCTGTCGGTGAGGAGCTTACCGATCCAGGTGGTCAACCCGTAGTAACCGGTCATCAGGCAGAACCACACCGCCCACACGGTCAAAGTGCGTGCTCTGTTGCGGACGTCGAGAAGCGCTCGCCACCCGCCGTGCCGGGGCCGACGTCCGGAATCGGCGTGTAGTCGGGAAGTGGTTCGGCGGTGGCCTCCCGCACCCGCTGCTCGAAGGCGCTGAGCGTTCGTTCGGCGTCCGCCTCATGGCCCCTGGCGATCTGCCACCGCGGTGACTCAGGCAAGTTCCTGCGGACGATCAACGCGATCACGGCGAGCCCGGCCTGCATGAGAAAGAAGCCCCGCCAGCCGAATTGCGAGGCGACCAGGAGATAGGAGAGCGCGCCGGCAGAGATGAATCCGAGCGGCCACGCTCCCTCCAGCAGGGCCGCATACCGGCCACGTTTCGACGACGGCATGAATTCGGCGAGAATTGCTGCAGCGACCGGGAATTCAGCCCCCATACCGATTCCCAGCACGAACCGGAAGGCCAGCATCGATTCGTACGACCAAGCGAACGAGAGGCCGACGCTGGCGAGCCCCCAGATCACGATGCTGTACTTGAAGACACGCAGGCGACCGAACCGGTCGGCCAGCGCTCCTGCACCGATGGCACCGAAGAACATCCCGGCGAAACTCGCACTCCCCAGTACGCCGGTCTGCGCCGGGCTGAGATCGAAGTGGTCGCTGATGGGTGAGAGCAAGAAGGTCATCGCCCCCAGGTCGATGGAATCAAAGAACCACGCAGTTGCGATGACCAGGAACAGGTTTCGCTGCACGGGCGACCAGGGCAGTCGCTCCAGGCGACCGGCGACTTCGGCTGGGGTGAGGGTCGTGGGCGCGGTCGTCGAGGCCGCGAGTGGTGGTTTCGTCAATGGAGTTCGATCTCTCTCGACAGAAGGAGACGGCGCAGCGGCGCACCGTAGATGACTTCCCGGGACTCCGTCACCGGCTTAACCGGTTACGGATTGCACCGAGTGTGTACCTTCGATTCGTCACCTGTCAAGGGGGTTACTCAAATTCGGATACGCGGCACTACCAGGTATTTCCGTCGTTTCAGAGCCGTCATGACGCCGTAACACGGCTGCGCGGCCACCCGCGCCCGACGACCGTCCGGGCGCAGGATCGTGCGGACCCGGCACCGGCGATGATCGACCGAGTAACGGGAGAACTTCCTCGCGGAGAGGATTCAGGTGGAGAGTTCCTTGTGGCGGCGTCGATAATCCGCCGCCTTCTTGCGATTGCCGCATTCAGCCATGCCACACCACCGCCGTGAGCCGCCGCGCGACACGTCCACGAACAACCGGGTGCAGTCAGGGTTCGAGCACTCGCGCATCTTGGCGAGGTCGGCGGACGCGAGCAACTCGATGGCGTCCCGCGCGAGCAGACTCAATCCATTACGAGTCGTCCCTGTCACTTTCGCCATTCCGTCGATGTCCAGCGTGACAGTGGGCAGAGGCGTGGCGGCAGCAGAATTGAGCACGGCAGCGGACTCGGGATCGAAGTTCCTCCTGCCGACGGACGTGTCGTCGCCGGAGCCGAGGCAACCGACCACCACGTCGTAGATCGCCTCACGAACCCGTCGGGCGTACTCGATGTCCACGGTGTCCGGATCGTCCACCAGGTCGAAGAGTCCCGCTTCGGAGAACCACCGGGACAGGTCACCGGAGTCGCCGAGGAGTTCGGTACGTATGGTTCGACGCCACAGCATCGTACCCGCGAAATCGAGGCTCGACCGCCCGCTGACGAACACAAAACCCGACACATAACCATCTTGACAGGTGACGGTGCTCGATTCAACGTATCGAGGTGTTTCCCCGCCGAGAAACAGCCGAGGCCCCGGCAACCAGAACGGTTGCCGGGGCCTCGGTTGGTCACGAAAACGCTAGAGCGCCTTGAGTTCCTCGATGACGCTGTCGACGCTCTTCTTGGCGTCGCCGAAGAGCATGCTGGTGCCGTCGGCGAAGAACAGCGGGTTCTCGATACCGGCGTAACCCGAACTCATCGACCGCTTGAGCACGATGGTCGATCGCGCCTCGTCGACGTTGAGGATCGGCATGCCGTGGATCGGGCTACTCGGATCATTGCGCGCCGCGGGGTTGGTGACGTCGTTGGCGCCGATGACGATGGCGACGTCGGTCCGGCTGAACTCGCCGTTGATGTCGTCCATCTCCTTCATCGAGTCGTACTCGACGTCGGCCTCGGCCAGCAGCACGTTCATGTGCCCGGGCATGCGACCGGCGACCGGGTGGATCGCGTACTTGACCTCGACACCCTTGGCCTCCAACAGCTTCGCCATCTCCTTGACCGCATGCTGGGCCTGCGCCACGGCCAGACCGTAACCGGGGACGACGATGACCTGGTTGGCATATGCCATCTGGATCGCGGCGTCGGCAGCCGAGGTCGCCTTGACGGTGCCGCCGGCCGCACCCGGACCGCCCGCGGCAGCAGCATCGCCACCACCGAACGAACCGAACACGATCGCGGGGATCGACCGGTTCATCGCCTTGGCCATGAGGTTGGTCAGGATCGAACCCGACGCGCCGACGATCATCCCGGCCACGATCAGCGCCGTGTTGTCCAGCGCGATACCCGCGGCCGCAGCCGACAGACCGGTCATCGCATTGAGCAGCGAGATGACGACCGGCATGTCCGCACCACCGATGGGGAACACCACGAACAGACCCATCACGCCCGCGGCGACCAGGACTCCGACCATCCACCAGACGCTCGCGCCACCACCGTTGGAGGCGTTGACACCGAGATAGATCGCCAGCCCCAGCGCCACGATCAGCAGCACGATGTTGGCGGCCTGGAACAGCTTCGCGTTGGAGACGAAGGTCTTCTCCAGCCCCTTGGGCATGATCTCCTGCAGCTTCGCGAACGCCACCAGCGAACCCCAGAACGAGACCGACCCGATGATTGCGGCGATCAGCGAACCGATCACCAGCGGCGACGCCGGTTCGACGTTGTGGAACGACGAGAACCCGGAGGTCTCGATGAACTCGGCCCACGCGATGAGCGCGACGGTGCCGCCGCCGACGCCGTTGAACAGCGCCACCAGCTGCGGCATGGCCGTCATCTTGGTCTTGAGTGCGGGCGGAATTCCCAGCGCCACACCGAGAATCAGACCGACGGCGATGAGCACCCAGTTGATCGTCGGTACGCCCTCGGTCGAGTGCCCGTCGGAGCCGACAGCTCCTTCGTTCCACACGTAAAGCAACGTTGCGGCGACGGCCAGACCCATACCGACCGCGGCGATCCAGTTGCCACGCACCGCGGTCTTCGGTCCGGTCAGACCCATCAGACCGTAGATGAACAGGGAGAACGAGACGATGTAGAGCGCGGTCACCAGGTAGCCGACGCCCTCACTCGGGGTATGCGCACCCGCCGCGAGTACCAGCTGTGACACAGAAGTCTCTGGGGAGCCGTTCACTTGGCCACCTCTTTCTTACCCTTGAACATGCCCAGCATCCGGTCGGTGACCGCGAAGCCACCGATGACGTTGAGCGTGCCGAACACCAGCGCGACGAACGCGATGATGCGCACACCCCACCCGGCGTCGGCGGGCAACTTGCCCAGCACGACCAGTGCACCGAGCACGACGATGCCGTGAATGGCGTTGGTGCCCGACATCAACGGAGTGTGCAGGGTGTTGGGGACCTTGGAGATGACGGCGAAACCGACGAACCCGGCGAGCACCAGGATCGCGAGATTCGCGAGAAGACCGGCATACATCAGGCAGACACCTCCTGCTCGGTACGGGTGACACACGCAGCCGCGACGACCTCGTCGTCGAAATCCGGTGTGATGGAGCCGTTGTCGTCGAGCATCAGCTCGATCAGCGCCAGCAGGTTCTTCGAGTACAGCTCGCTGGCGTGCTCCGGCATCGTGGCCGGCAGGTTCAGCGGAGCGGCGATGGTGACGTCGTGTTTCACGACGGTCTGACCCGGCTCGGTCAGCTCGCAATTACCGCCGGTCTCACCGGCGAGGTCGACGACGACACTGCCCGGCTTCATACCCTCGACCGCGGCCGCGGTCACCAGACGCGGAGCCGGACGACCCGGCACCAGCGCAGTGGTGATCACCACGTCGAAACCCTTGATCGCGTCTTCGAGAGCCTGCTGCTGCTGCGCGCGCTCGTCGTCGGTGAGCTCACGGGCGTACCCGCCCTCACCGGCGGCGTCGATGCCCAGATCGAGCCACTGCGCGCCGACCGAACGGACCTGCTCGGCGACCTCGGGACGCACGTCGTAACCGGTGGTCCGCGCACCCAGACGCTTGGCCGTGGCCAAGGCCTGCAGCCCGGCCACACCGACACCCAGGACCAGCACCGTCGCCGGCTTCACCGTGCCGGCCGCCGTGGTCAGCATCGGGAAGAACCGCGTCGACACATCCGCGGCCACCACGACCGACTTGTAACCTGCGACATTCGCCTGCGAACTCAGCGCGTCCATCACCTGGGCGCGCGAGATACGCGGAATGGCTTCCACCGCGTACGCCTCCACGCCTGCTTCCCGCAACGTGGCGATCTGATTGTCGGCGTTGCGCGGCGCGAGAAAGCCGATCAGCTTCTGCCCGCTCCGCAGCTTCGCGATCTCCGCATCCGACGGCGGCGACACCCTCAGGACCACATCGGACCCATATGGATCGCCGATCGTCGCACCGGCCTCGGTGTACGCCTCGTCGGGGATCAGGGCGCCGAGACCGGCCCCCGACTCCACCACGACGGGCACACCCTTGCCCACCAGCGCGGCGACGACCTTCGGGACCAGCGCCACCCGGCGCTCTCCCTCGGCCGTCTCGCGCACGACACCCACTGTCATCTATCTCACCTGTCTGGTCCGGCGCCATCGAGCAGCGCCGCGGTTCGGCGCCAGGACTCGGCGCGTCTTGTCAACGAGGTGACCCGCTTCCAGATCGTGCAGCTCCGCCATGTGTGGGCGCAGCGGACGACCTGACGCAGGTCACGAGGTGCTCGGATGGGACAGGATGGCTGTCACCCGGCTCACATAAAGGTGCGATGAACATAACATGCGCTCTCAGCGACAGCTCAGGTGAGTCAGATACCTCACTCAACCCTTGACGCTGCGGTTTTCGCTATTTCTGGACAGGTGTCTGTACAGATGTCGTCCCGCTGGCCTGCCGAGTCTTTCCGGGCTTGGGCTCCGCGTCGCCCTAGACGATGGTGTAGGTGCGGTCGTCGAGTCCGCTCGCGCCGTCGGGTGCCGGTGCCTGATAGCGCTCGATCTGCGGCTTGCCCTGCTTGTCGATCGCCCGGCACTCGAGGGTGTGGTTGCCCTTGGTCGCCTGCCAGGCGAACCGCCACTGCCGCCACGTGTCGATGCTGTACTCCGTCGTCAGCTCCGCGGGTTGCCATGGCCCCTGGTCGACGCGCACCTCGACGCGCTCGACGCCCGTGTGCTGGGCCCATGCGGTGCCGGCCACGACGACCTCCCCGGCCGGATGCTCGGTGCCATCGGCCGGACGGTCGAAGCGCGACGCCATCTTGATCGGGCCGAGCGCCGACCACCCGCGTGTCGTCCAGTAGGCCTTGGCCTCGGAGAACCGCGTGATCTCCCAGTCGATGACCCATTTGGTCGCCGAGACGTACCCGTACAGCCCCGGCACCACCTGCCGGACCGGGTATCCGTGCTCGAGGGGAAGCGGCGAGCCGTTCATCCCGACGGCGAGAAGCGCGTCTCGCCCATCGGTCACCGCCGAAATCGGTGTGCCGCAGGTCCATCCGTCCACACTCGTGGACAGCAACATGTCCGACCCGGGCCTGACCCCGGCAAGATCGAGGACCTCGCGCATCGGCACCCCCAGCCACTTGGCGTTGCCGACGAGGTCGCCACCGACCTCGTTCGACACGCAGGCGAGCGTCACGATCCGCTCGGTCATCGGCATGGCGAGCAGGTCGTCCCAGGACAGGGTCACCTCGCGGTCGACGTCCCCGTGAATCCGCAGTCGCCACTCGTCGGTCGTGAGCGTCGGAACCTGCAACGCGGTGTCGATGCGGTAGAAGTCGGCGTTGCTGGTCATGAAAGGGGTTGCACCCGAGAGCTCGAGCTGCGCACCGGCCGGGATCGGCGGCGCCTGGCTCGCCGCACGCGGCAACAGCACTCGGGCGCGGTCGGCGACGACGCCCGCAGTGTCGGCGAGCACTCGCCGGGCCACGACACCGACGACGACCGCGGCGGCCGCGATACCGCCGGCGGTGAGCACGAAGCGGCGCGAGAAACCCGACCGCACAGCCGATGTGGGCTCGTCGCCCGCGGCGTCGGGATCCGCCTCGGGGGACTCCGCCCCCTTGGGACGTAGCTGCGCGATGAGGACGCGCAGCACAACGATCCCGACGACGCCGGCGATGATCGACGGCAGTGCGTGCGTCCAACCGGCATCGGGACGGTTGAGTGCGGCCAGCATCCCGACCAACCCGAAGGCTCCGATGATCACCGAGCCGAGCGGAGGTCGTCGTCGTTCGAGGTATCCGCACGCCGCCGCGAGCACCGCGATGATGATGCCCATCCCGATGAACAAGGCGAGCTTGTCGGCAACGCCGAACGTCTCGATGGCCCACTTGCGTACGGCCTCGGGCGAATGGTCGACGACCGACGAGCCGACTGCGAAGTACGGGGAGGCGTCGGGCGAGATCGGGACGGCGGCCAGTTCGCCCGCGGCGAGGGCCGCGCCGACGGCGACCACGCCGGCCAGCGCGGGAGCCGGCGAGGATGCGTGACGCGTGGTGATCGAGGCCATATCCCTTGGTACCGGAGAACCCTGTGAATATGCCGTGCGCCGGATGGTCCGAGACCGTGCGGTGACCACCGACGGCACCCCGTCGACGAATCGTTATCAAGACTAGAACAGGTTCTAGTTTGTCCGCTAATCTGAGCGGTATGGCTACCAGCACCGAGATCCCCGAGACCGTCGCACTTGATTCGGTGAGTGAGTTCTCCGACGAGGTCGACGTCGTCGTGATCGGATTCGGCATCGCCGGCGGATGCGCCGCCGCCGAGGCCGCTGCCAACGGCGCGCGTGTGCTGTTGCTCGAGCGCGCCGCCGCGCCCGGCGGCACCACCTCGCTCTCCGGTGGATTCTTCTACCTCGGCGGCGGGACCGCAGTACAGCAGGCCACGGGCCAGGACGACTCCGTCGAAGAGATGGAGAAGTACCTCACCGCCGTGTCGATCGAACCCGAGGCCGACAAGATCCACGCCTACTGCGTCGACAGCGTCGACCACTTCAACTGGCTCGAAGGACTCGGCTTCACCTTCGAGCGCAGCTTCTATCCGGAGAAGGCCGTGATCCAGCCCGGTACCGAGGGACTGATGTTCACCGGCAACGAGAAGGTCTGGCCGTTCAAGAACCAGGCCGTCCCCGCGCCACGCGGGCACAAGGTCCCGGTACCCGGGGAGACCGGGGGCGCGAAGCTGGTCATCGATCTGCTCGTCACCCGTCTCAACGAGCTGGGTGCCGAGGTCCGGTATGAGACCGGCGCCCGCCAGTTGGTCGTCGACGAGCAGGGTGCGGTCGTCGGCGTGACGTGGAAGACGCCCGACGCCGAGGGCGTCATCCGCGCGGACTCGGTGATCATCGCCGCCGGCGGTTTCGTGATGAACCCCGACATGGTCGCCGAACACACCCCGCATCTCGCCGAGAAGCCGTTCGTGCTCGGCAACACCTACGACGACGGCCTCGGCCTGCGCATGGGCCGATCGGTCGGCGCCGCACTGAAATACATGGACAAGGCGTTCATCACCGCGCCGATCTACCCGCCCGCAAGCATGGTCATGGGCGTCATCGTGAACAAATTCGGCGAGCGGTTCGTCACCGAGGACTCCTACCATGCGCGGACATCGGGATTCGTTCTCGAGCAACCTGATTCGGTGGCTTACCTCATCGTCAACGAGTCGCACATGAACGAGAAGCAGAACTACCTGGTCCCGTTGATCGACGGCTGGGAGACCATCGAGGAGATGGAGCGGGACCTCGGCATCCCCGAGGGCAAGCTGCAGGCGACCATGGCCCGCTACAACGAGAACGCAGCGAAGAAGGAAGACCCCGACTTCCACAAGGCACCCGAGTTCCTCGAGCCCCAGGACACCGGACCGTGGGCGGCATACGACCTGTCGCTCGGCAAGGCCATGTACGCCGGGTTCACCATGGGCGGTATGGCGACGTCGTTGGACGGCGAGGTGCTCGACGAGTCGGGCACCGTCATCCGCGGGCTCTACGCCGCCGGGGCCAGTGCCACCAACATCGCGCAGGACTGCAAGGGATACTGCAGCGGAACGCAATTGGGCGAGGGCTCCTACTTCGGCCGGCGCGCCGGGCGGCACGCGGCCGCACGGGTCGCCACCAGCGCCTGACGGTCGGGCACCCGATCGAAAACCGCCCGCCGGCGAACCATAGACGACGAGGAGTCGTCGGCGTAGCCGGCGAGGGCGGTTTCCTATCAGCGCCGCGGCGTGAACCCGCGGAGTCGCAGGCTGTTGCCGACGACGAACACCGACGAGAGCGCCATGGCCGCGCCGGCGATCATGGGATTCAGCATCCCGGCGGCGGCGAGAGGAATGGCCGCGACGTTGTACCCGAAGGCCCAGAACAGGTTTCCCTTGATGGTGCCGAGGGTTCGACGCGCCAGAGCAATGGCATCGGCCACCGCGCGCAGGTCACCGCTCACGATCGTCAGATCGCTGGCGGCCATCGCGACGTCGGTGCCGGTACCCATCGCGAGGCCGAGATCCGCCTGCGCAAGCGCCGCGGCGTCGTTGATCCCGTCCCCGACCATCGCCACCACGTGGCCCTGCTCCTGCAGTTCGGCGATCACCTCGAGCTTCCGCTTCGGACTGACCCCGGCGGTGACGTCGTCGATTCCGACACTCGAGGCCACGGCCCGGGCGGCGCCCTCATTGTCGCCGGTGAGCAACATCGGAATCAGACCCAGTCGCCGGAACTCGGCGATCGCCGCGGCCGACGAGGGTTTGACCTGGTCCGCCACCACGAGAACCGCGACGGGAACAGGTTGTCGGGCAGGCTCTTCGGAGGAATCCTCGGCGATCAGGACGACGACCGCGGTTGCGCCGTCGGATTCCGCGACGACCACCGCATCGTCGAGCGGCGGTGGCAGGGGCGCGTCGATCGTGTTCGGCGACACCACTGTCACGAACCGGTCGCCGACGATCCCGGCGACACCGGCGCCCTGCGTGGACACGAAATCACGGACGCGGGAGTCGATGTGGTCGCGTCCCGCGTCGACGATGGCCGCCGCGATCGGGTGTTCCGATCCCGACTCCACCGATGCCGCCCAGCCCAGGACCTGTTCGCGCGCATAGCCGTCGGCCACGGTGATCCCGGACAGCGACATCTCACCCGTCGTCACGGTGCCGGTCTTGTCCAGCACGATCGTGTCGACGCGTCGCGTCGATTCCAACACCTCCGGGCCCTTCAGCAGGATGCCCAGCTGTGCCCCTCGCCCGGTACCGACCATCAGGGCCGTCGGAGTGGCGAGTCCGAGCGCGCACGGGCACGCGATGATGAGGACCGCGACGGCGGCGGTGAACGCGAAGGTCACATCGCCACCGGCGAAGTCGGTCGTGGACGCCACGCCAAGCCAGAAGCCCAGGGTCGCAAGCGAGATCGCGATCACGATCGGGACGAACACCGACGAGATCCGGTCGGCCAGTCGCTGGACGTCGGCCTTGCCCTCTTGCGCCGCCGTCACCATGCGGGCCATCTGGGCGAGCGCGGTGTCGGAACCGACAGCGGTCGCACGCACGACGAGCAGACCGCTGGTGTTGACGGTCGCGCCGACCACCGAGTCGCCGGAGGTGACCTCGACCGGCACCGACTCACCGGAGACCATCGACGCGTCGACCGCCGACGCACCGTCGACGACGACTCCGTCGGTGGCGATCTTCTCACCGGGCCGGACCACGAACTCGTCGCCGACCGCCAGCTGCGCGATGGGGATTCGGGACTCGGCGCCGTCGGACCTTCGGACGACGACGTCCTTGGCCCCGAGGTCCATCAGCGCGGCGAGTGCGTCACCGGCCCGCCGCTTGGCGCGCTTCTCGAAATAGCGGCCGGCCAGCAGGAAGGTCGTGACTCCGGCCGCGGCCTCGAGGTAGATGTGCGACGATCCGTCGGTCCGCTGGGGCAGCAGGTCGAATCCGTGGGTGAGCCCGGGCGTGCCCGCGGTGCCGAGGAACAGCGCGTACAGCGACCATCCGAACGCCGCGAGGGTGCCGACGGACACGAGGGTGTCCATCGTCGTGGCGCCGTGGCGCAGGTTGATCCACGCTGCGCGGTGGAACGGGTAGGCCCCCCACACGACGACCGGCGCGGCGAGCGTCAGGGACAACCACTGCCAGTACGTGAACTGCAGCGCCGGGATCATCGCAAGCGCGATCACCGGCACCGAGAGAATCGCGGAGACGATCAGGCGCTGCCGCAGACCGTCCAATTCGGGATCGCCGGACCCCGCATCTGGGTTCTCCGGAGCGTCCGCCGACGAATCGGTCAGGATCGGCGACGCGTCGTAGCCGGCCGCGCGGACCACCTCGACGAGGTCGCCGGCCGACAGACCCGCAGGTACCTCGACGTGGGCACGTTCGGTCGCGTAGTTCACCGACGCGGTCACACCGTCGATCTTGTTGAGCTTGCGCTCGATACGGTTGGCGCAGGACGCGCAGGTCATGCCGGAGATGTCGAGGTCGACCAGTTGTCCGGTGCTCGCGGTCATGGGTGACCACCTTCATGCGGGTCGGATGTCGGTTCGCCGGTGACGACGCCGTGTGACGGTGCGTCGTGAGTCACCGGCTCCACGTCGGGGCCCCACGCACGCCCGACGCCGAACGCGATCACGAAGACCGCGATCAGCGCGACGACGTAGGCCAGGGGCCCGGTGACAACGGATCTCATGGTCAGACCAGCGCGTAGCCGGCTTCGGTGACGGCGGCCGCGACCTCGTCTCGACCGAGTTCACGGTCGGCCGCGACCCGCACCGAGCCGTCGTCGACGGTGACCTCGACACTGGTCACGCCCGGCAGCGCCTCGATCTCCTCGCGAACGGACGCGGCACAGTGGCCGCAGGTCATGCCGGTGACGGTGTAGGTGCTGGTGGTGCTCATGCGGATACTCCTCGGATCGTCGAAGTCAACGGGGTTGGATCAGGAAGGACGGTCAGGACTTGACCAGGCGGGTGATCGCGGCCATGGCCTCGTCGACCTTGGCCTTGCCGGCCTCGTCGCTCTCCTGCGCGGCATGCACGACGCAGTGGGCCATGTGCTCTTCGAGGAGGCCGAGGCTGACCGCTTGCAGCGCCTTGGTCATCGCAGACACCTGCGTCAGGATGTCGATGCAGTAGGTGTCTTCCTCCACCATCCGCTGCAGACCGCGCGCCTGACCTTCGATGCGCTTCAGGCGGCGCAGATAGTCATCCTTCCGGCCGATGTAGCCGTGCTGGTGCTCGTCCATGATCTCTCCCGTCCGAATACCCCTCAAGGGTATGCCCGACCAGGTATACCACCGCCGAACCCGAAACGGTACCCCCCTACCGTATGCGCCGGCGGAAAAGGAAACGTGCGCGCGTCACCCTCCGCCCCCTGAGGAGCGAGCTTGCGAGCGTCACCCTCCGCCCCCTGAGGAGCGAGCTTGCGAGCGTCACGAAGGGTCCTGGCGAGACGGGGGCAGACCCTTCGTGACGCGCCCTCCGCAAGCTCCGGGCGCTCCTCAGGGAGCGGTGGGTTGGCCGCGCCTCCGCAAGCTCCGGGCGCTCCTCAGAAAGCGGTGTTGTGAGAACCAGCGGTTTCGTGGTTTTTCGGATGCCCCTACGAGCGGAGTGCTGCAGCCAGTTTGGCCAGGGCGGCGGCGACCTCGTCGAGCGCGTCCCCGATGGCGGCAACACGCGCCGCGTCGAATCCCGGAGCGGTGGGGTCGGGCACGGGCACGGCCGGGACGTTCCGCGGCGCGATGCCCGTCGTCTCCGAATTCGGGACACGGACGGACGGGCCGGCCTGGCCGCTGCCTGCCTGTCCGTCGAACGATCTGCCGGGGTCCGGCGCCGGCGAGTAGGCGACGTCGTAGCCGTCGGTCCGGTGGCGTCGGCCGTGGTAGTCCTCGGCGGCCAGCGGCTCGGCATTGGTCGACCGGCGTCCGCCGCGGTACTCACCCGGTTCGGGCTCGGCCGCCGGCGGTTGCGTCGGCAGGGCAGCCGGGTGCGAGTCGGGCAGGCGGTGCGAACCCATCCGTGACGAACCCATCTGTGACGAACCCATCTGCGGCGGCGGCTGACGCAGCGGGTCGACGGCGTGATCAGGCGCGACGGTCTGCGGGTTGGAAGCGCTCGCGCCGGTCATCACCGACGGTGCGTGGCCGTTGCTGCGCGCATAGAAGTGTGGGCCGCCGTGCCCGGCGAAGAACACGCATCCGGCGCCCTCTGGGGACGGGACCGGGCACGGATTGCGTTCGATGAGCGACTGCGCGCGGTCGTCGAAGTCGTTCCATTCGAGCCACAGCCGGCGGTCGTGCCGTGGGTGAGTACTCGCGTCGGTGGCGTGATTGCCCCGATGGCCGATCGCCAGACGGCATTGCAGCAACCAATCGGAGTCACCCGACAGCCCCAGCGCCGCGCGTTCGGTCGGCCGGCACACCACCGTCGACCAACAGCCTTCGCCGTTCATACGGACTCCCCTTCATGCCTTGCATCGCCGCGAGATCTTCGCGCGACCACACCCGTGTGGCGCGCACGGTCGTCTTCTCGTACCCGTCGGCTTCCTGCCGCCCGGTGGCAAGCCCCCCGGCATGCGCTTCTGCGGTGGCCCTCCCCCGGTGGCCACGGTGCGGTGAAGATCCCGCGGGTCAGTGTACGAAGCGGGCCGGTCCGGTGCCACCCTCTTGGCCCCGCGCGTCCGAACCGAGGAACGCGAGGATCCTCGCGTTCACCTCGTCCGGCTGGTCGAGGTGCAGGAAATGGCCCGCCCCGGCGACGACCGCGGCCGCACTGCCCGCCGGCAACACCTCGCGGACCGCGTCCGCAAGACGCGACTGCATGCACCCGTCGTCTGCACCATGCAAATACAGTGTGGGAGAACGTGATTCGCCCAGCCAGTCGTTCCGCAACGCGGCGTACCGAGGATGGGTCCGCGGCCGGCGAAGTGCGCGGTAGTACCCGAGCGCGGCTGTCCGATGGGCACGTGTGGGCAGCGCCGCGAGCGCGTGGTCGACGTCCAGTCGGTGGTCGGGCCGGACAGGGGTCGCCGCCGAATCCAGCCGCCAGCGGCGCCACAGGAGCGGGATGAGGCGGTCGAGAGTCCGTTCGGGCAACCACGGCAGCTGATTGAACGCGATGTACCAGCTCATCACCGCCTGACGCGCGAGCGTCTTGACGCCGTCGACCCCACTTCCGATCGAGCGCCGGACCGCCGGAACCGGCGGGACCGACATCGAGACCACCCGCGCGTACGGATTGTCGTCGCGGTGCGCCACCGCGTTCGCCGTCATCGCGCCCCAGTCGTGCCCGATCAGGACGGCGTCGGCGCCGGCTCCGACCGCGCGATGAACCGCCAGCGCATCGTAGACCAGCGCCGCAACGTGAAAGTCGTTGTCCTCCGGTATCTCCGACGGTGCGTAACCGCGTGTGAACGGGGCGACCACGCGGTACCCGGCGCCGGCGAGTTCGGGCCCGAGATGCCGCCACGTCCATGCCGAGTCGGGAAATCCGTGCAGGCACACGGCCACCGGACCGGCCGCGGGACCCCACGCGAGCGCATGCAGGGTGATGTGTCCGAGCTCGAGGGTGATTCGTTCCGGGTCCCCGAGAACAGGGGCGCGGGAATCCGGGCCGTCGCGATCGGGGGCGCCCTGGGGCCCCGAACCGTCTGCGGAGATCTGGGTCATCGGGGTCAATCTATCTCCCACGGCACCCCGGAGGCGTCGACTTGACCGGCCCGCTCAGCCGGGTAGGCCCACGGGACGGGCCTCCCGCAATTCGCCGTCGACGATCCGGAACACCCGCGACTCCGCCACATCGGCGGTCAACGGGTAATCCGTGCGGACATGCGCTCCGCGGGATTCGGTGCGCGCGGCAGCGGCGGCGACGACCGCGGACGCGGTGAGCGTGAGTGCCGCGTCCTCGATGTCGCGTACCGAGTCGGCCGTCCGACGCGGCGCGGCGGCGAGCGTCGCGGCGACTTCGGCGAGACCGGCAGCCGACCGTCGTAGCGCGACATGACGCGTCATCATGTTCTGGAGCTGTTCGCGGTCCAGGACGGGGACCGGCTGCTCGGCCTTCAGTTCGGCGCATTCGGGGACCGGGATCTCGCGACGCGCGACTGCCACGGCGGCCGCGCGACGGCCCATCACCAGGCCTTCCAGCAGGCTGTTCGATGCCAGCCGATTGGCGCCGTGCAGCCCGGTGCGCGCGACTTCGCCGGCCGCGAGCAACCCATCGACCGCGGTGCGGGACGACTCGTCGGTCACGACCCCGCCGCACAGATAGTGCGCGCCGGGGACGACCGGGATCCGTCCGGACGCGGGGTCGAGGCCGGCCGCGCGGACACCGGCGGTCACCGTCGGGAAGCGGGCCTCGAAGTCGCCGACGTCGGCGATGTCGAGATACACGCACGGGTGCCCGGTGAGCTCGATCGCGGTCTGCACCGCGTCGGCCACCACGTCGCGGGGAGCGAGATCGCCCATCGGGTGGACGCCCGCGGTGACCGACCGGCCGTCGACGTCGATGAGCCGTCCGCCCTCGCCGCGCACCGCCTCGCTGATGAGGGTCCGCCGACCCCGCGCGCCCGCGGTGTAGAGCATCGTCGGGTGGAACTGGATGAACTCGAGATCGGACACCTGCGCCCCGGCGCGCAGTGCCAGCGCGATGCCGTCGCAGGTGGCGCCCGCCGGATTCGTGGTGGCGGCGTAGAGGTGCCCCGCCCCGCCGGTCGCGAGGAGCACGGTCGGGGCGAGGACCGACGTGGGACGGCCGTCGCGCAGGCACGCGACACCGACTGCCCGGCCGTCGTCGAGGTGGATCGCGGTGGCGATCGTGTCGTCGAGGAACCGGATCGGCGGCACGTCTCCGCCGGCGGTCTGCCGGACGGCCTCGTGCAGCGCGCGCTGGATCGCGGCCCCGGTCGCGTCGCCGCCGGCGTGGATGATGCGCCGGCGGGTGTGGCCGCCCTCACGGGTGCGCAGGAGCAGACCGTCGGTGTCCCGGTCGAATTCGGCACCCCAGCCGATGAGGGCCGACACCGAGTCCCAGCCGTCGGCGAGGATGAGGCCCGACGCCGCGGCATCGGTGAGACCGCCGCCGGCGGCGACCGTGTCGGCGAGGTGGCGGTCCACGGAATCGGCGTTGTCCGAGCTTCCCGTCTCCGCGCCGGGCATCACGACCGCGACACCACCCTGCGCGTAGAACGTGGACGTGGGTTGCTCCGCGTTCGCGACGTCCCAGCCCGGCCCCTTGTTGAGCACGACGACCCGGAGCCCCTCGTGGGCGGCCCAGAGCGCCGCCGTCAGTCCGGCGATTCCGGCACCCGCCACCACGAGGTCGGCGCGGACCGTCTCCTCGGTCCCGGTCAGTCCGCGAGTCAACCCGCTCATGTCAACCGCCTCTCGCCGCGGCTCGGGGGGGTGCCGCCGGCCCTCCGGGCAACACCCCGGATGTGTTTTCGATTCCCAGTCGAAAACCCTACCCTGCGAGTGCGCCACCCGAAATGTCGGCGGCCCGCCGGCTCCGATGTTTGATCGTCTCCGGCCCCGATGTTTGAGCGCCTCCGGCAAGGGCAAACCCGGTCAGCATGAAAACCCTCTGGTTCGACCCCGCAGGTGAGGCAGCCCCCGAGTACCTGCCCGATGTCCGCCCGGAGACGATGCCCATCGACGTCGTCGACAGATTCGACCAGGTCATCGTCGGAGGTGGCATGACCGGTCTGACGACCGGCCTGCTGCTGGCGCGCGCGGGCCAGTCGGTCGCGGTCCTCGAAGCCCGGCACATGGGCGCCGCGGCGACCGGCCACACCACCGGCAAGCTCTCGCTGCTCCAGGGCACTCGACTGTCGTCGATCGCGAGCCGCCACGGCCACTCGGCCGTACAGGACTACGTCGACGCCAACCGCGAGGGACAGGCCTGGTTGCGTCACTATCTCGAACACCGCGGCCTGCAGGTCGACGAACGTGCGGCCCTCACCTTCGCCGCCACCGCGTCCGGCGCGAAGTCGGTGGAGAAGGAGTTCGAAGCCTGCCGCGCGCATGACCTGCCCGTCGAACACGTCGACTGCCCCGAGCTGCCCTTCGACGTCCGCACTGCCATTCGCCTCGACGGTCAGGCCCAGATCGACCCGATGGTCGTGCTCCGTGCCCTGACCGACGACCTGCGCGCACACGGCGGCCACTTCTACGAGGGCGTCCGTGTGCAGGGCCTCCGCCACGGCTCACCGAACGTCCTCTCGACCGACGCCGGTGACGTCCGTGCCGACTCGGTGGTCATCGCCACCGGACAGCCCTTCCTCGACCGCGGCGGCTACTTCGCCCGGGTCCATCCCCAGCGGTCCTACGCCGCGGCGTTCACCGTCGACGGGGACATCCCCGGCGAGATGTACCTCGGCTCCGACAACCCGTCGGTCTCTCTGCGGACGGTCTCCCGGCCGGGCTACGACCGCGAACTGCTCATGGTCGGTGGCTTCGGACACGAGGTGGGCCGGACGAAGTCCGAGCGACAGCATGTCCTCGACCTGATCAGCTGGAGCCAGAAGCACTTCCCCTCGGCACAGATGGTCGCGCGGTGGTCGGCCCAGGACTACACGACGATCGACGAATTGCCTTATGTCGGACCGATTCTGCCGGGCGTCGACTCGGTGCAGGTGGCGACCGGCTTCGCGAAGTGGGGTCTGACCAACGGCGTCGCCGCGGCGCTCGCGATGACGGGACGCATCCTCGGTTCCGAACCACAGTGGTCGACGACCCTGCGCCCGTGGCGCACGACCGAGATCAGCCGCCCCGGCTCGCTGGCCTCGGCGGTGTCGGCCAACGCGCAGGTCGCGGGATACATGGCCGCCGGTTACCTGTCGCTGCTGAAGCCGACCGACGGCGCACCCGAGGAAGGCGATGGCAGCGTCGGGCGTTCCGGCGTGAAGCCCGAGGGCGTGTGCACCGTGCAGGGTCAGACGCGGTCCGTCGCGCCGCTGTGCACGCACCTCTACGGCGTGCTGCGATGGAACGATGCCGAACAGTCCTGGGACTGCCCGCTGCACGGTTCGCGATTCAGCCACACCGGCGAGGTCCTCGAAGGTCCGGCCACCCGGAACCTGGCCTCGCACAACGACTGAGCGGGACACAGCGGACCGTCGTCGGGCCCGACGACGGTTCGCCTTGTCAGGTCCGGACGACGGCCGGCGCCGAACCGGCAAGCGCGGCCTCGCCCAGCATGCGTCGGAACACCGGACCGGTCAGCGTCGCGATCGGGCGCTGCACCGCTCCGGCCAGGACGCGGACACCGACGTCGAGTGCTCGCGCGTCGAGGCCGACCGGAATGCGGTCCCGGCCGCTCAGGACCCCGTGCAGGATCGCCGCTGCCGCGGCATCCGGCCGCGTACCGGGCAGGCGACGGTTGAACCCCCGCGTCACGAAGTCCCGCACCCCGGGCGTCACGTACAACGCGCGGGCGGCGATCTCGGTGTGCACGACGCCGGGATGAACACTGTGCACCCGGACGTCGGACCCTTGGGCACGAAGCTGTAGCTGGATGGTCTCGGAGTAGCCGCGCGCGGCGAACTTCGAGGCGGAGTACGCGGACTGCGTGGGGCAACCGAGGAATCCGAAGGCGCTGGAGGTGTTCACGATCGACCCGCCGCCGGCCGCCTGCAGATGCGGGAGGAAGGCCACGGTGCCGTTCACGACGCCGCCGAGGTTCACGGCCATGATCCGCCGCGCGTGATCGTCGTCCTCCTCGAGAACGCCCGCCACCATCGTGATCCCGGCATTGTTGAACACCATGGCCGGCGGGCCGGACCGACCGATGACGGCGTCGGCATATGCGGTCATCGCATCGGCGTCGGACACATCGACCTCGTCGAGATGCACCCGGGCACCGTCGTCGCACAACCGCACCGTTTCCTGCGCGGCCGGAAGGTCGACATCGCTCAGGAACACCTCGACACCCGCACGATCGAATCGCCGCGCGAGTGCCCGGCCCATCCCCGCCCCGGCACCGGTGATCACCACCGGCCGCCCGGCGCAGCGACCGGACTTCAGACCAGTTCGTCACCCGTGCGGACTACCCGCTTGCCCCGGCGCTACACATCGCACAGAATCGCCGGGCACGGATGCGCCTCGTCCCGCGCGTTCACCTCCCGCGCGCATCGTCGGCGTTTACGGTCGGGGACCGCGGGTAACCCGCGCACCGGACAGCGTGGCGTACCGGCCCGGAGCACATCGGCCGGGTGAGATCGATACGGACGAGGGGAGTCGACCGTTGAGTGTGTCGGATGCAGTGGTCGTCGGGGCCGGCCACAACGGGCTCATCGCCGCGATCCGGCTCGCCGATGCGGGCTGGGATGTCACGCTCCTCGAAGCGCAGCCCGAGGTCGGCGGCGCAGTCCGGAGCGCCGAGATCACCCCCGGGTACGTCACCGACCTGTTCAGCGCCTTCTATCCGCTCGCGGTGGCGTCGCCGGTCTTCGCCGACCTCGACCTCGCCGATCACGGTCTGGAGTGGAGCCGCGCACCGCTGGCCTTCGGCCACCCCGCTGGGCCCGACGACGTCAACGCGCCGGTCGTCTTCCCCGATGCCGCCGACACCGCCGCGCACCTGGCCACCTTCGACGAGCGTGACCGGCGCGCCTGGCTCGACCTGGTCGAGCAGTGGCAGCAACTCCGGCCCGCGATCCTCGACACCCTGTTCGGTCCGTTCCCCCCGGTCCGCGCGCTGTTGTCGCTCCTCCGCTCGCTCGGCACGGCAGACGCCCTGCGCCTGGCCCGGTTCCTCATCCTGCCGGCCGATCAGATGGTGCGTGAACTGTTCCACAGCGAGAAATCCGGTCTGCTCATCATCGGCAACTCCCTGCACGCCGACATCCCGCTCCACGCACCCGGCAGCGGATTGATGGGGTACCTGCTGACCATGCTCGGCCAGGACACCGGGTATCCCGTACCCGTGGGCGGGGCGAGCGCACTGCCCGCGGCCCTTCGACGCCGCGCCGAGAGCGCCGGGGTGACCGTCGTCTGCGACACCCGCGTCACCCGGATTGACGTCCAGGGCGGGCGGGCCACCGGGGTGGTGGACAGCACCGGCCGCCGATGGCCGGCGAAGCGCGCCGTGCTCGCCGACGTGGCAGCGCCCACGCTCTACACCGAGCTGCTGTCGGCCGACGACGTGCCCGCGCGCGTCCTCGACGACCTGAGGGCCTTCGCCTGGGACACCCCGGTGGTCAAGGTGAACTACGCCCTGCGTGAGAAGATCCCTTGGCGCAGTAGCAATCTCAGCGGAGCCGGCACCATCCACCTCGGCGCCGACGCGCGCAACATCGCCTACGGGACCGCCGACATCGAAACCGGCCGTGTCCCGGAGCATCCGTTCCTGCTCTTCGGCCAGATGACCACCGCGGACCCGGGCCGGTCCCCCGCGGGCACCGAAAGCGCCTGGTCCTACAGCCATCTCCCGCGCGGAGTGACCGACGACGAGGCGGCCCAGCTGCTGGCCCGCAGGATGGACGCCGTCCTCGAAGCCCACGCGCCCGGTGTCTCCGACCTCATCGTGGGACGGCACGTCCAGACCCCACACGACCTGCAGGCCGCCGACGCCAATCTCGTCCATGGGACGGTCAACGGCGGTACGGCACAACTGTTCCAGCAGTTGATCTTCCGCCCGACGCCGAACATGGGCGGTGCGTCGACGCCGGTGGATCGCCTCTACCTGGCGGGGGCGGGAGCGCACCCCGGTGGCGGGGTCCACGGCGCCTGTGGCAACAATGCCGCGCGCGCCGCCCTCGCCTCGGACGGGTTCCGCGGATTCCCGCGAAGAGTATTCGACCGCAACATCATCCGACGACTGACCAAGACCGACAACCACCACTGAACGGAGCAGCGGAGCATGAACCGAGTCGAACGTCATACGAGTGCCACACCGGCGCAGGTCTGGTCGGTGCTGTCCAACGGCTGGCTGTACGCCTCGTGGGTCGTCGGGGCCTCCCGCATCCGCAACGTCGACCACACGTGGCCGCAACCCGGATCGAAGATCTATCACTCGGCGGGGGTGTGGCCGGCCCTGCTCAACGACGAGACGGAATCCGTCGAGTCGAAGGCCGGGCTTCTCGAATTGTCGGCCGCCGGGTGGCCTTTCGGTCGCGCACGGATCCGCATGAGGATCGAGAAGGACGGTGACGGTTCCCTCATCGGCATGGAGGAATTCGTGGAGACCCCGCCGCTGAGATGGATTCCGCCGACCATCCAGGAAACCGTCATGTCACCGCGCCTCAACGAATGCCTGAAACGGCTGGCGATGCTCGCCGAGAACCACGCGGGCTGAGAGGGTTGCAACCGGGTCGGTGCGGGTACGCCCTGTGGCATGACCACAGCACTCGCCATCAACTGCACCCTCAAACCCTCTCCTGCTGAATCGAGCAGTGAGCTCATCGCCCGACACATCCTGGACGCACTCGCCGAGCAGGGCGTGACCGGGGACATCGTCCGGGCGGTGGATTTCGACATCCGGCCGGGAGTCGAACGAGACATGGGCGACGGTGACGAGTGGCCCGCGCTCTTCGAACGGGTTGCGGCCGCCGACATCCTGGTGATCGCGACCCCGACGTGGCTGGGCCACATGTCCAGCGTCACCCAGCGTGTTCTCGAACGTCTCGATGCCGAGATCTCCGAGACCGACGACGCCGGCCGCCCCGGCATGCTGGGCAAGGTGGCGATGTGCGGTGTCGTCGGCAACGAGGACGGCGCCCACAAGATCATCGCCGACGTCTTCGGTGCGCTCAACGACATCGGGTTCACGATCCCCGGACAGGGCAACACCTACTGGAACGACGAGGCCATGGGCGGCCGAGACTACAAGGACCTCGATTCGGTTCCCGACCCCGTCGACTCCGCCACCCATGCCGCCGCCCGAAACGCGGCACACCTCGCCCGACTGCTGTCGCAGAACAGCTTTCCGCCCTACGAATGATCGGTGATCGACCGGCACGCCTTCTATGGTCGCCGCCTTCGTGTCGCTGGTCAGCAGCAGTCGAGCCTGTCGGCCTCGGAGATTCTCACTCGGCCCGCAAACCAGCAACCGAGACGGATCAGCTTCGGCATCGACGACGCTCCCCCTCGTATTGCTGACAATCGCAGCGTTTCGCCATTGGCGACTACATTCATTGCACGGCAAAACTTTTCGTCGATAGTGGATTTTTGTGACTAAGCCGCAGGATCAGTCGTAGCACATCAGCAGAGCGACCTACCGGACGTGACAGCCGTCAGAGCTCGTAACGTGTGGACGTCAGCACGAGTCCACCCCAACGAACGTTCGCGTCAGTCAGTCCGGGTGTCTAAGGTCAGCTAGTGGGAACGAGTAGGCTGCGCGGGATTGTGGTCGTGGTCGTGACCTTTGTGGTCGTGATGACGTTGGGTGCCACTGCGCTGTTCATCTGGCGGGCGCGGGAACCTGCTTCGTGGCCGCCCCCTGACCTTGGCAGTGTCCCGTCTCTGGTGTGGTCTGTTCATGCAGAGCATGTGCCGGGCCACGATGGCGAAGCGTTGCTGGCTTTGCCTGACACACTGGATGCCTACTACGGCTATGTATCGGTCCTGGACGCGCCCACTGTGATTGTGGGCGCTCTCGGCCGTCTTGCATCCGGCAGCGATGTAGATGAAGGCAGGCGAGTCGAGTCGGTGACGCTCGTCGGATTTCATCGTGTCGACGGATCGGTGCAATGGGAGCGCTCCATCGGCCGCGTCCGGCAATGTTCCGACAGTGTCGAGTCCGGCGTGATCGCCTGTTGGAACGACGATCGCGTGTTGTTCGTGGATACTGTCGACGGTCGCCTTCTGTCGGAGCTCAGCCCCAAGATGGCCAACGTCGATGTGGTGATGGCGGGCGACCGCGCCTACGTCACCGGCATCAAGTCCCAGGGTGGCCGGCACCACCTCGTGGTGTCCGCGGGGCCGCCATCCGCGCCGGGATCAACGTACACGCGTTCAGTGCCGGTGGCTGGGCCACTGTCGGGGATCGTCGACGTACTGCCATCGGGAGAAGTCGTCGTTGTGACAAACCTCGAGGATGCCGCCATGTACCGCTTCTCTGTGCACGACTTCGATTCCGGTCGAGCGGGTTTCAGTCTCGACTCGACTCATCTGCTCGTCGTAGGTGATGGACTGTTCCTCAACAGCCCGGTCATGGTCGACGGCGGCAGTCGACAGCAAATCCTCGACGAGCAGGGAACGGTGGTCTCCACGGCCGCAGTGCCTGCCTACACACATTCCGGGATGGCCGAGGCCACCAGCGAGCAACCGCCGGTACTGATGGCCGACGGCGCCTACGACCCCGAAACCGGGCGCCTGCTGTGGCCCGACCCGCTGCTACTGCGTCGCGACAACAGCGGCGCTGTTCAAGCCATGGCTGGTCGAACGGTGATCGTGGCAGCTCAAGAGACCGGCGATCTCATCGGGTTCGATTCCGCGACGGGCGAGCAGCGCTGGCGAACACGATGGAAAGACGCCTACTGGGTGTACGGCGGAATGACCGACGGGCGGCACTACGTCTTCAGCGACTACACCGGATTCCACGCACTACGCATCACCGACGGTGCCGTTGTTTGGTCTAAGCCTCTGCCCGAAGGCGCCGATCCCCGTCGAACCACGATCCTCAACGCCGGCGGCAACATTCTCATCACCGCAAACGCCACCATCTCGATGTGGCGTGGACAAGCACTCTCGCCGTAAACGCCCCGCATCTCTACAGTGCGAGTTGCGGGTACTTCTGTAGCGCTGCCGCGAGGTCGTCGCCTTGCAGCACCCCCTCTGTCATCTGTTCCCAGTCGAGGCGTGCTGCATGGACGGCGTGAAAGATCGAGTGGCTGAGCCAGTTGCTGTCACCGCGGCCGCGGACAGCGAACTCGACGTCGTACAGACTCTGTCCAGGTCTGCGCCGTCGGCGTGAGGCCGAGTGTTGTTCGTCGTGCTGCCCGTTTCGTGCCGACGTCAGTCCGATACGGCCTGGCTGGTAGCGACCGACACACGCAACGATGGGTGCCACTACGTCGTACAGTGCGGCAGCGAAGCGTTCGGCCTCATCGCGGGTGGCAAAGATCTGGTACTCGAACTCGATCACCATCGACTCATCGAACGGCTCGTAGTCGTCTTCTGGGACCACCCAGTCGTCGTCCGTCATGTACCTGAGAATCGCACTTCGCGGCCCACCGGGTGTCGTGATTTCGCGTGACCCTCATGTTTTCGGTTCATGCCAGGCCGGCCGATTGCACCGGGCGCCTGCGTCGCATCGATTCCGCGAACGGCGCCCGCACCGACGGGATACCGGTGTGCCGGCCGCCGATGCGCGGTGAGAGAACCGGCGATGTAGACCACGCCCGTCATGCGTGGCAGGCGCCGAACTGATCTTCCGGGTTATCCCCACAGCGGCTTTCTGGGCCGACCTCGACGCGCGCCCGGAATCTACCGGACGACCTTGATCGTCTCCAGCGCATCGTCGGCGGCATCGGGGAGGTTCATGCCGGCGTTCTTGCCGGTGCGCAGGTACTCGACCACCGCCCCGTTGAGGACCTCGCCCGGTACCACGACGGGGATGCCGGGCGGATAGGGCGTGATCTGCTCGGCCGCGATCCGGCCGGGGGCCTCGTCGAGGGGCACGGCCTCAGTGTCGCCGAAGAACGCGTCCCGGGGCAGCATGCGGCTCTCCAGTTGCAGCTCGTCCGGGTCGGGTTGCTCGATCTTCGGCGGCGTCTCGAACGACCCTGCGGCGCTGGACAACTTACGCAGGGCATCGAGCAGACGCGCGGCGGTGTCCTCGTCGTCGGCGTGCGACAGGGTGGCCAGGATGCGACGGTGATCGCTCAAACCGACGTCGACGCGACAGTTCTCGCGCAGCCAGTCGGCGCACTGGTAGCCACTGGCGCCGAGTTCGTCGACGTCGATGAGCACCTGCATCTCGTCCAAGTCGTGGCTCGCCTCCTCGTGGAGTAGCTCGTCATGCATCACGTTCAGACCCGGGATCTCGTCGACGCTGCGTCGGACAGACCGCGCCAGTTCGAGTGCCCGGCCGAGGACTTCCCGGCCGGATTCGACCATGTACCGACGCCAGCCGTCCAGTGCCGAGTAGACGAGCACATTGGGGCTGGTGGTCATCAGGAGGTCGGCGCACTGCGACAAGCGCGAACGATCCACCAGGTCGCCCTGTACGTGGAACACCGAACCCTGCTCGAAACCGGCCCCCATCTTGTGGACGCTGACCACGCAGACATCGGCGCCGGCATCCATTGCCCAGGTGGGCAGCTCGTCGTGAAACGGCAGATGCGCGCCCCAGGCCTCGTCGACGATCAGCGGCTTGCCGAACTCGTGGCAGACGTCGGCGATGGCCCGGATGTCGGCGCAGGTGCCGTACGGCGTGGGACTGACCAGCAGGAAGCCCGAGGCCTGCGGGTCGGTCTCCCACGCCTTGCGGACCTCCTCCGGCGACGGCGGGTGGGTCAGGTGGAACGTCTCGTCCCAGCGCGGACGGACCCAGCGCGGCCGCAGTCCCGAGAAGATCAGTCCCGCGACGATCGACTTGTGGGCATCCCGGGTGATGAGCAGTTCGCCGTTCTCCCCACCGGCGACGGCCATCATCGCCGCCTTCACCGACAACGAACTGCCGCAGGTGGAGAAGAACGCCATCTCGGCGCCGACCGCCTCGGCCATCAGATCCTCGGCGTCGGAGAGGTAGCCGCCCGTCATGCGCCGGTCGTCGAGGCCACCCGACGACAACACATCCGAGGCGAACGCGTCCGCACCGATCGCCGACCGGGTCCGCTCGTCCACCCCGCGGCCCTGGCGGTGGCCCGGCGGCGTGAACCCGTATCGTTCGTCGCGGTGGTACGCCTCGAGGGCGTCCAGGAGCGGTGCGCGGGACTGGTCCATGATGCGATGCCTCCCTGTTGATCCGGTTGTCCGATGTCGTGCGGCTCAGCCTTTCTCACCGTCCGCGAGATGACCCGCGTCCTCAGAGGCCTGGCGGCGCAACCGCTCTCGGTATCCATAGGTGGCCCGCAGGACGTCGTCGTAGCTGTCGGCACTGGAACCGAGGGCGCCGGCGAAGATCCCCATCGAGGTCGCCAGCCACGCAAGGTACACGTAATTGCGCAGCCCCACCGGATATCCGAGCTGCGAGGCGAGGAAGTTCTTCTCGATGACGATGAGCGCAGCCGCCAGTGTCGCCAGGAACAACCCGGCGTACAAGACCACCGCACTGAACACGACGGTGCACACCGTCGCCATGTTGTAGAGGCGCGCACGCGGTTTCGCGGTGACCGTCACCCGTTCCCACAGGCGATTGTTGACGATGAGCCACAGCGAGGCGAGCACCAACGACAGCAGGGTGATGGCGGCGAGACGCCACGCACTCAGCGCATTGGCCATCGACCAGATCGTGGAGAAGAAGATGCCGAACGACGCCGCTGCGGCGGCTGCGGCGGTCATGCCGGTGAGGGTCGGGATCAGCCGCCACGGCCGATTTCCCCGCACCATTCCGGCCATCAACTTCAGACGACGCGAATAACCCTCGGCGCATACGTATTCGGTGTCGCCGTCACCGATGACGACGATGCCGCGCTGCCGCTCGAACTCGCGCATGGACCCCTCCCCGGTCACCGCCTCGGCGATGGTCGAGATCAAGGTTCGCAGCGCTCGCCGGGGAGCGGGTCCGAGAGCTGGGAGCGAGACGACGGCGGCGTTGCGTTCGCGGTCGAGTTCGGCCAGCACCACAAGGTTTCGTGGGCTGCGATCGTTGCCGTCGGCGTCCCGCGGCTTGTACAGCCGCGGCATCTCGGTGACGAACACGATTACCTCGTCGGCCGAGTCATCCGTGCCCCAGACGGTCTCCAGATCACCGCGCGGCGTCATCTGCAGTGTGGTATCCCTCGTGACGGTGTGTCCGCGGTACTCCAGTGACAGCTCGTCGGCGATCTGCTCGAAGCGGTCCTCACCGCGCTCGATCAGAGCGGCCGGAAGCCCGTGTTCGGCGACGATCCGCAGCGCTACGGCGCGCCGCGGATCGTCGTTCTCGGTGGTCATGTGCGTCTCTGCCGTCATGATCAGGCGGGGCCTCAGTCCGGCGGCTCGGACTCCCCCGCCGCAGGAGAGTCCGGGTTGTCCTCGTCGTCGCGGGCGGTGGCGGCGGAGGGATCCACCTGCTCGTCCGTGTCGGGTTCGTCGACGGTCCGCTCCTCGAGTTCGTCGACCTTGCGTCGAGCATCATCCGGCGTCGCCTCGGGCGTGCCGGTTTCGGCTGGTTCCATGGGCAATTCCTCAGACATCAGATTCATCGATCCTTCGGTCGGTGTCTCGCGATGGAGCCTCTGTCGCATGTCCGGTTTCCCGGTGACGGCATGACGTAAACGCGATCACGCCCCGGTCGCGAGATGTGGATCGGCCACCGGCTTGGACTCGGCCGAACCGCGTTGACGTAGAACAACCGACAAGACGACGATCGCCGCCACCGCGATGAACTCGCTCTGCCAGTTCTGCATCGACTCGAACCAGAACTGCGAGGTGGCCAGGTACTGCCACACCGAGACCGCGCTCTCGCCGTGCTGTTGTTGCTCGTCGCTGTAGGCGCGCGCACCGCCCACGGCGTGCAGCGCGAACGAGGCGAAGAAAAGTGCGAAAAACGCGATGGTGAGCGAGTTCTGGTAAACGAACAGCACCGGCCCGCCGCGTCGCACCGGCCACGGTGCTGCGCGCATGTCGTCGGCGGCACGCGGGTCCGCGTCCTGCGGGGCAGGACCGTCGACGGGCTTCGATTCCGACGAACCCTTCTGATAGAGGAACGCGGTCAGCACCACGTACATCCCCATCTGCAGGAATTCCGATTCCCAGTTCTCGAAGGTCGCTTCGACGAACTCGCCCGTCGTCAGGTATCGCAGCACCGAGATCGGTGGCGAGCCGTGCGAGGCCTGCTCCGCGTTGTAGACGTGCCACCCCGAGACAATCATGCCGAGCAGGAACACGAGAAACAGACCGAAACACACGAGGAACAAACCGTTGTCGCGCAACAGCTCACGGCCTCGCCGGAGACCGCCCTCCCGTGTGGCCACCAGCACTCACCCCGTCTCAGTCGTCGGCGGACATCCTCGGCGCATAGCGAAGGACCGCTCCGATCCCGTCGCGCGGGGCAACGCGCTCGTCGATCCGGACCAGATCGGCGCCGGTGAGAACCGCCGCCACCGGCAGGGCCTCGTCGGCACGCAGCGTGCGTTCCGGGGCCAGGCCCAGCTCAGAGAGGTTCTCCGCCGTCGGCGCGATCGTGGCGAGGCCCCCCGCGGCGTCTCCGCCGTCGAAGACCGTCGCATCGCCGAGGTCGCCGATGATCAGCGTCTCGACCTCGCCGTTACGCAACGCCCCGCACACGGCCGTCAGTCCTTCGACCGCGAGGGCCGGGCGATGCCCGAGTCCTGCCTGCAGACTCTCCGCCGCGTCGGCCATCGTGCGATTCTGGCGCAGTTCGAGTTCGGTGGTCACCGCCTTGCGGACGTCGTCGTCGGCGATGCCGCTGTCCCGGGCGCCGAGTTGGAGGTCGACCAGTCGCTCGGCGAGCCGCTCGGGAGCCGTTGAACGCAGATCCGACATCGACGAGAGCTCACCGATCACGAACACGAGCTCGGGGTTGTCCGAGTCGACGATCGCGGTCAGCCGGTCGGCGATCTGACGAATGTTCTTGCGGTTCTGCTCGTCGCTGCGCTGCTGCGGGTCCCCGTACCCAGGCGATTCCGCACCGGCGGCGTGGTGGATCGGATAGCCTTCTCCCTCAACGCTTTCGCGCATCAACGAGGATCCGCCGGCTTCGAAGAGCTCGATGTCGGCGCCGGCGTGATCGACCGCGGCGATCACATGTCTCGGGGCACTCGTGCCGTGTTCGACCAGCGGAACCAGGTACGGCACCGGCGAATACCGTGCCACGGATGTGACCGGTGGCCGGATGAGATGGTCGTCGAGGAGGACGCCGTCGGGACCGGCGATCACCGCACGGCCACTGGGCCCGACGGCCGGCGTCCCGTCGAGCAGGACGTTGCCGATCGACTCGGCCACCGCCGCGTCGGCCCCCGCCGACTCGAGCTCCTCGCGCAGGGCTCGCCACCGCAGCTCCATAGTGTGAGCGGCGTCCTCGGTGTTGTGGGAGTCGTCGATGTAGATGGTGGCGAACGGACCGGTTGCAGTTGCCAGCTCGCGGAATCGGGTCGAAATCATGCGCGGCCTCCTTGCCTGTCGTCGGGGCACGTCGACTCTCTCGACGGGTGCCCACCGGATTCAGGCCGCAAACATGACGGCACACCCCTACAGCGTCGAAGTGTCGATCACGAAGCGGTAGCGCACATCCGATGCCACGACGCGGTCGTAGGCCTCGTTGATCCGGTCGGCGGAGATCACCTCGATCTCGGCGCCAATGCCGTGCTCGGCGCAGAAGTCGAGCATCTCCTGGGTCTGCGCGATGCCGCCGATCATCGAACCCGCGAAACTCCGCCGCTTGCCGATCAGCGCGCCGGCCGGGACCTCGATCGGGTGTTCGGGGAGACCGAGTTCCACGAGTGTGCCGTCGAGGGCGAGCATGCCCAGGTACTTGCCGATCGGAAGATTCGCCGACACGGTGTTCAGGATCAGGTCGAAGGTGCTGCGCAGTTCCCGGAAGGTCTGCGGATCGCTGGTCGCGTGATAGTGGTCGGCGCCGAGCCGCAGGCCGTCCTCCATCTTCTTCAGCGACTGCGAAAGCACCGTGACCTCGGCGCCCAGCGCGTGCGCGATCTTCACGCCGACGTGGCCGAGCCCGCCGAGTCCGACGATGGCGACCTTCTTGCCCGGTCCCGCACCCCAGTGCCGCAACGGCGAGTAGAGGGTGATGCCGGCACACAACAACGGTGCGGCCTCGTCGAGTGCGATGCCGTCGGGAATCCGCAGGACGTAGTTCTCGTCGACGACGATCGAGGTGCTGTAACCGCCGTGCGTCGGCGACCCGTCGCGTCCGACGGCGTTGTAGGTACCCACATTGCCCCGCTCGCAGTACTGCTCCTCGCCGAGCCGGCACGGTTCGCACTCACGGCACGAGTCGACGAAACAGCCCACGCCTACCCGATCACCGACGGCGTACCGGGTGACGCCCTCGCCGACGGCCGCGACCGTCCCGGCGATCTCGTGGCCGGGCACCACCGGGAACCTCGTCCCGCCCCACTCGTCGCGCGCCGTGTGGATGTCGGAATGACAGATGCCGGCGAACGCGATGTCGATCGACACGTCGTTCGGACCGAGATCGCGCCGTTCGATGGTGGTCGGTTCGAGCGGGCGATCGGCTGCCGGCGCGATGTAGGCGTTGACCGTGGTGGGCATGCAGAACTCCTCGGTGTGATGCGGGGTCGGGTGAAGCAGGGTCTGGCGAACTCCGGGCCCCACCGCTCCCTGAGGAGGCCCGGAGCTTGCGGACGGCCCCCACCGCTCCCTGAGGAGGCCCGGAGCTTGCGGAGGGCCGTCACGAAGGGTCTCGCGACGAACCCCACCGGGCACACCCCGTGAACGGAAGAGGCCCGAGCGAGACCAACGGACTGACACGAACAGATGCGGGCCGATGCATGTGTCCGATGTGGCCAGTGTGCCCGCCGACCCCGCCGCATCGCCATAACAGCACGTCGCAGGGCCGCGTAGGCGATCCGCCGTCGCCCTATGGCACTGGATTCGCCGCCGAAGATCGTTACAATGACCGACGGTGACGATCAACAGCTCAGTCGACGACGGTCAGCGCACGCAGTTGCACCCGGTGTCCCCGATCGCCGAGCTCACGCGATTCGGGACGACCACCGCTCACGCGGCTGCGGGCGTCGGACGCTTCGTCCTCCACACGGCAGGCGACGCCCTACGGGGTCGCCCACCCGGCGCCGCCCGCGTAGCGCACGAGATCCGGACCACGTTCGAACACCTGGGTCCGACCTATGTGAAGCTCGGCCAGCTCATCGCCTCGAGTCCCGGCGTCTTCTCCGAGTCGATGTCCACCGAGTTCGAATCACTCCTGGACCGCGTGAAACCCGCCGACCCCGCACTCATGCGTGCACAGTTCATCGCCGAACTGGGCCGGGCACCCGAGGAAGTCTTCGCCACCTTCGATCCGGTGCCCATCGCGTCGGCGTCGATCGCCCAGGTGCACACCGCGACCCTGCACGGCGGCGAGGAGGTGGTGGTCAAGATCCAGCGCCCGGGCATCGCCGACCGCCTGGCCCCGGACGTCGCGATCCTCGAGCGCCTGGCCGGCCTTGCCGAGATCTCCGAGTACGGGCGCATGCTCAGCGCGCGGCACGTGGTCGAGGACTTCGCGGCCGGCCTCGACGCCGAACTGGACTTCCGCATCGAGGCCGACACCATGCGCGAGTGGTTCGCCTGCCTGCAACCGGGCCCGTACGGCGACCGAGTCCGCGTGCCGCACGTCTACGACGACTTCACGACGCAGCGCGTGCTGACCATGGAACGAATCCACGCCATCCGCATCGACGACGTCGCGGCCGTACGCGCCGCAGGCCACGACGGAGTCGCGCTGTGCCGCAACCTTCTGCTGTCCCTGCTGGACTCGGCATTCCACGGCGGTTTGTTCCATGGGGACCTGCACGCCGGGAACGTCCTCGTCGACGACGCGGGCAAGCTGGTCCTCCTCGACTTCGGCATCGTCGGGCGATTCACCCCGCGCACCCGGCGCATACTCCGCCAGCTCGTCGTCGACCTCGTGGTCCGCGGGGACTACGAGTCCGCCGGCCGGGCGATCTTCCTCCTCGGCGCCGTCCACAAGCCGGGTTCGACGTCGCAGGGCGCGGAGGACATCAAGAAGGTGACGACTCCGCTGTCGACCACCGACCTCGGTTCGATGTCCTACACCGACCTCGGGCGGCAACTCGCCGCCGTCGCCAAGGCCCACGACGCACGGCTCCCGCGTGAACTCGTCCTCGTGGGTAAGCAGTTGCTGTACGTCGAGAAGTACACGAAACTGCTGGCGCCCCGGTGGAAGGCCATGTCCGACAAGGAGATCTACGGCTACATGGCCGGCATCCTGAAGGAGGCCGAACGCGATCGTCGAGCCGCCCAGGGCTGACTCCCCGCCGCGAATCCCGGCATGTCGGACCGACTGTGGCCAACTGTGGCAAACGCGACAGTTAGGGTGGGAGCGATTAGCTGATTCCAGGAGTCACACATGAGACGTTTTGTGCCGGCAGTGCTGGCCTTCTTCGGCGCTGCGTGTATCGCGGCGGCCATCGCCATACCGCTCTACCTCGTGCCGCAGTTGAAGGTGGTTCCGCTCGATCTGGACATCACCTCTGACGCGACCACGGTGGCGGCGGACGGTTCGACTGGAGAGCGCTTCCCGGCGGTGATCTTCGACCGCTGCTCGGTGTCCGAGGATCGTGCCCGCACTCTCGAGGCGCATCTCACCCAGCAGCGACGCTCGATCATCATCGAACCGTCGGACAGCCGCCAGGCGAGCCTGCAGTCGGCGCAGACCGTGCGCATCGACCGCCTGCGCGACGCCGAGGGAACCGAGACCGAACCCAGCTTCGCGGCTGCGGGCGAGACCCGCACCTGTGAGGACGGTCTGCTGACCGCGACCATCGACCGCGTGTCGGTGAACCGCAAGACCTCGGCACCCAACGGGGCGGTCAGCTCGCTGCAGCTCGAGGCGGTCCCCGAGGGCGGCAACGTCAATGACGTGTCGGTCGCCATCGACAACCGCACCGGATACCAGTACAAGTTCGGTTTCGACGTGCAGCAGCGCGACTACCCGTACTACGACCTCAACACCCGCCAGGACTGCGCGGCGAAGTTCGAGGGCGAGGAGACCATCGACGGGATCAACACGTATCACTTCGTGTGTGACGTCCCGGAGACCGATCTCTCCAACCTCCCCAACGCGCAGGGTGAAGCAGCTCTGGGCACGATGCTGACGATGCCTGCCCGCTGGTGGGGCATCACCGGGCGCGGAGTGCGGGCGAACGACCCGATCACGATGCACCGGTACGCCGCCGCGACCCGCCACGTGTGGGTCGAGCCGGAGACCGGGACCATCGTCGACGGTCGTGAGGACCAGCACCAGTACTTCAAGTCGCCCGACCAGAGCGACGCCACCCCGGAAGCGGTGCGCGAGTTCCGGATGGACGCCCTGAAGGGCACCTTCAAGTGGACCGACGACACCGTCTCCAACCAGGCGAGCAAGGCCAGCGGCTACGTCGACCAGCTGAAGGTCGGCGGCTTCTGGGTGCCGATCATCCTCGGCATCGTCGGGGTGATCCTGTTGATCGCCGCCGCGCTGCTGCTCTTCCGCGGACGCCGCGACGACAACCGGGTCGATGACACCCCGGCGCCGACGACACCGCCCGCCGACGAGCGCGACACCACGCTGATCAATCGCGACGCACCGCCGGCCGGTGCAGCACCCGCGAGCGCCAACCCGTGGGAGCGGCCGACCGAGCAGATCCCCAAGGTCGGTGACACGCCGCCGCCCGACGACTCGGCCACGCGCACCTTCCGCAAGCAGCCGCCGCCCGAATAGGCAGCGACGCAACGACCACCGCGGGCGCATCCGGTACCACCGGATGCGCCCGCGGTGTTGTGTTTGTGGTTAAGGGGCGGTGACACACTCCTCCGTAGGCCGGCCCACCCAAGTGACCTCGACGGACGCGCGGGCACGCTACGCGTGCACGAGCTGCTCGGCCAGCAGGGGTTGCGCGCGGCAGAGTGTCTTCCGCTCCCTGAGGAGCGCCCGGAGCTTGCGGAGGGCGCGGCCAACCCCGCTCCCTGAGGAGCGCCCGGAGCTTGCGGAGGGCGCGGCCAACCCCGCTCCCTGAGGAGCGCCCGGAGCTTGCGGAGGGCGCGGCCAACCCCGCTCCCTGAGGAGCGCCCGGAGCTTGCGGAGGGCGCGGCCAACCCCGCTCCCTGAGGAGCGCCCGGAGCTTGCGGAGGGCGCGGCCAACCCCGCTCCCTGAGGAGCGCCCGGAGCTTGCGGAGGGCGCGTCACGAAGGGTCGGCGACCGAGGTTGCGAAGACCCTTCGTGACGCTCGCAAGCTCGCTCCTCAGGGAGCAAGGGGTGACGCTCGCAAGCTCGCTCCTCAGGGAGCAAGGGGTGACGCTCGCAAGCTCGCTCCTCAGGGAGCAGAGGTCGGGCTCGCAAGCTCGCTCCTCAGGGAGCAGGGGGTGAAGCTCGCTCCTCAGGGAGCAGGGGGTGACGCTCGCAAGCTCGCTCCTCAGGGAGCAGGAGGGGTCCGCACGACAAGGGCCGGTGACCCGAAGGTCACCGGCCCTTGTCAGAGGGTCTGACTCAGAAGAAGGCGGGGCGGAAGGTCTTGGCCCACGACTCCTTGAAGGTGCTCTGCCAGTAGTCCCACCAGTGCGCACCGTCCGGGGTGATCCGGGTGGTGAGCTTGACGCCCGGGACGAGCGCGAGGCGGCCGATGTAGAGCTGGCTGGAGGTCGACGCGGCGACCTCGAGCGGGATCATCTGCGCGAACTTGACGGGGTCGAAGTTGGCGCTGGCCGGGTTGACCGACGAGTCGTACTTGCTGCCGACACCGCTACCGGACGAGACGTACACGTTCTTGCCCGCCAGGTTGCCCGCGCTCAGGAACGGGTCGTTCTGGAACCAGGTGCCCGCGGGGTAGAAGCCCCACATGTTGAACGGGTTGCCGCCGACCTCCGCGACCGAGGCCATGATGCCCTGGGTGAAGCCCGGCATGGTGACCGTCGGGTAGCCGCTGTAGGACGCGACCGCCTTGTAGAAGTTCGGGTGGCGCGATGCGAGGTTCAGCGCCGAGGTGCCCGACATCGAGAGTCCGGCGATGCCGTTGCGACGGCTGTCGCTGCCGTGACGCGCAGCCATGTACCGCGGCAGTTCGCGGGTCAGGAACGTCTCCCACTTGTTGACACCCAGCTTGGGATCGGGGGTCTGCCAGTCGGTGTAGAAGCTGCCTGCGCCACCGAACGGGATGGCGACGTTGGTGCCCTTGCCGGCCATGTAGCGGGCGACGTCGGTGTTGATCAGCCAGCCGCTGTTGTTGTTCGGGGCACGGAGTCCGTCGAGCAGGTACAACGTCGGCTTGGGTCCGCCGCCGCCGGCCGAGACGATGCACACGGGCACGGTCCGGTTCATGGCGTTCGAGCGGACGTACTCGACATTGCAACCGTTGGCCGCGGAGGCCTCCGGCGGAGCTGCGACCAGCGTCGCACCCGACACGGCCACGAGAGCCACGAGTCCGGCGACGAGGCGCTTACGGGCGCGTGTCAGCATTCGTCAGTTTTCCTTTGGATCACCACGGCCGGAGCCGGCCGCTTGCGGGTCTTGCCTACCGGGTACTACTGCGGGCTTGCATACGGAGTCGTACGTAGGGGGATTGTATTGGTCCCCCCGGGCAGCGGTACCCGTCGTGCTGAAGTGTAACGGCACGATAACGCCTCGGCAAAGGCGAGAGCGAGTCCTGTGATGACATCTTTTGGTGGTGCACGTCACAGCACTCGCCGTTGAACAGCTCATTTCGTACATAGGCGGCGCATGTGGCGAATTCTTCATCTGTTCGGGCCACACATCCTCGATCTTCCCGTTACCGGTTTGCCCGGGCAACGGTGACCGTCCGATTCTCCGGTGACGGGCCGGGCGCCCGGGCAGGCCGGGCCATCGGCGCCAAGTCCGCTCGGCCCGCTCCCCGAACAACTAGGGTCGGGACGTGCACATGGGCGAGTATCTGTCCGCGGACGCGACCACCCTGGCCGGTCTCGTGGCCTCCGGCGAGGTGACCGCCGCCGAACTCCTCGACCTCGCACGAGCCCGTGCAGACGCGGTCAATCCGTCGCTCAACGCCATCGTGATCCGCATGGACGCCGAAGCCGACGCCCGCGTCCGCAGTGACCTCACCGGGCCTTTCGCCGGCGTCCCGTTCCTCATCAAGGACCTCGCGCAGGACTACCGCGGGTATCCGACGACCCGCGGCTCGCGCGCCCTCGCCACGCACATCGCCCGTGAACACTCCTTTGGCGTGCGCCGGTTCCTCGACGCCGGCCTCGTCGTCTTCGGCAAGACGAACACCCCCGAGTTCGGCGCGAAGGCCATCACCGAACCCACCCTCTGGGGACCGGCGCGCAACCCCTGGGACCTCGACGTGACGCCCGGCGGATCATCGGGCGGCAGTGCGGCCGCGGTGGCCGCCGGGATCGTGCCGGCGGCCGGGGCGAGCGACGGCGGCGGTTCCATTCGCATCCCGGCCGCGTGTACCGGGTTGTTCGGGCTCAAGAGCTCGCGTGGCCTGATGCCGTTCGGTCCGCAGACCGGTGAACCGCTGTTCGGGATGGGCGTCGAAGGTGTGGTGACCCGGACCGTCCGCGATGCCGCCGCACTGTACGACGCCCTGATCGGACCGACGCCGTCGTCGACCTACCCGGCGCCGCTGCACACCGAGACCTACAGCGCCCGGATCGCGACCCCGCCCCGGTTGCTGCGGATCGGGTACACCACGACCTCTGCGATCAACGCGAATCCGCACCCGGAGGCCGTCGCCGCGGTCGAGCACGCGGCGTCGATCCTGACCGAACTCGGCCACCAGGTCGAGGAGGTCGATCCGCCGCACGACGACGCCGCCCTCGCCCGCGACTTCCTCGACATCTGGTTCGCCAAGTGCGCCGCCCAGGTCGACGAGGTCCGACGCCTCACCGGCGCTCCCGACTCCCACTTCGAGGCCGACACCCTGACGCTGGCGGAACTGGGCCGGGCCGCCGGCGTCGTCCCGCTGTTCACCGCGCTCGACCACATCAACGACCACGTCCTGGCCCTCGACCGCTTCCATCAGACCCACGACCTGCTGCTGACGCCCACCCTCGCGGTACCGCCGCCGCGGGTCGGGTCGATGACCACGCCGCCGGTCCTGCAGCGGGCATCGCGGCTCGCCTCCCGCGCGCGGTCCGGCCGTGCGATCTCCCGCTTGGGGATCGTCGACAAGCTCATCTACGAGAGCCTCGGCTGGGTGCCGTACACGCAGCTCGCCAACCTCACGGGCCGGCCGGCGATGAGCGTGCCGCTGCACTGGACCGATGCCGGCCTCCCGCTCGGCGTGCAGTTCGTCGGCCGACTCGGCGCCGACGGCGATCTCCTCGCCCTCGCTGCGGGCCTCGAAGCCGCCGCGCCGTGGTTCCACCGGTACGCCGACATCGCGCTGTAGTACGGGGCTAATCTCGTCTGCGAATGCACATGTCCCGGGACCGGCCCGGTCATTTTGGCGGTGTGAGGAGATGCGGTGGCGGAGCACGGGGCCGACGCGGTGGTCGTCGGCGCGGGACTGGCGGGTCTCGTGGCGACATACGAACTCACCAAGGCCGGACGCCGCGTCGTCGTGGTCGACCAGGAGAATCGCAACAACCTTGGCGCGCAGGCATTCTGGTCGCTGGGCGGGTTGTTCATGGTGGACACGCCGGAGCAGCGTCGGCTGGGCATCAAAGACTCCGCGGATCTCGCCCTGCAGGACTGGATGGGGTCGGCCGGTTTCGACCGTGACGACGAGGACTACTGGCCGCGTCAGTGGGCCCGCGCCTACGTGGACTTCGCCGCCACCGAGAAACGGCAGTACCTCCACGACCTCGGGTTGCGCATCACCCCGATCGTCGGGTGGGCCGAACGCGGCGGCGGGTTCGCCGACGGCCACGGCAACTCCGTGCCCCGCTTCCACCTCACCTGGGGAACCGGACCCGAGGTCGTGCGGGTCTTCGCCGAGCCGGTCCTGGAGGCGGAGAAGCGCGGGCTCGTCGAGTTCCGGTTCCGGCACCGCGTCGACGAGCTCATCGTCGACGACGACGGCGCCGCCGTCGGCGTGCGGGGTGTCACGCTCGCCCCGACCGACGCCGAACGCGGCCAGGCGTCGAACCGGGATGTGGTGGGCGACTTCGAGATCCGTGCCGGGTCGGTCATCGTCACCTCGGGCGGCATCGGCCACAATCACGACCTGATCCGCAAGAACTGGCCCGTCGAGCGTCTCGGCCCCGCGCCGGAGACGATGATCTCGGGCGTCCCGGCGCACGTCGACGGCCGGATGCTGGAGATCAGCGAGACCGCCGGCGCGAACATCGTCAACCGGGACCGGATGTGGCATTACACCGAGGGCATCCACAACTGGGACCCGATCTGGCCCGACCACGCGATCCGCATCATCCCCGGCCCGTCCTCGCTATGGCTCGACGCCAACGGCAACCGCCTCGCACCGCCGAACTTCCCCGGCTTCGACACCATCTCGACGATGAAGGCGATCCTGGCGGCCGGTCACGACTACTCGTGGTTCGTCCTCACCCAGACGATCGTGGAGAAGGAGTTCATGCTGTCGGGTTCGGAGCAGAACCCCGACATCACCGCGAAGGACGTCAAGCTGGCCGCGAAGAGCCGGCTGGCGAAGGGCGCCGCGGGACCGGTCGACGCCTTCGTGCGCAACGGCGTCGACTTCGTGGTCGCCGACAACCTCCCGGAACTGGTCGCCGGGATGAACAAGATCGCCCGCGGCCCCGAACTCGACCTCGCACACCTCGAACGCATCATCTCCGCACGCGACGCCGAGATCGGCAACAAGTTCTCCAAGGACGCGCAGCTGATGGCGATCACCAATGCCCGACAGTTCGTCGGCGACAAGATCGTTCGGGTCGCCAAGCCGCATCGACTGCTCGATCCCGAACACGGCCCGCTGATCGCGGTCCGGCTCAACATCCTGACCCGCAAGACCTTGGGCGGGCTCGAGACCAATCTCGACTCCCAGGTCCTGCGGCCGGACGGCACCGCCTTCGACGGCCTGTTCGCCGCCGGCGAGGTCGCGGGCTTCGGCGGCGGTGGCGTCCACGGGTACAACGCACTCGAGGGGACGTTCCTCGGCGGATGCATCTTCTCCGGCCGCGCCGCCGGCCGGGCGGTGGCGCGGGCCACAACGCGCCGCTGACCCGTCACCGGTCAGCGTCGAAAAGGGTTGCCTGCCCTATACATTCGCGGCACGATCTGCTGCCCCACGGTTGGTACGCATGGGCTAGTGTGTTCAGCGTGCCGGTGCCCCAGACGATCCTGACGCGGAAGACGAAGTCGGCGATCTTCCTCGTCTTCACCATCAACGACGGCGGTGAAGACGCGGTTCGCGCTGCGCTGGAAGACATCCCCGGCCTGAACAACGCGGTGTCCTCGCGGGCTCCCGAGGCGGCACTGGCCGGGATCGTGTCGATCGGCTCCGCGGCGTGGGACCGCCTGTTCACCGGCCCTCGACCCCGCTCGTTGCGGCCGTTCGTCCCCTACGAGGGCGAGGTCCACACCGCCCCGGCGACGCCCGCCGATCTGCTCGTGCACATCAAGTCCGACGACATGGGCCTGTGCTATGAACTCGGCGCCAAGATCACCGAGGCATTCGGGGACGCGGTCACCGTCGTCGACGAAGTGCACGGGTTCCGCTACTTCGACCTGCGCGACCTCATCGGCTTCGTCGACGGCACCGAGAACCCGATCGGACAGGCGGCGATCGACGCGATCACGGTCGGCGGGGAGGACCCGGACTTCGAGGGCGGCAGCTACGTCGCCATCCAGCGTTACGTACACGACCTGTCGTCGTGGAAGGACCTGAGCACCGAGGAGCAGGAAGCCGCAATCGGGCGGACCAAGCTCGACAACGTCGAGATGGCCGACGACGTGAAGCCCCCGAACTCCCACATCGCGCTGAACGTCGTCGAGGACGAGAACGGCGAGGAGATCGACGTCGTGCGGGACAACATGCCGTACGGCGACGTCTCGGGTGCCGGTGTCAACGGCACGTTCTACATCGCCTACTCGGCAGCGCCCGACGTCACCGAGGAGATGCTGCGCAAGATGTTCATCGGCGACCCACCCGGCACCTACGACCGCCTCCTCGACTTCACCACCGCGGTCACCGGGGCCCAGTTCTTCACCCCAACACTCGACTTCCTTGAAGACCTGCCACCCGCGCCCGACGCCGCACCCACGGCTTCCCCCGCCCCGACGACACGTTCCGACGGCTCGCTCGGCATCGGTTCACTGCACTGACGACACCCTTTCGACCACCGCACCAGGAGGACACCATGAACAACCTGCATCGCGAACTCGCACCGATCTCCGACGCGGCCTGGGCGGAGATCGAAGAGGAGGCGACCCGCTCCTTCAAACGCAACGTCGCGGGCCGTCGCCTCGTCGACGTGACCGGGCCGCTCGGCTCCGACACCGCATCGGTGACGCTCGGACATCGCACCAAGATCGACTCACCGTCGCAGGGGATCACTGCCTTCCAACGGCGCACCCAGTCGCTGGTGGAACTCAAGGTCCCGTTCACGGTGTCCCGCGAGGCCATCGACGACGTCGACCGCGGCGCCAAGGACTCCGACTGGGACCCGGTCGTGGAGGCCGCGCGCGAACTCGCGCTCGCCGAGGACCGGGCGATCTTCGAGGGTTACGCCGCAGCGTCGATCACCGGTATCCGCGCCGAGGCCGCCGCCACCCCGATCCCGCTGCCCGCCGACGTGCGCGACTACCCGGAGGCGGTCAGCCAGGCGCTGAGCACACTGCGTCTGGCGTCGGTCGACGGTCCGTACGCGGTGGCCCTGTCGGCCGAGGCCTACACCCAGGTCAACGAGACGTCGAACCACGGCTACCCGATCCTCGAACACATCCAGCGCCTGTTCACCGGCGACATCGTGTGGGCGCCCGCGATCAGCGGCGCGTTCGTGATGAGCACCCGCGGCGGCGACTTCGAACTGACCATCGGCCAGGACGTGTCGATCGGCTACGACTCACACGACGCCGACGTGGTGAACCTGTACTTCCAGGAGTCGTTCACCTTCCTGACCCACACCGCCGAGGCAGCCGTCGCGCTGACCGAGCCGCCGACCGTCTGAGCAGCTGCCCGCGGTCCCCGCCTGCGCGGATTCCCGGTGGGCAGATACTCGGCGGCGTCCGTTGCGAGCGGCAACTAGTCTGGCGCAGGTGATCGCAGTGAACTCCGGCCGGCTCTCGCTCCCGGCGCCTACCGTTGCCTCCGGCCCGCTCGCTTCGCTCCCGGCGCCTAGATGCTGACCCGACTCGTCCGCACCTACCTCTCCCGGTACCGCATCAACGTCGCGCTCGTCATCGTGCTGCAACTGCTGGCGACCATCGCGATGCTGTACCTGCCGAGCCTCAACGCCGACATCATCGACAACGGCGTCGCCCGCGGGGACACCGGTTACATCCTGCGCATCGGCGGCTGGATGCTGCTGGTGAGCGTCGCCCAGATCATCGTGACGGTGACCGCGCAGTACTTCGGCGCGCGCGCCGCGCTCGGGGTCGGGCGCGACATCCGGGGCGACCTACTGCATCGGGTGAACTCCTTCTCCGCACGCGAGGTCGGCACGTTCGGCGCGCCGTCACTGATCACCCGCACCACCAACGACGTCCAGCAGGTGCAGCTGCTCATCGTGATGAGCAGCGCGATCCTGGTGATGGCGCCGATCATGTGTATCGGCGGGATCGTCATGGGCGTCCGGGAGGCGCCGGCCCTGTCCTGGGTCATCGCCATCGCGGTGCCCATCCTCGGGGTGTCGATGGGGGCCATCATCGCGAAGATGATCCCCGGCTTCCGCGCGATGCAGGAACGGATCGACAACGTCAACCGCGTCCTGCGCGAGCAGATCACCGGCATCCGGGTTGTGCGGGCGTTCGTGCGAGAAGACTACGAACGCAAGCGTTTCGCTGTCGCCAACGACGACCTCGCCGACGCGACCCTGCACGTCGGCCGGTTGATGGCCCTGATGTTCCCGGTCGTCATGGTGATCACCAACGTCACCATCGTCGCGGTGATCTGGTTCGGCGGGCACGCGGTCTCCGACGGTTCGCTGGAGATCGGCGCACTGACCGCGGTGATGAGCTACGTGATGCAGATCCTGATGTCGGTGATGATGGCGTCGTTCCTGGCGATGATGGCCCCGCGCGCGGCGGTCTGCGCTGAACGCATCTCCGAGGTCCTCGCCACCGACACCTCGGTCCATCCGCCGACTGAACCGGTCGGTTTCGCCACCCACCCCGGTACGGTGGAGTTCGATGCCGCCGAGTTCCGCTATCCCGGCGCCGACGACCCGGTGTTGAGCGGCATCGACTTCCGCGTCGAGCCGGGCACCACGACCGCGATCGTCGGCTCGACGGGGTCGGGCAAGACCACCCTCGTCGGGCTGGTGCCGCGGCTGATCGACACGACCTCCGGCACGGTCCGGGTCGGCGGTACCGACGTCAAGCGGCTCGATCCCGACGAGCTCCGGTCGGTCGTCGGTCTGGTGCCCCAGCGGCCGTACCTGTTCTCGGGAACCATCCGCTCGAACCTGCTGCACGGTAAGGCCGACGCCACTGACGACGAGATCTGGGAGGCGCTGCGCATCGCGCAGGCGGAGGACTTCGTGTCCGCGATGCCCGACGGTCTGGACACCAAGGTGTCCCAGGGCGGGACGACCGTCTCCGGCGGGCAGCGGCAGCGCCTGGCGATCGCACGCGCCCTCATCCGGCGGCCCGCGATCTACCTCTTCGACGACTCGTTCTCCGCGCTCGACCTGACCACCGATGCGCGGCTGCGCGCCGCACTGCGCCCCGCCACCCGCGACGCCGCGGTCATCGTCGTGGCGCAACGCATCTCGACCATCGTCGACGCCGAGCAGATCGTCGTGCTCGATCGCGGCCGGGTCGTCGGGCTCGGTACCCACGACGACCTGCGGCAGTCGTGCCCGACCTACGCCGAGATCGTCGAATCGCAGATGGCGATGGAGGAGCGCTCATGACCCGGCCCGGAGGCCCGCCGATGGCGGCCGGACCCGAATCCAAGCCTCGCTCGTTCTGGCCGTCGGTCAAACGCGTTGTCGCACAGCTCGCGTCGTACCGACTGCTGATGACGGTCACCCTCGCGTCGCTGGTCGGCTCGGTCGTGCTGATCGCGATCGCGCCCCGCGTGCTGGGTTACGCCACTGACCTCGTCTTCGACGGCGTGATCGGCCGCACCCTGCCCGAGGGGCTCACCAAGGAACAGGCGGTGGCCGGGCTCCGCGAGAGCGGAGACGACACGTTCGCCGACATGGTCTCGTCGATGGACGTGACCCCCGGCGTCGGAGTGGATTTCGGCGCCGTCGGTCGCGTGCTGTTGATCACCCTCGTGCTGTATGTGGTGTCCTCGGCGCTCGCCTGGCTCGCCGGGTACCTGCTGAACATCGTCGTCGTCGGCACCATCCGCCGGCTCCGCGACGACGTCGAGGCCAAGGTGCATCGCCTGCCGCTGCGCTACTACGACACGATGCCGCGCGGCGAGCTGTTGAGCCGGGTGACCAACGATCTCGACAACCTGTCGCAGAGCATGCAGCAGACCATCTCCCAGTTCGCGAACTCGGTGCTGACGGTGATCGCGCTGCTGATCATGATGATCTGGATCTCGCCGCTGCTGGCGCTCATCGCGGTGGCCACGGTGCCGCTGGCGATCATCGCGACCGGCATCATCGCGAAGCGTTCGAAGCCGCACTTCTCGGCCCAGTGGTCGTCGACGGGCGCGCTCAATGCTCAGGTCGAGGAGGCCTTCACCGGGCATGAGCTGGTGACCGCCTTCGGCCGTCAGCGCGAGATCGAGGCGACCTTCGACGAGCGCAACGAGAAACTGTACGAGTCGAGTTGGCGCGCACAGTTCATCTCCGGCGTCATCATGCCGACAATCATGTTCCTGGGGAACCTGAACTACGTGGCGGTCGCGGTCGTCGGTGGTCTGCGCGTGGCGTCGGGCTCGCTGAGTCTCGGTGAGGTGCAGGCGTTCATCCAGTACTCGCGCCAGTTCACGCAGCCGCTGACGCAGATCGGTTCGATGATCAACCTGATGCAGAGCGGTGTCGCCTCCGCCGAGCGGATCTTCGACATCCTGGACGCCGACGAGCAGTCGCCCGACGCCGCGAATCCGAAGACGCCCGCCGAGGACAAGGGACTCATCGAGTTCGACGACGTCTCCTTCCGCTACGTCGAGGACAAGCCGCTGATCGAGAATCTCAGCCTGGTGGCGCGCCCCGGGCACATGGTCGCGATCGTCGGCCCGACCGGCGCGGGCAAGACCACCCTGGTCAACCTGATCATGCGGTTCTACGACGTCGATTCCGGCGTCATCCGGGTCGACGGCGTCGACTCGACGGACATGACGCGCGACGACCTGCGCGAGCGCACCGGTATGGTGCTGCAGGACTCGTGGCTGTTCGGCGGCACGATCTACGACAACATCGCCTACGGCGATCCCACCGCCTCGCGAGAGGAGGTGCTCGACGCCGCCCGGATGAGTCACGTCCACCACTTCGTGCGCACCCTCCCCGACGGCTACGACACCGTGCTCGACGACGAGGGCGGTGGCGTGAGTGCCGGTGAGCGGCAGCTCATCACGATCGCGCGGGCCTTCCTCGCCCGGCCCACGATCCTCATCCTCGACGAGGCGACGAGCTCGGTCGACACCCGCACCGAGCTGCTCATCCAGAAGGCGATGGCCAATCTGCGGTCGGATCGCACGAGTTTCGTCATCGCCCACCGGCTCTCCACGGTGCGCGACGCCGACGTCATCGTCGTCATGGAAGACGGGCACATCGTCGAGCAGGGCAACCACGACGAACTGCTCGCGGCCCGCGGCGCCTACTGCCGGCTGTACGAAAGCCAGTTCACCGGGGCCATCGAGGCGGGCTGAGACCCTAATGGGGGTGGATCGGCTTCTCTTTGGAGGGGATGCTGGTCCGTGTGAGCCTTCCCGGTCGGTGACCACTGCTGGACCCTGAAACGGTGTTCGGATTCCTACACGAAGACCGTGGCCCGGCCGGGTGAGGATCACCCGCTAGAACGCTTCTGGGATGTCGTGCCCCCTGAACTTGTGGGTGAGCACTGATCCATTAGGCCGCGTCAGGGTGATCACCCGAAGGTTCACACCGACGATCGTCGAAACGGACTGAAAGACGAGGTGAACGACTGTCATGATCTTTGTGGGCAACGACTGGGCGTCAGATCATCACGACGTGTGCGTGATGGATGAACACGGCACCACCCTGGCCGCCCGCCGACTACCCGAGAACGCGGCCGGCGTGACGGCGATGCATGAACTGATCGCCAGGTTCGCCCACGACCCGACTGAGGTGGTGATCGGTATCGAAACCGATCACGGCATGTGGGTCGCCGCCCTCGTCGCCGCGGGCTATCAGGTGTTCGCGATCAATCCGTTGTCGGTGTCGCGGTACCGCGACCGCCACCATGTCGGGGGCACCAAATCCGATAAGGCTGATGCGAAAACGCTGGCTGATCTGGTGCGCACCGACCGGCACAATCATCGCCTCGTCGCCGCCGACACCGTCGCCGCTGAGGCGATCACGGTGATGGCCCGCACCCATCAGAATCTGGTGTGGGCGCGCTCAGCACAACAGAATGTGCTGCGCGCTCAACTCGGCGCCTACTATCCGGCCGCGGTCGATGCCTTCGGCGACGACCTCGCCCACAAAGACTGCCTGGCGGTGTTGCGGCGCGCCCCGACCCCCCGCCAGGGGGCGGCCCTGACAGTCGCGGCGATCCGGTCGGCTTTGAAAAAGGGTGGCCGCCAACGCAATATCGACCATCGTGCCCGCGAGATCCAGCAGGCCCTACGCGGAGGCGGTCACCTGAACGCGCCCGAGGCGCTCACCGCCGCCTATGCCGCGACCGTGACCGCGACCGTGGGAATGTTGGCCGCTCTCACCACCCAGATCGATCAACTGGAAACCACTATGGCCCAGTCTTTTAGAGCGCATCCGGACGCCGAGATCTACCTGTCCATGCCCGGAGTCGGTGACATCACCGGCGCCCGGATGCTCGGCGAGTTCGGGGATGACCCCGAACGCTATGCCACCGCCAAGTCTCGCAGAAACTACGCCGGCACCTCACCACGGACCATCGCTTCGGGCAAAGGCCACGTCGTGCTGGCCCGCCATATCCGCAACACCCGACTCAACGCCGCCGCCATGTGCATGGCCCAAGGCGCGTTAACCGGCAGTCCCGGCGCCCGCGCCTACTACGACAGCCTCAAAGATCAGAAGAAATCCCACACCCAAGCCCTGCGTGCGGTCGCCAACCGGCTCGTCGGCATCCTCCACGGCTGCCTGGCCCACCGCACCCTCTACAACGAACACACCGCCTGGGGCCACCGCACCCACCTCGCCGCTTGACACCTTGCACCCCTGGGATGTCTTCGTGACGCTCGCAAGCTCGCTCCTCAGGGAGCACAAGAAGGCTCGCTTCGCTCGCACCTCAGGGAGCAGGAAAAGCGCGTCCCCACCCCGCTCCCTGATCCGAAAGCGCCACACACCCATTGGTCCCTGAGGTGCGAGGAGCGATAGCGACGAGCCACGAAGGGCCTGGTAAGGCACCTTGCGAGCCCCTTCGTGGCTCGCTTCGCTCGCACCTCAGGGAGCACAAGTAGGCTCGCTTCGCTCGCACCTCAGGGAGCACAAGAAGGCTCGCTTCGCTCGCACCTCAGGGAGCACAAGTAGGCTCGCTTCGCTCGCACCTCAGGGAGCAAGAAAAGCGCGTCCCCACCCCGCTCCCTGAGGAGCGCCCGGAGCTTGCGGAGGGCGCGTCACGAAGGGTCACGCCGGCCGCTCGTTGCGCGCCGCCCGTTCGACGATGGTGGCGATGCGTTTGGTCTTGGTCTCCGGTCGTTTCGCCATCGCCAGTTGCGACAGTCCGACCTTGCGCGCACTCGGCGGGAACGCATCCCAGTTGGCCCGGGCGACCGGGTCGGAGTCGAGGGCGGCGGCGAGTTCGGGGGACTCGATGAGCGCCTCGGCGTCGTCGAACAGCGTCCACAGGCCGCGGGCCTGAGCGTCGTCGATGACGGCCTGCCCGGCGGGCTGGATGCGGCCGGCGGCCGCGAGGTCGGCGACCCGCGCCTTGTTCGACGCCGACCATCCGCTGTTGCGACCGCGCCGGGTGAACCACATTCCGCGGCGGTCGGAGTCGATCACACGGGTGTGACCGTCGATCCACCCCCAGCACAGCGCTTCGCGCACGCACTCGTCGTAGTCGAGCGGTTCCCGGCCCGAACCCCTGCGCCAGAAGACAAGTAACACCCCCGGCGAGGTCTCATGGTTGTCGCGCAACCACTCTCGCCAGGCCTCGACGGTGTCGAGGCTGAGCTTCGGCGCGTCCGGGTCGGCCATGTGTTCACCCTAATGACCTCGGCCTTCTCCCGGTACAGTCGAGCCGTGAACGAGATCGTCGACTTCGCCGAGAGCTACTGGTGGCTGATCTTCCCGGTCGGCGCGGTCGTCGGCGGGTGGGCCGGTTCGATCGGCAAGTACAACGAGAAGCGACGCAAGGACAAGATCGAGCTCGCCCGGATCAAGGCGAACGCCCAGACCGAGCAGCTGAAGCTCACGACGACCTCGGCCGACCAGTTGCGCCGGGTCCGCAAGCAGCACAACGCGCTCAACGAGAAGTGGTTCGCCTACGAACTCGATCTCGCGACTCTGATCGAGTTCCCGCTGATGACCGACATGCGCGAACCGTTGACGCTGGCCTTCCACCGGGCCCGGGTCCGCGCGGATGATCTACGGCCCGAATCGGATTCCGCCGCCGCTGGCACGGCCGAGGCCTCCATGTCCGCAGCCGACTTCGCCGAGTACCGCGATGCGGTCGGCGACTACGCCGCCGCGTTCGACGCCGCCGAGCGAGAGGCGCGGCGTCGCAAGCAGACCGGGTTCTCCCCAATCGAACGCGAGGCGCTCGACCGGGCGCGCAAACTCATCAACGTCGCCGCCGACACCGGCGCCACGCCGGCCGAGAGGCAGGCCGCCTACAAGAAGGTCCGCGCCGAGCTCGACGGCATCATCGACGTTCCCCGGGTGGCGGCCGCACATCTCGAACAGCAGATCGCCGGCGCGCTGGAGCGCGGCTCGGACTGAACCTTCCGGGTCGATCAGAGGTCCGGGATCGGGAGATCCAGGTTGGGCGCGATGATCCCGCCGTCGACCTCGAGGATCTTGCCGGTGACGTACGCACCGGCGGGCGACGCCAGGTAGAGGGCCGCCGCGGCGATGTCCTCCGGATCACCGAGGCGGTGCAACGGCGTGGAGGTCTCGACCTCGGTGCGCATCCCTTCGTCGCCGGCGACGATCTCCAACGCCGAGGTCAGGATGGCACCCGGCGCGATGCCGTTGACCCTGATCTTCGGGTTCAGATCCATCGCCGCGATGCGGGTGTAGTGCGCGAGAGCGGCTTTCGCGGTGCCGTAGGCGGCATAGGCGCGTCCGGGCACGCGGCCGACCGCGGAGGTGATGTTGATGATCGACCCCTGGCCCGTGGTCGCGAGGATCTGCTTGGCGCCGGCGACGACCAGCGCGTGCGCGTTGCCGACGTTGAAGTCGAAGGCGTCCCGCAGGTGCTTGGGACTGGTGTCGAACAGCGGCCGCGGCATCGCACCGCCGACGTTGTTGACCACGGTGTCGAGGCGACCGAACTCTTCGACCGCAGTCTGGGCGAGTGCCGCCGCGGCGTCGGGATCGGCGAGATCCACGGCGACGGCGTGCGCCCGTCGGCCGGCCGCACGGATCCGGTCGGCGACCTGCGCGAGGTCGGACTCACTGCGGGCCGCGATCACCACGTCGCCGCCTGCCTCGGCGAAGGCGACCGCGATCGCCGCCCCGAGTCCCCGGCTCGCGCCGGTCACGATGGCCACCTGGTCGTCTGTCCGGAATCTGTCGAGAATCACCCGTTGACCATGCCACGGCGAGGCACGAAACGAGAACGTGTTCTAGAAATCGGCTGAAACCGGCAGGTCACCCGGGCTCAGTAGTCGCGGTTTGTGGTCACCACGGACAGGAGTTCCTCATTCGCGACGAATCGGCGCAGGTTCTCGGCGACCCACGGCGCGAGCTCGCGCGTCAGCCCCGACGCCGGGTTGGCGACGTGCGGGGTGATGATCACGTTCGGAAGCGACCAGAGCGGATGGTCGTCGGCGGGCGGTTCCGGATCGGTCACGTCGAGCGCCGCCCCCGCGATCTGCCCGTCGACCAGTGCGCGGTGCAGCGCCTCCTCGTCGACGAGGGGCCCGCGCGCGACGTTCACCACCCACGCGTGCGTGGGTAGCGCGGCGAGGCTCTCGGCGTTGATCATGTGCCGCGTCTCCGGCGTCGACGGCGCGGCCAGCACGACGTGGTCGAAGGTCCCCCACAGCTCATCCAACTCATCCGACCGTCGGACCTCGTGCGCGCCGGGCACCTCGCGCCCGGACCGGTTCACTGCGACGACGCGAGCGCCACATGCCCGAAGACGCGGAGCGAGGGAGGCGCCGATCCCGCCGGCTCCGACGATGGCGACCGTGGAACCGTGCAGCGACCGGACCGCGGTGTCGATCCGCTCCTTGTCCCAGTGGCGCAGGACGGCGGTGTTGATCTGCCGGAGCCCGGCGAGGAGCAGAGCCAGTGCGTGTTCGGCGACGTTCTCCGCATAGAAGCCGGACGCATTGGTCCAGATCCGACGGTCGTCGAGGACGTCGGCGGCCACGAAATCCTCGATCCCCGCGGTCTTGAGCGCCACCCATTCGACGGCGTCCGGCAGCTCCGGGAACTCCCCGGGCGGCCCGATCCACACCAGCACCCGGGCGTCGTCGAGACCGACGATCCGGCCGCCCGCACCTTCGATCGCGGCGACCAGGTGCTCGTCGCGGACGGGTTCGACGGCCACCGCCACCGGCGTCATCGGGCCACCGATCGGGCCGCGGTGGTCGCGAGTTCGTCAGCGATCTCGTTGAAGTGATCGCCGGCATGCCCTTTGACCCAGCGCCACTCCACCTGGTGTCGCTTCTCCTCCTCGACCAGACGACGCCAGAGATCGGCGTTCTTGACCGGCTTGCGATCCTTGGTCTTCCAGCCGTTGGCCTGCCAGCCGTTGACCCACTTCATGATGCCGTTGCGCACGTAGGTCGAATCGGTGTAGATGATGACGGTCGACGGCCTGGTCAGTGCCGCCAGACCCTCGATGGCGGCCGTGAGCTCCATCTTGTTGTTCGTCGTGTCCGGCTCGGACCCGGAGATCCGCTTCTCGGTGCCCTTGTAGCGGAGCACCGCGCCCCAGCCACCCGGGCCCGGGTTGCCCAGGCAGGCACCGTCGGTCGAGATCTCGACGACGGCCGAGCCGGCCGCCGGATCTGCAGAGGTGCCATCGGTTGCCTGGTTCGCGGAAGCTGTCACGCAGGGAAGCCTACGGCAGCCGCGACCCCCGATCGCAGGCTCACGGTTAGGGTGGAGTCATGGTTGTGTGGGACCCGACACGCTATCTGCAGTTCGCTGACGTCCGAGCGCGTCCGTTTCTCGACCTCATCGCACAGATCCCGACCGACCCGCTGTCGGTGATCGACCTGGGTTGCGGACCGGGTCATCTCACCAAGCACCTTCGGGCACGCTGGCCGTCGGCGGAGATCCTGGGCATCGACGATTCGGCGGAGATGGTCGATCGCGCGATCCGCGACAACACGGATCCGCATGCCAACTACGACGCCGCCGACGTCTCGCAGTGGACGCCTCACCGGCCGGTCGACCTGATGATCTCCAACGCGATGTTTCAGTGGGTACCCGACCACCTCGACGTCATCGACCGACTGCTCGGCCACCTCACCGACGGAGGCGCGTTCGCGCTGCAGGTGCCCAACAACACGGACTCCCCCACCCACTCTGTCCTCGCCGATCTCGCCGCGACCGAGCCGTATCTGGGAGCTTTCGGCGACCTGCGGGCACTGCCCCGACTCGACGCCGAGATGTACCTCGAGTTCTTCGCCGGCCGCGGTTACCACGCCGACGCCTGGGAGACGACCTACTTCCACGTGCTCGACGGCCAGGACCCGGTGTTCGACTGGATGTCCGGCACCGGCGCCCGCCCGTACATGCAAGCGCTGTCCGACGAACTCCGGGTGCAGTTCGTCGCCGATCTCAAGCAACGCCTCGCCGAGGCCTATCCCCGACGCGAATGGGGCACGGTCCTACCCTTCCGCCGCACGTTCGCGGTGGCCACCCGCCGCTGATCCGCTGGGCGCCGCGATCCAGATCCCAGAGAAGCAACTTCCCCACTGCTCCCTGAGGAGCGCCCGGAGCTTGCGGAGGGTGCGTCAACCCCCCTGCTCCCTGAGGAGCGCCCGGAGCTTGCGGAGGGCGCGTCAACCCCCACTGCTCCCTGAGGAGCGCCTGGAGCTTGCGGAGGGCGCGTCAACCCCCCTGCTCCCTGAGGAGCGCCCGGAGCTTGCGGAGGGCGCGTCACGAAGGGTCTTCGCAACCCGACTCACCAAGACCCTTCGTGACGCTCGCAAGCTCGCTCCTCAGGGAGCAGGAGGAAGGCTCGCAAGCTCGCTCCTCCCGGGTCACGCACCGGCTTCGGTTTGGCATCGACGCTTCTCCCAGCTGACACTTCTGCAACACTGGCACCACCTGCCATCTCCCAGGGGGTACCTCCATGCCTCGACGCAGCCAGATTCGTCTGCGCCCGGCCCGCCACGTGCTCGCAACCGTCGCGATCGTCGCCCTCACGGGCGGCCTGCTCGCCGCTGGGTCCGCACCCGCCGAAGCCGCGGTCTGCAACGCCACCGGCATCACCGGGGGCGATGTCGGCAGCACCGGCAGTTCGGGCTCCAGCGAGCTCGGCTGGGGCAGTCTCGACTTCGGCAGCTATCGGGCGGATGGGAAGAAGCCGCAGGGACCGCTCCCGAAGCTCACCGGCGCCAGCAAGGCCATCTCCTGGGTGACCGGTCCCCGAAGTCCCGCCCGCACCGACACCCGTTTCGGGATCACCGCGACCGACGTCGGCGTGCCGTGGGACAACGGCTCCGGTCAGATCCTGATGGCCTTCGGCGACACCTGGGGCCGATGCGCGGGGCAGATGGCCTGGAAGCACAACACGATGCTGCGCAGCGACGCGACTTCCGACCTCGCCAAGGGAATCCGATTCCCGAACGCCGTACCCGGATCGGTCCGGTCGGGCGCCTCGGTGACACCGGCCCACCCGACGTGGGCGCAACCCATGTTCAACGCGGTCGGGGTGCGCAACATCGAGGTCGGGCGGATTCCCACCGGCGGGATCTCGATCAACGGCACGCAGTTCGTCAGTTTCATGTCGATCCACCGGTGGCTTGGCCCAGGCCGCTGGAACACCAACTATTCGGGAATCGCCGTGTCGTACAACAACGGTCAGACCTGGACCGTCGACAACAACACCCTTCGCTGGAATGCCGATCTGACGATCCCGGGCGTTCCCCAGGTGACGCGTGGCCACAACCGGTTCCAGATGGGCGCCTTCCTCCGGAGTGGCGAGTACATCTATCAGTACGGCACCCCGAATGGGCGTTTCGGCTCTGCTCACGTGGCCCGTTTCCGGCCCGCCGACATCCTGAACCTCGACCGGTACCAGTACTTTCGCGGCGGCACGGGCTGGTCGTCGAATCCGGCCGAGGCCACGCCGATCGTCGCCGGCCCGGTCGGCGAGATGTCCGTGGCGTACAACGCATTCCTCGGCCGGTTCATCATGCTGACCGAGCGGTCGGGGGCGATCGTGATGCGCACGTCGCCGTCACCCGTCGGTCCGTGGAGCGGCGAGCGGGTGCTCGTCTCGCACAAGCAGTCCAGCGGTCTGTACACGCCCTACATCCACCCTCGATCGTCGGGTAGGGACCTCTACTTCGTCGTCTCCCGGTGGGACGACTACAACGTGATGCTGATTCGGACCGACCTGTCGAAGGTACGTTCGTGAGCCGGCGCATCGTGCTCATCCGCGCGGTGAACGTCGGCGGCGCGAAACTCCCCATGGCCGAACTACGTGATCTGGCAGCCGATCTCGGAGCCACGGAGGTCTCCACCTACATCGCGTCGGGGAACCTGATCTGTTCGCCGCCCGCCGACCCCGAGCGGTTCGACCGCGCGCTCGAGACCGCGCTGCAGGATCGCTACGGCTGGTTCCGGGAGGTCATCAGCCGCTCGCCCGAACAGGTCCGGGCCGCGCTCGAGGCGCATCCGTTCGACGTCGTCGACGACAAATACTCCTACGTCTACTTCCTGACCAGCGAACCGGCGCGCGACAAGGTGGCCGCGTTCGAACGCAAGGACTTCGGCGACGATGTGGTCCGCGTCCTCGGGTCCGACCTGCACATCCGCTACGCCAACGGGGCCGGACGATCGACCCTGACCGCCCCGGTCATCGCGCGCGGCCTGGGTGTACAGGGCACCGGCCGCAACCTGCGGACCGTGCGCACACTGCTGGAACTCGCCGGCCCCTGAGTGTCGCCCGGTGGCCGGGCTCCCGGCACGGGCGTAGCGTCGGAGAAGTCATCAGGACGAACCAAGCGAACCGCGAACGACACATTCGCGTCGAGAGGAGTCCGCACATGAGTCAACCGGTCCCGCCGCCCCCACCTCCGCCCGAGCCCGTGCCTGCGCCCGAGCCCATCCCGGAGCCGCCGCCGGAGCCGCCGATTCCCGTTCCCACCCCGCCGCCGGCTCCCGACCCACAGCCTGCTCCCCCGCAGCCGGACCCGCCGCCACGGCCGACGGTGATCTGACCGTCAGCCGCGCGACAGCACTCGGGCGACGCGGTCGAGGTCGGCGAGCTGTTCCTCGCGAGGTGCCTCCCACAGCTTCTTCGGCAGCTTCTCGAGGTCCTTGATCGCCGACTCGGCGTGATCGAGCGCCTCGGTCGACTCGTCGTCGCCCAGATCCACCGACGCGATCAGCCGGTCGTCGAGTTCGAAGACCGCGTCGTCGAGGCGGTTGCGTGCCGCGACGAGTTCGTCGTCGTGCGGGATCGCCGGGTTGGCATGCACGTCGGCGATCGCGTACCGAATGCGCCGATGCAGCAGCGCTTCCCGGGTGTTGTCGGTGGCCCAGCTCTCCGGCGCCCGACCCGGTCGGCCGGGAATCAGGTCGGTGGATCGGGCGAAGGTGCGCACCCGTTTGTCCGAGTCGTACGCGAACCAGGCGGCGCCGCCGAGGATGAACAGGGCAACCACCACAGTGGCCACGATGATGATGACCGCGATCATGTGGTCAGCCTACTCAGGACGACTGCACTCCCTTGGGCGCCTTTCCCGACATGAAACCGAACAGGTATCCGGCGACGCGTCGCATCTGGATCTCGTCGGCACCTTCGGTGATCCGGTAGCGCCGATGGTGCCGGTAGATGTGCTCGAACGGCTCGTGCCGCGAGTATCCGCGTCCGCCGAACACCTGCATCGCCTGGTCGGCGGCATCGCAGCACAGCCGGTTCGCCTGGTAGTTGCACATGGAGACCTCGGCCGACGCGGCGAACGGCCCGTAGGTGTCCATCTTCCAGGCGGTTTCGCGGATCAGCGCCCGGATCATCGCGCACCGGGTGTGCAGGTCGACGAGCGGGAACTGGATCGCCTGGTTCGTCGAGAGCTTCTTGCCGAACGGCGCGCGCTCGTTGGCGTAGGCCACCGCACGGTCGACGCAGTACTGGGCGGCACCGAGACTGGAGGCCGCCTGCCGGATGCGGTTCTCGTTGAAGAAGTGCTGCACGACCTGCAGGCCGGCTCCCTCCGCCCCGAACACCGCGGAGTTCGGCACCCGGACGTCCCGCAGCGTGATGTGCGCGTGGTCGGTGGGCATGTTGAACGTCCAGAGATATTCCTCCACGGCGAAACCCGGATCCTGCGGGTCGACGAGGAACGCCGTGATGCCGCGGGCCTCGCCCGGTTCGCCGCTGGTGCGCGCGAAGATGATGTCGCGGTGGGCGGCGTGGATACCGGTGTTCCATGTCTTCTCGCCGTTGATGATCCAGTCGTCGCCGTCGCGGACGGCAGTCGTCTCCATCCACGTGGCGTCGGAGCCGTGGTCGGGTTCGGTGATGCCGAAGGCGAAGAACTTCGTACCCGCGGCCAGGCCCTCCACCCATTCCTCCCGCTGCTCGGGGGTGCCGTACTCGAGCATGAGGAGCAGCCCGATGTTGTTGCCGACGATGGCGTGCTCGTTCTGCAGATCGCAGTGCAGCCCCAGACCTTTCGACGCCAGGTGCTCGCGGATGATCGCCATCGCCAGGTTCGACCCGTCCCGACCACCGAACTCGGACGGGAAGGGGTAGCGGAAGTGGCCGGCCGCATCCGCGCGTCGTCTCGCCTCTCCCAGAAGAGCTTCCCACTCCTTGTTCGGCAGTCCACCACGCTCCCAGTCTGTTCGGGAGTCCTCGCGCCGATGGTCGAAGAAGCGGATGTTGTCGTCGGTCTGCTCGAGGGGAATGATCTCCGCCTCGATGAAGGCATCGAGTTCGGCAAGATAGTCGGTCAGCGACTCGGGCAGTGCGAAGTCCACGATGAACCCCTCTCGGTTGGGATCGGATGTCCGGCGGTCACGGGTGAGGGACCGCGAAGTACTTGGGGTTGGCGACCAGGAGTCGCGCCCGCACGTCGGCGACAACGGCGTCACGGACCTTCGGGTCGGTGCCGTCGAGTTCGCCGGAACGCAGGGCCTCGCACAGCGCGTACTGATCAGCGACGCCGAGCGCACTCAGACGTTGCGCGCTCGCTTCGGCGTCCCGTGCACCGGTGAGCATCTGTCGACGCACGACGTCGACGACGTTGCCGGCCACTCTCGTATGGAAACGCACCTGCGGCGACAGGTCTGCCTGTACCGCGTCGGACCGCAGGAATTCGGTGAGCGCCTCGAGTAGTTCGACTGCAGTCGGTGAACCGTAGAGATCGTTGTCCGGTTCCTCGCCCGGCGCCTCGGCCAGCGGATCGGGTACCGGTCCCGGCGACACGAGACCCAGGTCGAGCAGTGCGTCGAATTCCTGCTCGGCACTTCGGCGTCCGATCGCGGCCAGTTCGACGGATCGTTCGACGCCATCGAGGTGCCGGGCGGCCTGCACCGCGCAGATCAGTCCCCACTTGACGGTGGCGTAGAGCTCCCACCAGCGCAGGGCTTGTTCGGTGGGACGCCAACCCGCCTCGCGCGCATAGGCGTCGAGGAGCGAGGTCCGGTCACCCATCCCGGCCACGGGCGTCGACCCTCCGAAACGCCACGCCTTGGCACATAGCCAACCGAGGTCCTCGACGGGATCGCCGAGGTGCACCAGTTCCCAATCCAGAACCGCCGCAACTCCTTCGGCGTCGACGAGCAGATTGCCCAGACGGAAGTCGCCATGCACGAGCGTGTGCCGTGGTGACGGTTCGGGTCGGTTGTCCGTGAGCCACTGGGTGGCCAGCACCAGGCCGGCCGGCATCGCATCGAACTCGCGTGGGAACAGGTCCCGCAAACCGTCGATCGGATCGCCGAGATCACCGAGACCGGGCGTCTGTGCGACGTCTATCCGGTGGATACGTGCGAGGATCTCGCCGCACTGATCGACGAATCCGGCGCGCGCACCCTCGTAGGCATCGTCTCGCAGAATGCGCCGCGGGATGGATTCTCCGTCGATGAAATTCATTGCCAGATAGGGGAATCCCAGCGCGTTGTCGTCCTCGTCGAATCCGGCGTCGAGGATCTCCGGCACCGGCACCCCGGCGTCGGCGGCGGCACGCAGGACCTGCGCCTCGGCCCGCAGTCCGCCGTCGTCGGTTGCAGCGGGAACCGCGCGGATGATGATCGGCTCGACCTGCCCGGTTCCGTCGACGAGGGTGGCCGCGTACGTCGCCCTGCTCGCGCCCGCCGGCAGGAGTCTCGCGCCCTCGACCGAGAGCGTGCCACCACGCTCCTCGCCGAGGCGGGACGCGATCTTCGCGGCGACACCGTCCGCTTCCGGTACTCCCACGCCCGATCCGTCCCTTCGCACCGTCGCCCGGCGGATGTAACCGCCACCACAGCGAAGCTAGCACGGGATCTGAATCCGGCCTCAGAAATCCGGGCCCGGAGTCTCAGGACTGCGGTGCCTGGAACTCCGGTTGGTCGATGATCCGCACCCACGATCCGTCGGCCTGCCGCGCCACCACCTGCGCGCGGGCACCTGCACCATCACGGGGTGGAGTCGACGTGAGTGCAAGATCGTCCCCGAATACCAGGGTCGGCAACGGCGGTTCCGGCGCGAAGGTCGGCCGGTGCGCCAAGACCGATGCCCAGAGATCCCGGATCGCGGCCCGTCCGCGCGCGACCTCACCGCGCCGGCCCCGGGGCCGCACCGTCGATCTCGCCTCGCTGCGCGACCGATCGCTCATCTGCCTGCCCCGCGGCGCGGGTATCCGAAGCGTGTTCGACGCGGCGGCCTCGGTCGCCGGAGGAGCCATCCGACCCGCGATCGAGGCCTCGTCGCCGGACGCCATCATCGAGTTGGTCTGCAGCGGAATGGGAGTCGGCATTCTCAGCGAGTCGATCGCCGCGGCCGACGACCGCGTGGTCGGGGTGCCGATCCGGGATGTCGATGCCACCGCACATCTGGGATTGCTCTGGAGGTCGGGGAACTCCGCTGCTGCAGCACGGTTCGTCGAAATTGCCCGAGACGCGTTCGCGGTTGGTGACTGATGAACTCGAACTCGACTGATGGACTTCGATCGAAGTCCATCAGTCGAGTTGACGTTCGTCGGTCGGGTGCGTCGGCCCGGGATCGGCGGCGGCCGAGGCCTCCAGCGACGGGGCGACCACGCTCGCGGGGTCGGTGGGCTTGCCCGCGATGAGGTCGCCGATGCTCAGACCCCAACGGCCCCAACGGTCGTCGAATCTCTTCGCGCGGGCCCGCGCTTTCTCCGTCTTCGCCGGTGCGTACCGCCGGCGCGCCCACGCCGAGTGTGGCCGGGCCAGCCGGATGGCACCGGCCCAGGCGAACACCGGGATGAAGACGCCGACGATGGCGGTGGAGAACTTGCCCTTGAGCACGCACAGGATCGCGCAGGCGACATTGATCGGCACGGTGGCCACCAGCGCGACGGGACCGATCTCCACGTCCGCGTCGTCGAGCGGGTTGAACCCGAGGACCGCCATGCCCAGCGCGGCCACAGTCAGCGCCACCACCTGAACCGAGAGCTGGCCCTCCGGTGACCAATACACGTCCTGAAGGCGCAGGATCAGTGCGAACTCGTCGAGCACCAGTGAGGCGCCGACACCGATCAACACCGCACTGATCTCCGCACCGGGCGACGCCCCGTTGACACCCACCGAGAGGAAGGCGCCGACGATCGTCAGGATCAGACCGGGCACCATGTGGTGCACGTGCACGCCGTCTGAGACGTTGTTGCGGAAGGGGCCCTTGCCCGCCCGGATGAGTCGGGTGATCACCCGCGTGACGATGAACGTGATGACGAACGACGCGAACAGCAGGAACAGCGGCAGTCGTTGGTGCGTGAGCTCGTCGAGGAAGTTCACCGGGTCACCTTCGGCGTCAGCCGGGGACGATACCGGTGCGGCGCTGCTCGATGATCAGGCAGCGGTCCTCGACGTACAGCAGACCCGCATCCTCGGCGATCGCCCGCGCCTCCGCCGAGATGATCCCGAGCTGCAGCCAGAGTGCGGTCGCGCCGGCGGCGACGGCCGCCCGGGCGACGTCGGCGCACTCGGGTCCCGGGCGGAACACGTCGACGAGGCCGACCTGTTCCGGGATGTCGGCCAGGGTGCGGTACACCTTCTCCCCGACGATCTCGTCGGCCGCGGGATTCACCGGAATGATCCGCCAGCCACGGTTCTTCATGTACGCCGGCACCTCGTTGGCGGCCTTCGACGGATTGGCGCTGGCACCGACCACGGTGATCGCGTCGTAGGTGGACAGGATCTGCTCGACGACATCGTCGGTGTTGCTGGGGGCGGTCATCCCACGAGTGTAGGTGGGCGCGGGCGAGTCATCGGAGAACTCCGTGCACGACGATCGCGCTCAGCTGATCGGCCCACGCGGTCTCGAAGTCGCGATTGTCGAGCAACACCGCATGCAGCATCGCCGCCCCGCCGACGACCTCGATGAGCCGATCCGGATCGACATCGGGATGCACCTCGCCGCGATCGACGGCGACCACCAACCGATCACGCAACGCGCCGAACACCTCCGCGAACCCGGAGTGCACACGTGCCGCCAGCTCGGGATCGGCGGCCATGTCCGAGATCAGCCCGGGTAACGCCGCGCGGGTCACGGGGCTCGCGAAGAGGTCGCGCGCCGCTCCGACCATCGTGCGGATGTCGGCGCCCACCTCTCCGCTGGACGGCGGGAGTCGTGTCATGCGGGCGAACGCCAGATCGTGCACCAACTCCGCCTTCCCCGACCAGCGGCGGTAGAGCGCGGTCTTCGTCGTCCCCGCACGATCGGCGATCGCGGCCATCGTGAGTTTGCGGTATCCGACATCGACGAGCAGTTCGGCTGCGGCGTCGAGTACCGCGGAGTCGATACGCAGGTCGCGCGGCCGCCCCGAGACCGCTTCTCCCGTCTCAGTACTCATCGCTTGCCAACTCTCGCACAGAGATTTCCCGAAGTCGCTGCGGACCGCACGACCGTTCTGCTGTCATAACGCTACTCACCGTAGCGAATCCGCCGGTATCGATCACAGGGGGTGCCATGGCCACCGAGCCAGCCGTCGAGCAGATCGACCATCTGCAACGTTCCAGCCGCGACAACGCCTCGGTCCCCGAGACGCTCGCGCGCTGGCTGTCCGAGCAGGACGACACATCCGAGGTCGTACCGGAGGTCACGGTCGCAGCCTCCGGAGACAGCAACGGCATGTCGTCGGAGACCATCCCGGTATCGGTGACCTGGCCCGGCGAACCGACCCGGCACTGGGTGATGCGGATGGCACCCTCGACCGCCGACGTCCCTGTGTTCCGCTCCTACCGCATGGATCACCAGTACGAGACGATGCGGCTGGTCGCGCAACTCAGCGACGTCCCGGTCCCCGCGGTACATCACCTCGAACCGAGTGGCTCGCTGCTGGGCGCCCCGTTCTTCCTCATGGACCGGTGCGAGGGCGAGGTCCCACCCGATGTCATGCCGTACACGTTCGGCGACAACTGGTTCGGGGACGCCGCCGAGTACGATCGCCGGCGGGCCCAGGAGTCCGCGGTCGGCGTGATCGCCGCCCTGCACTCGATCCCCGACGCGGCCCGGCAGTTCGACTTCCTCTCCGACGACCTACCCGCCGGTGACACTCCCCTCGCTCGTCTGCTCGCCTGGTTGCGGGACTGGTACGACTTCTCAATCGAGGGGATCGGGCGCTCGCCTCTCGTCGAACGGGCGCTCGCCTGGCTCGCCGACAACTTCCCCGACGATGCCGCGAACGCCGAACCGGTGCTGTCCTGGGGAGATTCGCGCATCGGGAACATGATGTTCGTCGACTTCACCCCGACGGCGGTGCTCGACTGGGAGATGGCGCGCACCGGTCCCCGCGAACTGGACATCGCCTGGGTGATCTTCGCACACCGGGTTTTCCAAGAGCTCGCGACGATGGCCGGCCTTCCCGGGCTGCCGGACCTGCTCCGCGAGAACGACGTCCGCGACACCTACCGCGAGCTCACCGGAGTCGAGTTGGGCGACCTGCGCTGGTTCTACGTCCATGCCGCGGTCCAGTGGTGCTGTGTCTTCATGCGGACCGGCGCCCGCCGCGTGCACTTCGGCGAACTTGAACGTCCCGACGACGTCGACGGCACCCTGTTCTACCACCGACCACTGCTCGAACGACTCCTCGAGGAGGACTGACCACATGAGCCGACGCGGCCTGGGGCCGATGGACGAGTATCCCATTCACCAACTGCCACAACCGATCGCCTGGCCGGGCAACAGCGACCGCAACTTCTATGACCGCGCGTACCTCAACGCCCACGACCGCAGCGGCACCATCTTTCTCATCACCGGGATCGGTTACTACCCCAACCTGGGTGTGAAGGACGCGTTCGTGCTGATCCGGCGGCGGAACCCGGACGGCACCGACACCCAGACCGCGGTGCACCTCAGCGACGCGATCGACGACAACCGGCTCGAGCAGCGCGTCGGCAACTATCGGCTGAGCATCGAGAACCCGCTGCGCGCGCTGCACCTGACGCTGGACGAGACCGAGGGCATCGCCCTGGATCTCCACTGGGAGGGCCTGTTCGACGCACTGCTCGAACAGCCGCACGTGATGAGGCAAGGCGCAAAGGTCACCCTCGACGCGCAGCGGTTCGCGCAGGTCGGCAGCTGGCGTGGTTCTATCACCGTCGATGGCGAGGACATCGTCGTCGACCCGTCGACCTGGATCGGCACCCGCGACCGTTCGTGGGGAATCCGGCCGGTCGGCGAGCCCGAGCCCGCGGGGCGGCCGGCGGATCCACCGTTCGAGGGCATGTGGTGGCTGTACGTCCCCATGGCCTTCGACGACTTCCAGCTCGTCCTCATCCTCCAGGAGGACCCCGACGGCTACCGCACACTCAACGACTGCTCGCGCGTGTGGAAAGACGGCCGCGTCGAGCAACTGGGCTGGCCGAACGTCTCGGTCCATTACGCCCCGGGCACCCGGGTACCCACCGGTGCAACGATTTCCACGACCGGGGCGGGGGGATCCTCGGTGACGCTGGAGGTGGAGTCCCTGCTGCCCGTGCCCATTCATGTGGGCGGCGGTTACGGCGGTGACCCCGACTGGACCCACGGCGCTTGGCGCGGAACGGACTTCACCGAACGCCGCACCTACGACATGAACAGTGCCGAGATCGTCGGTCGCATGCCGTTCGGCGTGATCGATCACGTCGGACGCGCCGAATGCCGGGAGTCCGACGGCACCACCCGCACCGGTTGGGGGCTCTTCGAGCACGGGGCATTGGGCCGGCACGACCCCTCCGGGTTCGCCGACTGGCTCAGTGTCGCACCGGAGTGAGGAGCGACTAGTTCGACGCGCGTAGCCGATACCCCATGCCGCGCACCGTCTCCAATCGGTGAGAACCGATCTTGTTCCGCAGGGCGCGCACGTAGACGTCGACCACATTCGACGCCGGGTCGAAGTCGTAACCCCAGACGTGGCCGAGGATCTGTTCGCGCGAGAGCACCTGATCGGGGTGACGCAGGAACACCTCCAGTAGTGCGAACTCGCGCGCGGTGAGGTCGAACGTCTCCGCACCCACCCGGGCGCGCCTGGACTTCAGATCCAACCGAAGATCCCCGGCGGACAGCAGGTTCTCCGACGCGACCGCCGAATCGTCGACGAGCCGCAACCGGATGCGCGCCAGCAACTCGGCGAACTGGAAGGGCTTGGTCATGTAGTCGTTGGCGCCGCCCTCGAGTCCGTTCACCGTGTCGCTCACGCTGTCCCGGGCGGTGAGAACGACGACCGGCGTCGAGATCCCCTCGCCGCGCATCGAATACAGCACGTCGAAACCGTCCATTGCCGGAAGTCCGATGTCGAGGACCACCATGTCGAAAGCACCGCTGCGCACGGCTTCGAGCGCGGACAAGCCGTCGGACACGTGCTCGGTGCTGTAACCCGCCGCCCGCAATCCGTTGCCGATGAACGACGCGATCCGCGCATCGTCCTCGGCGATCAGAACCCGGCTCATCGCCGCTCTCCTTCTCCTGATACCGACGACGCTGTATCGACGTAGGTGGTCATGTCGGGGGCCGGGACATCGATGCCGAACGTTGCACCGTGGCCGGGAACACTGCGTACCCAAGCGATTCCGTGGTGGGCGTCGGCGATGGCCCGCACGATCGCGAGGCCCAGGCCGGCCCCGGACGAGTGTTGCGGCGACGACGCCGACCGCCCGCGCTGAAAGCGCTCGAAGATCCGCGCCGCGTCCTGCTGCTCGACGCCCGGGCCGTCGTCGGTGATCCAGATGGACAGATGCCGCTGCTCTCCGACGCCGGCGAAGCGTGAACCCAGCTGGATGACGGATCCCTCGCGGGTGTGCCGGACCGCATTGGACGCGTACTGCAGCATCGCCTGGGTGATCCGCTCGTGATCGACGGTGCACGGCCCCTCGGCGACCTCCATGAGCAACCACTGCCGATCACCGAGCGGTTGCACCTTGGACTCGATGTCGAGCATCAACTGCGCCGCGTCGGTCGGCCTGGCCACCACGAAGTCGGGTTGCTCGGACTTCGCCAGCATGAGCAGATCGGCGACGATGCGTCCCATCCGTACCAGCTCGCTGTCCACGAGATCGAGGGTCTTACGCCGTTCTGCCGGATCGTCGGGCAACAACTCGAGATGACCGCGCACCACCGTGATCGGCGTCCGTAGCTCGTGCCCGGCGTCGTCGACGAACTGCCGCTGCGTCGTGTACGCGTCCTCGATCCGGTCCAGCATCGCGTTGAAGGTCTGGGCCAGCGCGGCCACGTCATCACGGCCGATGACCGGCACGCGCGCGGTGAGGTCGTTCTCGCTGATCTCCGCGGCGACCATCCGCACGCTCCGGACCGGAGCCAGGATCCGTCCCGCGACGAGATAGGCCACACCGGTGGTGACGATCATCCCGCCCAACCCGACCATCGCGAGGACTCGCATCGTGCGGTCCACCAGTTCCCGCCCCGGGTCGGTGTAGATGCCCACGATGAACGTCCCCGGTTGCGCCGCCTCGGACGCCGGATCGGCCGACCCACCACCGGCCGGCTCCAGATCGACCTTGCCCCAACGAATTTCTCCATGAGCGGTCATCAGCACCCCGGCCGCCCCGCTCTGGGCGCGCAGTTCGTCGAGCACACGGCGTCCTTCGCCCGGCTCCGGCCAGGCATTACCCGGCAGTTCGAGGATCTCGGTGTCGCCGACGACGCCGGCCATGACCTCCCCCTCGCCGGCCGATTGCCGCGACAGGAACACCTCGAGCAACCGTGACACCGAGGTGAACGGTTCGGTGGTCGTCGGGTCGACCCCCTCGGCCGCGAACGTCCGGAACTCACTGGCCTCCTGCGCGACGTAGTTGTTCACGCGGGTGTCCACGTCGCGGAGCAGCAGGTTGCGCGTCACCACGAACACCACCACCAGCAGCAGGAACGTGGTGAGCATGATCCAGGCCGTGATACGCCAACGCGCCGAGAGCGCCGGACGCTGGCGCACACCCGCACTCTCGGCTGGATTCGGCCCGCTCGCTCCGCTCCCGGCGCCGGCTGCCTCCGGTTTCGCGTCGTCAGTCGTCCTGGTCGTCATCGATGTCATCGTCCCAGTCGTCGCCCTGGTCGTCCCAGTCGTCGTTGTCGTCCCGACCGTTGTCGTCCCAGTCGTCATCACAATCGTCGTCGCGATGGGCCGCGTTGACGTTGCACCAGTCGTCGTCGTCGGAACCCAGGTTCGGCGGGACGGCCCGCTGCACCGGAGCCCCGGCCGGGATCTGGGGAACCGGCGCCGGGGCAGGCGGGGTCTGGGCCTGAGGCGTCGGAATCTGGGGTGTCTGCGACGACACGTCCACGGACACGGCGTCCGACGCGAGGTCGGGCTCGGGCGAACGGATGAGGAAGAAGCTGGCGGTCACGACGGCAACCGCGAGCGCACCGAGGGCGATGGTGGCGAGTACTCGTGAGAAGTTCATGTCAACGACTCTGGCGGACGCCGGTGAGCCGTCCATGAGTCGAAGATGAAGGTTTTTTCATCTACGAACTGCGTGCACCGACGTCAAGAACTCGTCGATGCGGGGCCACGTCTGTTCGACCGCAGCCGACCCGGCGATCAGACCCAGGTGACTGGTCTCCACCGTGGTGAACTCGACGCGTGGCGCCCCGGACAGCAGCTCCACGCCGTGGTGGGCCGCGGCCCAGCTGACGATCGCATCCCGGTGACTACCGAACAAGGCGACCGGGACATCGACATCGGCGAGGTCGACGACGCGCCCGCCGAAGTCGAGCACGCTGTCGGCCAGCTCACCGCGCATGATGAAGTTCTCCCACATCTGCTCGGACACCTTGCCGGGATAACCGGGCATCGTCTCCTGGAAACGGTCGATGGCCTTCATCCGCACGAGGGCGTCGGTGTCGTCGGCGTTGCACAGGATGTAGCCCGGCTTCTTGAGTTCGCGCTGCCAGGCCGTGCCTCGATAGGCGAGGCGGACCAGCGGCGCGGGGATCCCGCCGAGCGCTCGCAGCGCCATCGTCACCGGCGCGGTGCCGACCGGTTTCATCAGCGTCTTGACCAGTGGATACGGCGGGACCTTGGAGTAATCGAGAGGCGTCCCGACCGCGACGACCGACGCCACCGGCAGGTCCGGGTTCGCGGCAGCGGTCATGAGGCTGATCGTCCCGCCGATACTCCACGCGAGCAGATCGACCCCCGCGGGATCCCGCGACGTTCCGGGGGTCGGGTCATCGGCGCTGCCGTAGAAGTCTGCGACGGTCGCGGCGACGGCCCCGGGGACGATGTCGTCGAAGAAGTCGGCGAACCCGAGGTGTCGGTCGTCGCGGGTCATGTCGCCGAAGTCGAGAACGTACGGAACCCGGCCGGTCGACAGGAGGAACTGCACCACCGACAGCCCGTCGGCGAGGTCGTAGCACGATGTGGACACCGCGAGCGGCGGGATCAGCAGCACCGGTCGCCGTCCCGTGCCGACGGTTGCGATCACCTCGTCGTCGGTGCCGTACCGCCGCAGCGTGCGGTGCGGTCCGTCGGCGATCACCGTGTGCGGCGTCTCGTGGGACTCGCCGATCTGTCCACCACGTGCCAGATGGACCAGCGTCGCGAGGCCGTCGAAACCACCCACCACTACCTCCCAGTCTTCGTCCGGGGACATTCAACACACCCCGCCCGGGTCATGCCCGGGCGGGGTGTGACCGTTTGGTGCACGACGCCCGCGGGTACCGGATCCGACGAGGCGCCGATGCCGTAGTCGGCGCGTACAAGGAGGTACACGGCCATGGCCGAAGAACTGAACGGCACCACCATCGCTTTCCTGGTCGCCCAGGAGGGCGCCGAGCAGGTCGAACTCACCGAACCGTGGAAGTCGGTCGAGGCGTGCGGCGGCAAGCCCGTCCTGGTGTCCACCGACTCCGGCACGGTGCAGGCGTTCAACCACCTCGACAAGGCCGACACCTTCCCCGTCGACACCCCTCTCGAGGACGCCCGCGTGATGGACTTCGACGCGCTGGTCCTGCCGGGCGGTGTCGCGAACCCGGATTTCCTGCGAACCTCGGAGCCCGCCGTCCGCTTCGTGCGCAGCTTCTTCGATGCCGGCAAGCCGGTCGCGGCCATCTGCCACGCGCCCTGGACCCTGATCGAGGCGGACGTTGTCCGCGGCCGCACCCTCACGTCGTTCCCGAGTGTGCGCACCGACGTCATCAACGCCGGCGGCACCTGGGTCGACGAGGAGGTCGTGACATGCCGCGACGGGGACAACGTGCTGATCACCAGCCGCAAGCCCGACGACCTCGCCGCCTTCAACGCCGCGATCGTCGCCGAGTTCGCGCGCACGAACGTCGCGAGCTGACCGCCCCGTCGGGGACGTCAGACGACGGACAACGGTGCAGATTCCCTGCCGGTCAGGGTGAGCAACGCCTGCTCGCCCTGACCGGTGAGCAGTGCGGTGGCGGCCGCCGTCGACAGCGCTGACGCCAGCACCTCGGCCGGCAGCGGGAGATCGGAACCGATCGCCCGCGAGATGTCGAGACCGTGCACCGCGAGTTCGAAGGTCCGGGTGGGCAGGTAGTCGGACAGCATGATGCCGCCGAACGGCGTCGTCAGGGGCCGATCCCCCGTTCCCGCAAGGGCGTCGACGGCCTGTGCGCGCCGCTCCCGGACCCCGGCGCGCGGATCGTTCCCCAGGGACAGCCCGGCGTCCACTCCTCGCTGTCGGACCGACGCGGGGTCTCCGTAACCGCGGATCGATGCGAAATAGGCCGCGGTCGAGGTCAATTCGACATCACCACCAGGCTCGGCCAGGTAGGTGACGACCGTCGTCAGCGATCTGCTCGCATGTCCGACGAGCGATCGCAACGACCATTCGCCGAGACCGGTTCCGTCCCAGCGATCGTCGGCGATCAGGTTCACCAACCGCGTCAGATGTTCGGCACCGGCCGTGAAATCGTCGATCGCACGTGTCAGTGTTCCCCCTGCCATCTCAGTCCTTCGGAGTGCCGGCTGTCGTCGACGACGTCCCGCTCTCGGTCGCGATCTTGCGGACACGGTCGTAGAGGAGGGCGATGGTCGCGGCGAACACGATGACGCCGAGGATCTGTGCCCAGGTCCCGAAGCCGTCGCCGACGATCGCCAGCGCCGAGTCATCCCCTGTGGCCGCCACGATCCCGGCGAAGACCACGCCGAAGAGCGCCTCGCCGACGATCAGACCGGTGGCCAGCAGGACACCCATCCGCTTCTTGTGTTCCACTGCGCCGCCGCTGCGTTCGGCCCACCGGTTGTAGTAGTGACCGATGAAGGCGCCGATCGGGATGATCAGGACCACCGACATCGGCAGGTACATACCCATCCCGACAGCCAGCGGCGGCAGCCGGAAACGCCCTGCGCGAACAAGGAGTTCGTCGATCACGATCACCACCGCGCCGATCAGGGCGCCGATTCCGACGAGTCCCCAGTTCAGGTCCGCCCCGAGGACACCTTGCGCGAGGGTCGTCAGCAGCCCGGCCTGCGGTGCCGCGAGCGCGTCCTCGGTGGCACCCGGCGCGCCGACGAACCCGAAGGCCTCGTACATCAGCTGCAGGATCGGCGGGATCACGGCCGACCCGAACAGCACGCCGATGATCAGCGCCACCTGCTGTTTCCACGGTGTCGCCCCGACGAGTTGACCGGTCTTGAGGTCCTGCAGGTTGTCATTGGAGATGGTCGCGACGCCGAAGACGACCGCGGCCGTGAACAACGTGTAGGCGATGAGCGCGTCGGTCTGCGAGTCGTCCGCCGGCCCGAAGGTCAGCTTCACGAGCAGTGCGGCGATGAGAACCACCAGGATGCCCACGCCGGAGATGGGGCTGTTCGACGACCCGATCAGGCCCGCCATGTACCCGCACACCGACGCGACCGCCAGTCCGATGACGAACACGAAGACGATGCTGACCACGATGATCCCGGTGGCACTGCCCTCCAGAACCGTGTCGCGCACGAAGTCCCACAACAGGATTCCGATCGGGATGAGCAGCACGAGGATGCTGCCGCCGACGATGTTGATCGGCATGTCCCGCTCGGTGATGTCGACCGTGACCCCCTCCCGACGCGATCGCGAGGAGACCATGGCCGCCCGGATTCCCCGCACGATCGGACCGATGACCTTGATCAGCGTCCAGACGGCCGCGATGGCGATCGCCCCGGCCCCGATGAGTCGCACGTCGTTGGCGAAGATCGAGCTGACGGCGTCGCCGAAATCCTCCCCCGCCGTGCGCCCCTGGGTCTCGATGGGCAGCAGTACGACGTAGGAGATCACCACCCCGACGAGCATGGCGATGCCCACGGTGATCCCGACGAGATGGCCGATGCCGATCAGCGACATCGACAACCCGGCACTGAACAACGTTCCGCCCGTGCCGATCCTGATCGTCGTCGAGATCGAATCGCTGAGGACCTGGAGTTTGGTGAGCAGGGCGAAACCGGCCGACGCGAGCGAACCGATGACGATCGTGCGCAGGCCGGCCTTGTTCTCCGCGGCGCCGCCCGCGGAATCGCCGACCTTCAGTACCTCTGCTGCCGCAACGCCTTCCGGGTAGGGCAGGTCGGAGCCGGTGACCAGCGCGCGCCGTAGCGGGATCGAGTACATGACGCCGAGGATTCCGCCGATCGCGCAGACCGCCACCGTGATCCAGTACGGGAAGCCCGTCCACCATCCGATGATGACCAGACCGGGTATGACGAAGATGATCGCCGACAGCGTGCCGGCGGCGGACGCGATCGTCTGGACGATGTTGTTCTCGACCACCGAGTGGTTGGCGAAGTACCGCAGAATGCTCATCGAGATGACGGCGGCCGGGATCGCGGTGGCGAACGTGAGGCCCACCTTGAGTCCGAGGTACACGTTGGCGGCCGTGAAGACCAGCGTGATGATGCCACCGAGGACGGCACCTCGGAGCGTCAGTTCTCGCAGGTTCGCCGTGGCCGGAGGCGCAGTCGCCATCTGGTCCCCTAACAGTCGGGTCCTGCGACCGGCGGTCGGTCGGACGGTGGATCATCCGGACATTCGTCGATCCACCTTAGGCCCGGATGACCACTCGCGCTGCGACTTCCCGCGCAGCCGGGGTCGGTTCGCGTGTCGCGTCGACGCACCTCCGTACGGCACTGACCGCTTTGCGGTGTTTCGGCGAGTCGGACACGGCCACCATCCCGGCGTCTCGATCGGCGACGGTAGGGCATCATCGATCCATGAGCGAAGGGAAGACGGAGCAGTCTGCCCGCACCCGTGCGCTGCTCATCGAGGCGGCCGAGAAATTGATCGCCCTGAACGGGGTCGCGGCCGTGTCCAGTCGCCAGATCAGCAAGGCGGCCGGTCAGGGCAACAACTATGCCGTCGGCCATCACTTCGGTTCCAAGGACGATCTCCTCCGCGCCACCCTGACGTCGCACAACGTCCCGATCGAGCGGCTTCGCCAGAAATGCCTGTCGGAGGTCGGACCCGACCCCGGGGTCCGCGACTGGCTCCGCTGCCTCGTCGGGCCCGAGGTCGAGTACCTCGCACAGATCGGTGCGCCGAGCTACTTCGCCCGGTTCTTCGCCCAGGTGTCGAGCGATCCGTCCGCGACCGCCCTGCTCTATGCGGAGACCGCGCGATCGGAGGTCCTCATGACGATCCTCGACCGGTTCTACGCCACCTTGCCGACCTTTCCCGACGACGTGCTCGAAGTGCGCAACAACCTGACGCGCCACATGATCGTCAACGCGCTCGCCGACATCGAACGGGCCGCCGAGGACGGCGGGACTCGAACAGCCCCATGGGAGCACGAGCGCGACCTGGTCGTCGATGCGCTGACCGGGATGTGGCTCGCGCCGGCCGCCTCCCGGTGATCAGATGACCGTGCCGACATCCCGGGCGACGATCCGGTCGAGAGCGCGCTCGGCGACCGCCGCGATGGTCATCGACGGATTGCAGGCCGCCGTGTTGCCCGGCATGAGCGCGCCGTCGATGACGTAGAGCCCGCGCTGGCCGTGGACGCGCCCCTCGAGGTCGCACACCGCACCCATGTTGGCCCCGCCGAGCGCGTGCCAGGTCGAGGGGAACACCGCATTGGTGTCCGTCAGGACGGCGTCGGGTCCGGCGATCCGGCGCACGGTCCGGTCGATGTGCTTGGTCTGGATCTCCGAATCGCCCTCGTGTGGCCAGCGGATCACCGAATCTCCGGTCGCCGAGTCGTAGGAGATGACGCCACGTCCCGAGCTCACCCCGAAGCCGACCATCATCGTGGTGCCGGCGTACACGGGTAGTGGCGGCAGCGATGCCTGGATGACGGTGAACGCGCTCTTCGGATCACTCCAGTTGGGGCTGCCGAAGACCACCGGTCCGCCCTGTACCGTCCCGAAGTCGATACTGGGGCTGGTCCAGGTGTAGATCCGGTCGGCGTTGGTGCCCCATCCGTGCCCCACCCCGTCGGGCAGGCCCGGCACGGTTCCGGTCGCGCGCGCCTTCACCAACAGCTTGGTCGTGTTCACGCTGCCCGCCGACAGGATGAGTGTCCCTGCGATCAGTTCGTTGTGCTCCAACACTTTCCCGGACTCGTCGGTGCGTTCGACCTCGAGGGACCATCGGCCGTCGGGTCGGCGGGCGACCTGCCGCACGGTGTGCAGGGTTCGGACCTGAACCCGCCCGGTCGCCTCGGCCTCGCGGATATAGGTGACGTCGACGCTGTGCTTGCCACCGTTGTTCACGCCGATGGCGCCGTCGCCGTTGGTGTAGGCGGGCTTCATCTCGCCACGCAGCTCGGCCGCGGCATACCCCCAGTCGATCGGCATCGGGATCTTCTGCAGCGGAAGGCCCTCGGCCCGAACTCGTTTCGCGAACTGTCGCGGTGCGAGGTATTGCGGGGAACGCACCACAGAGTTCGGCGCCACCGCGACCTTCAGCATCCGCGCGACCCGCGGGTAGTGCACACGGTTCATCAGTTGCCAGTCGAGTGCGTTCGGGAAGTGCTCGTTGAACACCGCCTCGCTCGGTTGCAGTGTCATGCCCTGGTAGACAAGGGAACCACCGCCGAGGCCGGCCGGGCAGAGTGCGGTCATGTTGACGCCCGCGACCGACTCGAACAGTCCCACATAGGGTTCGACGCTCAGCGGCTTGCCGAAGAGGTTCGGGGTCGACTCGTGCCACAGGATCCGCTTGTCCGGACTCGACGCACGCGGGAAGGTTTCCGAGTTCGGACCCGTCGGCCACCGCCGACCCCGCTCGAGCAACAGGACCGGCACGCCGGCCTGCGCGAGCCGGAGGGCCGCGACGCCACCGCCGAATCCCGAGCCGACGATCACCACCCGATGCTCTTCGCGTGTCCGCCGGATACGTCGCGATGGATCTCCCGACGCCGGTCCGGCTCCGGTGACGGCAGCGGCCGCCGAACCCGCCGCGGTCATCGCCGCCGCTCGCAGGAAGGTACGTCTCGTCGGTGATACCCCGGTCATGGCTCTCCTGTCGTTCGGCGCGAGATGGCGCCGGGTGCTTGATGATTCGGCAGCTCGAGAGACGGTGGAGACCGTGGTCGCGGGCCGAGGACGCCGCGCGGGACGGACCGGGGCGTGGCCGTCGCGACACAGGATTTGTCATGGACGACCTATGTGTCAAGGGCCACTTCGGTGACCAGCGGTGATCGGGGACATCGCCGACGCAACCCTTGACAAGCCCTTCAGTCATGTGACTGAATCGTCGCGGGCGTGGGTAGGGCCGCCATCGGTGTACGGCCGATGCGCAGGCGTGAGTGCGGCGCGCCGCGCTCGCGTGGACCTGGTCGGGATCGTGGCCGAGTGCCGAAGAGCGAAGAGAGGACGGGGAGTTCGCCGAGCAGGCGGCAACGGAACGCTAGGATGACGCGACCATTTGTCGCGGGCGGGGAGTTGCATGTCTGATCATCTGCAGGGCAAGACCATCATCATCACCGGCGCCGGAGGCGGTTTCGGCAAGGTGATCGCGGAGATGTGCGCGGCACAGGGCGCTCACATCGTCGGTGTGGACATCGACGCCGACAGGCTCACCGCGGTCGCCGACGGCATCACCGCCACCGGCGGGTCGACTGTCGCACACGTCGCCGACGTCACCGACATGAACCAGATGAAGGGCGCCGCGGCGGCGGCCGTCGACCGGTTCGGTGCGATCGACGTGATCGTCAACAACGCCGGGGTGATGCCGCTGGCGTTCTTCGCCGACCACGAGCGGGCCTGGGAGAAGTGGCACCGGGCCATCGACATCAACATCAAGGGCGTCGTGAACGGCATCTCGGCGGTGTACGACCAGATGATCGCGCAGGGCCGGGGTCAGGTGGTCAACATCGCGTCGATCTACGGCAACGGCGGCTTCGAGGGCTCGGGTGTCTACAGCGCGACCAAGGCCGCCGTGACGATGCTGTCGGACTCCTTACGCATCGAGGCCAAGGGCAAGATCAAGGTGACGACGGTCAAACCGACCGGCGTGGCCGGCACCAACCTGGCGAGCTGGATCGTCAACGACCGCGCGATCCGCGGGATCGTCGGGCAACGTGCGGCGTCGTACCGCGAGCACATCACGGAGCTGATGCAGGGCACGCTGCCCGACGAGCTCGTCGACGTCGACTCGGTGAAGTACTGGCTGATCACCCCGGAGGATCTCGCCCGGGCGGTCGTGCATGTCATCGACCAGCCGTGGGGCATCAGTCTGTCCGACGTGACGGTCCGGGCCAGCGGCGAGGACTACCTGTACTGAACGTGGGCGCCGCCTCGGCCTAGTTCGACGGGCGGCGTCGTTCACCGCGGTACTTGCGGTGGTACTCGTCGTAGAGGTCCGAGTTCTTCTCTCGTTCGAGCTTGTTCACCAGGTCGGGATCGAGTCCGTGCTGGACGAGCCGGTGACGGCGGTAGACCCGGTTCAACGCGATCGAGAAGAAGAGGTAGGCCAGCAGGATCGGCATGGTCATCGTGATCCGGACGCCCCAGTCGGCCGGGACGAACAGCATCGGGGTCAGCACGATGATGCACGGCACCGCCCAGCGGACCACCATGCGTACCGACGCACCCGGGCCGGCCAGGTCGTTGGTCACCCAGCCGAGCATCGATTTCGGCAGACGCGCCCAGTAGGCGTACGTCACGTACTCCCAGGCATTCGGCTTGGTGCGCGGTGCAGAGGTCACCTGTCGATCGTGCACCACGTGCGGGAGTCGTCCGACGTCGCCTCCCCCACCCCGGCTGGGTAACCTGACCGGCATGGGTTCGGAGATGACCGCGTCGGCCGACGACCCCACCGGCCCGGATCCGATCAGCGGCCTCGAGGCCGAACTCACCGATTTCTGGCGACGGGGCCGGGTGCGCACCCGGTTGCGCGCCCGCGCCATCGACCCGCGGCTGGACCCGTCGTGCTACCCGCTCATCACCGTGCTGGCCCGGCACCATTCGATGCCGATGTCGGATCTGGTCACCGCCGTCGGCATGGAGAAGTCGACGGTGACGCGGCAGATCGACGCGATCGTGCGGCTCGGGCTCGCCGAGCGGCACCCGGACCCGCGCGATGCCCGCGCCCGCGTGGTCACCCTCACCGATCACGGTCGCGAACGTGTCGACGCCGTGCTCGCCTCGGCGGTCACCGATTGGCGTGCTCGGCTGGCCCAATGGGACCCCGACGACATCCGGACGCTCACGTATCTGCTGCATCGCCTCACCGAGGCCACCAACGATCCCGAGGCCGGCGAGGGGTCTCGTTGACCGGGCGTGGCACCGTCGGCGATCCTTGGCCGGTGACTCCGGACGAAGGACTTCTGCCCCTCGAGGGCATCACCGTGGTGGCGCTCGAACAGGCCGTCGCCGCACCGCTGGCCACCCGACACCTCGCCGATCTCGGCGCCCGGGTCATCAAGGTGGAACGGGTCGGTGACGGGGACTTCGCGAGGCAGTACGACGCGGCGGTGCGCGGCGGCGCCGCCTCGCACTTCGTGTGGCTCAACCGCGGCAAGGAGTCGGTCGCGCTCGACCTCAAGAGCGAGGACGGACGCCAGGCGATCCGAACCCTGATCGCCGGCGCGGACGTCTTCGTCCAGAATCTCGCTCCCGGGGCGGCCGCCCGGCTCGGCCTCGCCGCCGACGATCTGCGCGCCGACCAACCCGAGCTCGTCGTCGTCGACATGTCCGGATACGGCGACGCCGGACCGTATCGCGACCGCAAGGCCTACGACATGCTGGTGCAGGCCGAGGCCGGGCTGATCTCGGTGACCGGGACGCCCGACGAGATGTCCAAGACGGGTATCCCGACCTCCGACATCGCAGCCGGTATGTACGCACTGACCTCCGTACTGTCGGCGCTGTTCCGACGCGCCACCACCGGAGTCGGCGCGCGCGTCTCGGTGGCCATGTTCGACGCCACGGTCGAATGGATGGGCCACCCGATGTACATGCGCCTGTACGGTGGCCGGCAGATCGCCCGTGCCGGGCTCGGCCATGCGGCGATCGTGCCCTACGACAAGTACCCGACCGCCGACGGCGACATCCTCATCGGCGTCCAGAACGACCGCGGCTGGGACACGCTCACCCGCGTGGCCCTCGAGCGTCCGGATCTGGCCGACGACCCCCGCTATCGCACCAACATCGAGCGGGTCGCCCGACGAGCCGAGGTCGACGCCGCGATCGGCGCCGAGACCAAACGCTTCACCACCGACGAGCTCGACCGTCGCCTCGCCGACGCGGGCATTCCCGCGGCCGAGATCCGCGACCTCGAAGGCGTCGTCGCGCATCCGCAGCTGAGTGAGCGCGACCGCTGGCGCGAGGTGGACACCGAGGTCGGCCCGGTACGGGCGCTGCTTCCGCCGCTGACCTTCGACGACGTCGAGCTCGCGATGGGTCCGGTACCGGCTCTCGGACAGCACACCGAGGCGGTGTTGCGGGAATTCGGGATCGGCGTCCCACCGACGCCGTCGGCGTAGGATCGGCGGCACGGACCTGCAGCCCTCGGGTCCGCTTGTCATGCACGGATACGACGACCTCTCGGAGGCGATATGTCCGACGATTCTCTGTTCACCACCCGGGATTCGGGAGCACCCGCGGGGAGTGACGAACACTCCCTGACGGTTGGCGCCGGCGGCCCGATCGTCCTGCACGATCACTACCTGATCGAGCAGATGGCCCAGTTCAATCGCGAGCGCATCCCCGAGCGCCAGCCGCATGCCAAGGGCAGCGGCGCTTTCGGCACTTTCGAGACGACGCAGGACGTCTCGGCCTACACCTGTGCCGCACTGTTCCAACCTGGCGTGAAAACCGAGATGGTGGCCCGGTTCTCGACCGTCGCCGGCGAGCGCGGCAGCCCCGACACCTGGCGTGACCCGCGTGGTTTCGCACTGAAGTTCTACACCGACGAAGGCATCTACGACATGGTCGGCAACAACACGCCGGTCTTCTTCGTCAAGGACCCGATGAAGTTCCAGCACTTCATCCGTTCGCAGAAACGCCGTCAGGACAACAACCTTCGCGACCACGACATGCAGTGGGACTTCTGGACGCTCTCGCCGGAGTCGGCGCATCAGGTGACCTGGCTGATGGGCGATCGGGGGATTCCCAAGACCTGGCGCCACATGAACGGATACAGCTCGCACACCTACCTGTGGGTCAATTCCGAAGGCGTCAAGCACTGGGTCAAATACCATTTCAAGTCCGACCAGGGAGTCGAGCACCTCACCCAGCACGAGGCCGACCAGATGGCTTCTGCGGACACCGATTTCCACACCCGGGACCTGTTCGAGAACATCGCGGCGGGCAACCATCCGAGCTGGACTCTCAAGGTGCAGCTGATGCCCTTCGACGACGCGGTGAGCTACCGGTTCAACCCGTTCGACCTGACGAAGGTGTGGCCGCACGGCGACTACCCGCTCATCGAGGTCGGCAAGATGACCCTGCACACCAATCCGGTCGATCACCACACGCAGATCGAGCAGGCCGCGTTCGAGCCGAACAACGTCGTGCCGGGTATCGGTTTCAGTCCCGACCGCATGCTGCTCGCGCGCGTGTTCTCCTATGCCGACGCCCATCGCCACCGGATCGGCGGCAACTACAAGCAGATCCCGGTGAACGCGCCGAAGAACGAAGTGCATTCGTACTCCAAGGACGGGGCGATGCGCATCCACAACGTCCCCGACCCGGTCTACGCACCCAATTCCAAGGGCGGCCCGTCGGCGCTGTATCCCGGCCAGGGCGAACCGCAGTGGGCGGCGAACGGGGAGATCCTGCGCAGCGCCTACGTCGACCATCCCGAGGACGACGACTGGGGTCAAGCGGGGACGATGGTCCGGGAGGTCTTCGACGACGAGCAGCGTGAACGTTTCGTGGACAACGTCGTCGGGCACCTCCTCAACGGTGTCTCCGAACCGATCCTCCAGCGGGCGTTCGAATACTGGCATCGCGTCGACCCCGACATCGGCGCGCGGATCAAGTCCGGTGTGACCGAGAAGCAGGACGAATCCGATCCGAAGGCCGATGACCAGGCCAACCCCGCCCGGTCGTCCGCCCAGGAGAAGGCCAAGGCCGAGAAGGCCTGACATTCTCCGCGCAGTTCGCACCGAACCGTGGAACGCGCCCTCTGACGGGGGCGCGTTCTGCGTGGGTGGCCTACTAGGCTCGATGGCGTGAGTGTGCGCGCAGGCATCGTGGTCACCGGAACCGAAGTCCTCACCGGCCGGATCACCGACCAGAACGGGCCATGGCTGTCCGAGGAACTCCTCGAACTCGGGGTGGACGTCGCCCACATCACGATCTGCGGCGACCGGCCCGCCGACCTCACCGCGCAACTGCGCTTCCTCGCCGAGCAGCGGGTGGATCTGATCGTCACCAGCGGCGGGCTCGGCCCCACGGCCGACGACCTCACCGTCGCCACCGTCGCCGAGTTCTGCGGCCGCGAACTACTCCTCGATCCCGGACTCGAGGAGCACATCGCCGCGATCATCCAGCGCTGGCGCGGGATCGGATTCGACGTCGATTCCAGCCCGACGAGGGCGGGTATCCGCAAGCAGGCCCTGGTACCGGTGGGGGCAGTTCCGGTTCCACCGACCGGCACCGCGCCGGGTGTCGTCATCCCCGCGGCGGCCGGCGTGCCGACGATCGTCGTCCTGCCCGGCCCGCCCTCGGAGCTCCAGGCGATGTGGCCGACCGCGATCGCCACGGCTGCCGTCGCCGACGTCCTGTCCCGCGCCGACGATCTGCGTCAGGCGACCATCCGCGCCTACGGTCTCCTCGAAGCGGAACTCGCCGAGACGCTGCGATCGGCGGAGAGCGCGATCCCCTCATTCGGGCAACTCGAGATCACCACGTGCCTGCGGCGAGGCGAACTCGACATGGTCACCCGATTCGCCGCCGCAGATTCATCGGTCTACGACGCACTCCTCGACCTCCTCGTCGAACATCATGGGCGGCAGATCTTCTCGACCGACGGTTCCACGATCGACGATCTCCTGGTCGCCGCGTTGGACGGGCGACCGATCGCGACCGCCGAATCGTGCACCGGCGGACTCGTCGCGGCGCGGCTCACCGACCGGCCCGGCTCCTCGGCCTATGTGATGGGCGGCGTGGTGTCGTACTCCAACGACGCCAAGTCGGATCTGCTCGACGTCCCGGCCGAGCTCATCGCCACGCACGGAGCCGTCAGCGAGGAGGTCGCCGCCGCGATGGCCGAGGGTGCGCTCGCACGGTTCGGAACCGATGTCGCGGTGTCGACCACCGGAGTGGCCGGTCCCGGTGGCGGCACCGAGACAAAACCGGTGGGCACCGTGTGCTTCGGGGTGGCTCTACGAGACCGGCCCACGGTCACCGTCACCCGCAGATTCCCCGGTGGCCGCGATCGTGTCCGGTCGCTGACCACCACTGCCGCACTGCATCTCGTCGTACGCGCGCTCAGCGACGCCTCCGCCTGACACGACCCTGCGGTGGTTTAGTGCAGCGATCCTCGGCTCCTCAAACCCGCAAGAGGCGACGCTCCATTGCTCCCTGAGGTGCGAGGAGCGCAAGCGACGAGCCTCGAAGGGCCGCCGCCCAGAAATCTGTTTCCCGGCAATGCGCAGTAGGTCAGACTGTCCTGATGCTGTTGACCATCTCGGCCGAACGTTCATCCACGCTCGAGACCCCGAGCGATCTGGGCTTTCTGCTGCACAAGCATCCGGAGAAGGTGCAGCCCTTCGACGTGTACGGCGGAACGGCGCACGTCTTCTACCCCGAGGTCACCGATGTTCGCTGCACAGCCGCGCTCCTGGTGGAGGTCGACCCGGTTGCGTTGGTGCGAGGACGATCCGGGACGCGCGACGGGTTCGCGTTGGGCCAGTACGTGAACGATCGGCCCTACGTCGCCTCGTCGTTGCTGGCAGTGGCGATGGGAAAGGTCTTCCGGTCTGCGCTCCATGGGCGCTGCGCGAGTCGCCAAGAGCTTGCGGACTCGAAGTTGGATCTGACGATCACCCTACCGGTGGTCCCGGGCGATCCCTCCCTGTTGTGCCGCCTTTTCGAACCCATGGGTTGGACTGTCACCGCCGAGGCCATCGAGCTGGATGCCACGCGACCCGATTGGGGTGATGCGCCGCTCGTGTCCCTGGCCCTCGTCGGATCGCTTCGTCTGGCCGCGGCACTCAATCACCTCTACGTCTTGCTGCCGGTACTCGACGATGCCAAACATTATTGGGTCGGTGACGACGAGGTGGACAAGCTCGTCCGCGCCGGATCGGGATGGTTGGCCGGCCATCCGGAGCGGGAGCTGATCACCCATCGCTACCTGGCCCACCAGCGCGGGCTGAAAGATGCTGCCACAACGGTTGGTCGAACTGGACGACCGGCCGGTCGAGGACGCCGCGGAAGACGACGATCCCGATGTCTCGCGCCCGCTGGTGCGGACAAGGCACGACGCGGTTCTGGACGTCGTGCGCGAGTACCGACCGGCGACGATCGTCGACCTCGGATGTGGGTCGGGAGCTCTGCTCGGTGCGTTGCTCGAATTGCGCGGCGTGACACGGGTGATCGGCACAGATGTGTCCGACTCGTCCCTGTCGAAGGCGGCCAATCGGCTGCATGTCGACCGGATGACCGAGCGTCAATCCGAGCGCCTCACATTGTTGCTGTCGTCGCTGCAGTATGAGGACGATCGCCTCGAAGGCCTCGATCTGGCAATTCTCATGGAGGTCATCGAACACATCGATCCAGCACGGCTCCCGGCGGTCGTCGACAACGTCTTCGGGACGATGCGGCCCCGCCGCATCGTCGTCACGACACCCAACAGCGAGTACAACGTGCGGTACCCGGCTCTGGTCGACGGCGGCTTTCGACACCCGGACCACCGTTTCGAGTGGACGCGCCGGGAATTCGAGACCTGGGCCGGTGCGGTGTGTGAATCCTACGGCTATGTCGTCGATTTCAGACCGGTGGGCGAGCACGACGACGCGATCGGGCCGCCGACGCAGATGGCTGTGTTTGCACAACTGTCGACGGGACGGGCAAACGCATGACCGAGCTCAGTATTCCGGAACTGTCCCTGGTCGTCCTGATCGGTACGACGGGTTCCGGCAAGTCGACCTTCGCGGCCGGCCACTTTCTTCCGACGGAAGTCGTGTCCAGTGACGACTGCCGAGCGATGGTCTCGGATGACCCCAATGAACAGGGCGCGACGTCGGATGCGTTCGATGTGCTCGAGTACATCGTCGGCAAGCGACTCGACCGCGGCCGGCTCACCGTCGTCGATGCCACCAATGTGCAGGCGTCCGCGCGTAAGTCGTTGTTGGCGCTGGCCAAGGAGCACGATGTCCTCCCGGTGGCGATCGTCCTCGACGTTCCGGTCGCACTGGCGCTGGAGCGCAACGCCGCTCGGCCGGATCGGGACTTCGGCGCGCACGTCGTGAAGCGTCAGCATGACCAGCTACGAAGGTCGCTACGCAGCCTCAAACGGGAAGGGTTCCGCACGATCCACGTCCTGGATTCTGTCGAAGCCGTTTCATCGGCGTCGATCGTGCGGACGCGTCTGTTCAACGACCGCCGAGACGAGCGCGGCCCGTTCGATGTGATCGGCGACGTACATGGTTGCCGCGACGAGCTCGTGGCGTTGCTCGAGCGATTGGGATATGCGGTCGTCCGCGACGACGAGGGACGCTGCGTGGACGCCGCGCACCGGGATGGCCGCCGAGCAGTCTTCGTCGGCGATCTCGTCGACCGCGGTCCGGACTCCGCGGGCGTGCTGCGCCTGGTGATGGGCATGGTGGCTGCCGGCAATGCGCTGTGTGTGTCGGGCAATCACGAGGCGAAACTCGTGCGTGCTCTTGGCCGTAAAGACGTCAAGCCCACACACGGCCTGCAGGAGACACTGGATCAGCTGGCCGCAGAGGACACTGAGTTCGTCGCCGAGGTGCGGCGATTCTGCGATGGTCTCGTCGCGCACTACGTACTCGACGACGGCAGGCTGGTGGTCGCGCACGCGGGATTGGCCGAGAAGTATCACGGCCGGGCGTCCGGGCGGGTGCGGGCGTTCGCACTATACGGCGACACGAGCGGCGAGACCGACGAGTTCGGTCTGCCGATCCGTTACCCGTGGGCGACTGAATATCGAGGCGCGGCAACAGTGTTGTATGGACATACTCCGGTGCCCGAGACCGAGTGGGTCAACAACACCATGTGCCTGGACACGGGATGTGTCTTCGGCGGCAGCCTCACGGCACTGCGCTACCCCGAGCGCGAGGTGGTGTCCGAACAGGCACGAGCGACGTATTACGAACCCGTCCGTCCGCTGGTCCCGCCGCCGCGCCGCCCCGAGGTGCTGACCCTGACCGACGTCCTCGGTCAGCGCGTGGTCGACACCCATCACATGGGTCGGGTGTCCTTGCGAGACGAGACCGCCGCCGGCGCCTTGGAGGTGATGAGCAGATTCGCGATTCCGCCGGCCGAGCTGCTCTACTTGCCGCCGACGATGTCGCCGGTGGACAGCTCGTCGCGCGATGGACTGCTGGAGCACCCGGATGAGGCGTTCGGATTCTACGCGAAGCACTCGATCGGCCGGGTGGTCTGCGAAGAGAAGCACATGGGGTCCCGTGGGATCGTCCGGGTGGCGCGCGACGGGTCCGGCTGCATCCATTCGCGGACCGGACGCGCCTTCTTCTCCGACGAACGGCAGACGGAACTGCTGTCGCGGATCGCCGATGCCGTGACCCGCGCCGGTGTGTGGACGGACCTCGACGCGACCTGGATACTCGTCGACGCTGAACTGCTGCCGTGGACTGCGAAGGCGGAGGCCATGATTCGCAGCCAGTACGCCCGGGTCGGCGCCGCGGCGACGCACGCACTGCCGGCGGCGGTCGACGTACTGGCGGTCGCAGCCGCGCGCGGAATCGATGTCGATGATCTGCTCACCAGGGTGCGGTCGCGCGCCGCCAACGCCGACCGCTTCGTCGACTCCTATCGTCACCACGTGCAACCGATCGACACTCCGTTGGGAATCCAGGTGGCGCCCTTCCAACTTCTCGCCACGGATGCCGCGACGTATGAGACCCGCGATCACGAGTGGCACCTCGGCATTGCGGATCGCCTGGTCGCCTCCGACCCGGAGTTGTTCCGGCCCACCCGACGCCTCGTCGTGGAGACAGCCGATGCATCGTCGCGCGCAGCAGGCGTCAGCTGGTGGGAGGACCTCACCGCGAGCGGCGGCGAGGGAATGGTCGTCAAGCCGCTCGACAATCTCGTCCGCGGACCGAAGGGCCTCGTCCAGCCGGGGCTCAAAGTCCGCGGTCGTGAGTATCTGCGAATCATCTACGGCCCCGACTACACCGAAGCGGCGACCCTCGCCCGGCTCAAGAACCGCAACCTCCGATTGAAACGGTCGATGGCGCTGCGCGAGTACGCCCTAGGGCTCGAGGCGCTGCGTCGAGCAGTGGCAGGAGAGCCGACGTGGCGCATTCACCAATGCGTGTTCGGCGTCCTCGCGATGGAGTCGGAGGCCGTGGACCCGCGGCTGTAACCGCTGCGGGTCAGAGCGGGCCGGTCGGGAGGTGCCGGCGGACGAGCTTGCCGGTGGGGTTGCGAGGCAGGTCTTCGACGAAGACGACGTCGCGGGGCACCTTGTACCGGGCGAGGTGCTTCTTGGCGTGCGCCTTGATGTCCTCAGGCGTGGGGTTCGCATGTTCGGCGGCGACGATGAAGGCGCGCAGACGTTTTCCGTATTCGTCGTCGTCGACGCCGATGACCGCCACGTCGTCGATGTCGGGATGCTCGCCGAGCAGGTTCTCCACCTCGAGCGGGTAGACGTTCTCGCCGCCGGAGACGATCATGTCGTCGTCGCGGCCGTCGATGTGGAGGAGCCCGTGCTCGTCGAACCGGGCCATGTCGCCGGTGGACATGTAACCGTCGATGATCTCCTTGTTGCGGCCGTCGGTGTACCCCTCGAACGGGGCGCCGTTGCGCACGAACAGCCTGCCGCGCACGTTGGTCCCGGAGATCCGGTTGCCCTTGTCGTCGAAGAGCGCGAGTCGGCTCGTGACCGGTGCGCGGCCCACCGTCCCCGGTGCCAGACGCAGCTCCTTCGGTTGCGCGACCGTGGCGATCGCGACCTCGGTGGAGCCGTAGAGGTTGTAGAGCACGTCACCGAACGTGTCCTGAATGGCTTCCGAAAGTGTCGGCGACAGAGCCGAACCCGCGAGCACGACGATCTTCAGCGACGACACGTCGTACTTGCCGATGACGTCGGGACCCAGGGCGACCATGCGGTGCAGCATGGTCGGGACGGCGACCAGCACCTCCGCCTTGTGCTCGGCGATCGCGGCGAGGGTCTTCTCCGCGTCGAACCGACGCATCACCACGGTCTTGTTGCCCAGCGCCGTCCCCACCCCCCACAATGCGAAACCGGTGGAGTGGAAGATCGGCGAGACGATCACCATGGCGCTGCGCTGCGGCAACGAGATCCGGTCCAGCAGAAGCGCACTGGCGAACGGTGACATCTTGGATCGCTGGGCGCCCTTGGGCAGTCCGGTCGTGCCGCTGGTGAGGATGACGAGTCCACCCCACGCGGCTGGTTCGGGCGGAGTCGACGTATCGCCGGTGGCTGCGATGTCGTCGAGGGTCTGGACGCCGTCGCCGACGGGGCGGTTGCCGTCGATCCAGGTGACGATGCGCAGGGTGTCGGCGGGGAGGGAGTCGGCGAGGTCGGTGAACTCCTCGTCGTAGAGCATCGCCACGATCTTCTCGCGTTCGGCGACCTCGGCGAACTGGGTCTTGCCGAAGCCGGTGTTCATCATGGCCAGGCGGAACCCGGCCTTGCCCGCGGCGCTCATGGTGGTGAGCAGACCCCGGTGGTCCCGCGCGATGACGCCGATGACCGATCCCGGCTTGATGCCGGACGCGAGCAGGTGGTTGGCGAGTGCGTTGGCGTGCGCATTGAGTTCACCGAAGGTGAGCTCGCCGTGCTCGTCGGCGACGGCTCCGGCCTCGGGATACTCGTCGGCACCGTGTGCCACAGCCGCCGCACACGGACCGATGATCTTGGCCCGCTTGACCGTGGTCAGCAGCTCCTTGGGTTTCGTCGGATCCACGAGACCCGATCGCCGCAGGACCTTGAACGCCCCAAAGGCATCCTGCGCCGATTCCACCACCGTGCCGACCGCACCGGTCACCGAGACCATGTCCACCCCACCTTCCGCGGCTGGGCCGCGTCGTCGCTCTCTTCCGGTTCGCTGCGCGCCCGACGCACCCTGGTCACCGTCGTCACCAGCCGTGCCACAGGTGCAGGATATGCCGACCATGCCGACCGATGTCCGTTTCACCCGAATCGGTTGTCACACTGATCAGTTCACCGCATTTCGCACTCAGGTCACCGTTCGCCGTCCCGATGGGGTCGACCGAACGGCGATCTCGTGGCGACAGGCTACCAAGTCTGACAACTCGCGTCATCAGATTGGAGCCCCACGTGCTCTCGGGTCAGTACGGCGGTGGGTCGATGCGGTCGAGTTCTTCGCGGGCTCGTTTGTTTCGGGCGCGTTCTTGTCGCCGGCGGGCCAGTTTGGCGTCCAGTCGGCTGTGTGTGCGCTCCGGGTTGTCGGAGGCGATGACCCGTGGTGTGGGTGGGGCTTGGGCGGCTTGCTCGAACCGGATCCGCCGAAGGTTCGGGAAGGTGTCTTCCAGCGTCTCGGCGTCGCCGGGCAGAGTGACCCCTTCGGGCGTTTCGTATTCGGTGACCAGGCGACCGTCGTCGTCGCGGTACTGCACATCAACCCAGTCCCCGTGGGTCTTGAAGAGGTGACCGGGGCGGCATTTGGTGTTGAGGTTCTCACTCGACGTCGCCCCACCCCGGGCGGGGTCGGTGTGGTCGTACTCGGTGACATGGTCGAGATCGCACGCGAATGCCGAACGGGTACAGCCGGGTTCGGTGCAATACCCGTCCCGCACCCGCACGAAATCAGCACACGACGCGGTGGGCCGATACCCGTTGCCGGGATGGGTCGCCGGATACACCACCGCCACACCCGCGGCGGTGACATCGGTCGAGTCGCCGAAGTGGGTTGCGGTGGAATGCTTCTCGCTGTCGGCTCGGGTGTCCTCGGCTGGTGCCGGGCCGTGCGCACTCCGCCGCTGGTCATCGTCATTGGTGCTGCCGGCCACATAGATGGGCGCGGTGCGGGCGGGGGTGACCGGGGACAGCGTGGCGTCCGGGCGGGCGGCGAGGTCACGGACGTGTTCGTCGCTGATGATGCCGTGTTCGTCGAGGAACCCGACCCCGGGTGCCCCGGCCAGGGTCGCGGCATCGGTCACCACATGGATCACGATCTCGGCGCGGACCGCGTCGAGGACGCTCTGTGGGTCTGGGATGTCGGCAGTGCACGGCTGTTCATCGTCGCACTGGCAGTCGAAGCTGGTGCGGGTCAGCAGCGCGAACATCGCATCGGATCGTCGTATCCCCTGGGTGCGGGCATCCCGCTTGCAGACCGTGTCGGCGAGGATGGCGACGGCTTTGGCCGAGATCCGCACGTTTTCCGCCGACATCACGGCGGTGAGTTCGGCGGTGCCGTCGGGCAGTTCGTGGCTCCATACCCCACGTTGGTCCATGGCGTCTTTGCGGCGTTGGCGTACCGCGTCGGGGTCGTGGCGAAAGACGAGGCGGTCGACCATGTCCCGCAGGCGGGCCCGATCCCACACACCTGTTCGGCGACGCACAGTGTCGGCGATCTCGGCATCCAACGCGGGGGTGATCGGGTCGTCGGTGGGGATCAGTTCGGTGCGGGAGATGATCAGCCGGATCTGCCACTGCGACAGGACCCCGTCACGCAGGGTGTCGGCAACCTCGGGGAGCCGGTCGCGAGGCGCGATGGCCTCATCGATGAGGGTTTCGGCATGCCGTCGCGACACCCCGGCCTGGCGGGCGATGCGGGCCGCGCAGTCAGCATGGCCGTCCATGACGAACCCGGACGCGCTGGTGGTGATCAGGCGGTCGGTCATCGCTGCGATCGTCTGATACTGGTGCCAGGCGAGGTAGGACTCGCCGCGCCGGGTGGCGTCGAGGCCGGCCATCAACATGACCATGTCGGTCTCTGCGGCGTGGGCAGGATCGACCCCGGCGACGAACTCGCCCGGTAGATCGGTCCACGCCTTCACCACGCCCCCCGACGCCTGTCCACTCACCCGCTGCGACCAGGTGATCCGTTGAAAAACAATGTAAACCCGGCCACCGACAATTCCGGTTGAGTCTCTACAGGAGTGACATCGTTGTCGACGAAATGGGCTCTGGGCGTTGCGGTGTGGTGCCGTCCGGGTTGGCGGCGGCTGAGTTCGTCGGGTTGCCAGGTGGTTTCGACACGGCGACTCGCCTAGCGGCTCGTTGCCGGCTCAACCAGCGGGGGTGGGCGACTCGCCTAACGGCTCGTTGCCGGCTCAACCAGCGGAGGTGTGCCAGCTCAACCAGCGCGGGGAGGGGCACCTCGCTCCGCTCGGGGCCGGCTCAACCCAGCGACGGATTTCGCGGCTGCGCGCCGAGCGCTCCGCAGGTCAGCGACGACGAGTAGGTCGAACGCGCCGATCCGGAACCACTCCGCCGGCGCTCACACCGACGCCGCGCGGGCCCGTCCGAGCATGGCGCGCGCGACGGTGTCGACGTGCACGTCGTCGTCCTGGAACAACAGCTGGTCGGTCTTGGCCCGCCGGAAGTGGTGATGCAGCGGGTGCTCCCACGTGAACCCGATCCCGCCGTGGATCTGGATGGCCTCCTCCGCGGCGTACATGGCGGCCCGCGAGGCCAGCACGCGAGCCGACGCGGCCCGCTCGGCCAGATCCGCGTCGTCGAAGCGGTCGACATCCGCGGCGTCGAGGACCGTCGCCTCGGCGAGCTCGGTGGCAACGAGCATGTCGACGAGGCGGTGTTTGAGCGCCTGAAACGATCCGATCGTGCGACCGAACTGCTGACGCGTCTTCGCGTAGTCCACCGTCATCTCGAGGCACCGGCGGGCGATACCCACCTGCTCGGCAGCCAGGGCGATCATCAGCAGCGACCGAACCCGGCGCAGCCGCTCCTCGAGATACGGGCCCGACACCCGGGTCGCCTCGACACCGGTGAACTCGACAGTCGCGAACTCTCGTGTGAGATCCAGGCTTTCACGCTGGTGGCGGCCGATGCCGGCAGCGCCACCGTCGACGACGGCGAGTTCCACACCGGACGCGGTGTGCGCGACGACCACGAGCACGTCGGCCGACGCCGCGTCGAGGACGACGTCCTGCCGTCCGTTCAGGACAAGCGTTCCCTCATCGGTGACCTCCGCACCGATCGACGAGGAGACCACGGCGGGGCCGCAGACGAGCGCGGCGCGCCGCTCCCCGGACGCGATGGCCGGCAGGTGTGCCCGTCGCCCCTCGTCGTCGGCGGCATGGAGCAGGGTGAGGCCGGCCATGATCACCGACGAGAGGTACGGCGAGGAACCGAGACAGCGACCGTGGGCGGTCATCACGACCGACGCGTCCTTCACCCCGTACCCGGCCCCGCCCAGATCCTCCGGAAACGGGATCTCGGTCAGTCCGAGTTCCCGAATCGACGGCCAGACATCCTGCGCCGGAGCGTGTTCCGACCACGCATCGGTGAGGGCGGCTTGCAGATCGCGCTGCTCCACGGTGAGTTCGATGGGCATGTGTACTCCTAGAGGGGTTCGCGCGGCAGTCCGAGGCCGCGTTCGCCGATGATGTTCCGTTGGATCTCGTCCGAGCCGCCCGCGATGCGGTACCCGGGTGCGCCGAGCAGATGCTCCGACCATGCGAACGTGTCGGGCTCGCCGGTGTCGGCGACGATCCGGTCGCCGAGGAACGACGCCGCGGCGTCGCCGACGCGCTTCAGGTTCTGCGTCCACACGAGTTTGCCGATGGAGCCCTCGACGCCCGGCACGGCACCCGCCCGTTCACGTTCGGCGTAGCGCGCCACCATGAGCGCCGCCGCCCGCTCGTAGATCGCGGCATCGCCGAGACGTTGCCGGGCCAGCGGGTCGTCGGACAGTCCGAGACGGTCGACGAGGCGGGCGAGGTCGACGCTGTTGCCGCCGGCACTGACGATCCCGGCGCTCGAGTTCCGCTCGAAACCGAGTGTGGTGAGCGCGACCTTCCATCCGTCGCCCTCGGCACCGACCCGCAGGGCGTCGGGCAGTTCGACGTCGGAGAGGAAGACCTCGTTGAACGTCGACCCACCGGACATCTGTCGGATCGGCCGCACCTCCACGCCGGGCGTGTCCATCGGGACCATGAATGCGGTCATGCCCTTGTGTTTCGGCGCCGACCGGTCGGACCGGGCGATGAGCAGACCCCACTCGGAGAACTGCGCGCCAGAACTCCACACCTTCTGGCCGTTGATCCGCCAGGTGTCCCCACTCCGAACGGCTTTCGTCGACAAGCCGGCCAGGTCCGAACCCGCCCCGGGCTCGGAGAACAGTTGGCAGCACAGCTCGTCCGCGCGCAGGAAGGGGCGGACGAACCGCTCCCGCTGCTCGTCGGTCCCGAGTGCGTGCAGGGTCGGCGCCACCAGTTCGACTGTCACCAGGACGTTCTCGTGCCGGTCGGGGGCCTGGTACCCGCGTTCGAGGTTCACGTAGACGCGTTCGTGGCCCGCGGTGAGACCCGGCCCGCCCCAGTCCGGGCCCCAGGTGATCGCGCCGAAGCCTGCGTCCACGCGTCGGGCCTGCCACGCGCGCGCCGCGTCGATCAGCGCACGTTCCTCGTCGTGTGTCCGATTGTGGAAGATGGCGTAGGTCGGGTCGTGCTCCTGTGCAGCCCGGGCCGGGAGTTCGGCGTCGAGCCAGGTCCGCGCCTGTTCTTCGTAGTCATCGAGCGTGATCGCGCCCGGTGCGGTCGTCGTCATTCTCGTCGTTCCTGTCCTGCTCGGTCGTGCTGTCCTGCTGGATTTCTCACCGTTCGTGCGCCGCGGAGATGGTCACGGCCTGCATCTGCGGCGGTGTGGTGTTGCGGTCGCGGGTCCAGTCGCGGAGGGCGAACTTCTGGATCTTCCCGCTGGCCGTCTTCGGCAGGGAGTCGACGACGAACACGCTCTCCGGGACCTTCTGCATCGCCATTCCTCTCGCGGACAGGAACTCTCGAACCTCCTCGAGGGTGAGGTCGACGGCGTCCCGGGTGACCACGAAGGCGCACCCCCGCTCCCCGGTTCGGGCGTCCGGCCCGGCGACGACCGCGATCTCGGCGACCGCGGGATGCTCACTCAGTTCGTTCTCCACGTCGTGGGTGCTGATCTTCTCGCCGGACCGATTGATGATGTCCTTGATCCGGCCGACGATGTGGATTCCACCGTCGGCATCGAAGTAGGCGAGATCACCGCTGCGGAAGAATCCGTCGGCGGTGAAGGCCTCGTCGTTGAGCGATGCGTCGAGGTATCCGAGGAAGGTGTCGGGCCCGCGCCACAGCACCTCACCGACGACGCCGGTCGCAGCGATACCCCCGGCGCCGTCGGACACGATGACCTCGGTCGGGGCGAGCACGCGGCCATCGGTCCCGGTACGCAGGCGGGGTTCGTCGGAGCGATTGGCGGACGTCACCGACGGCCCCTCGGTGGCGCCGTACATCCGCGTCACGGTGCCCAGCACCTCGGTGGATCTGGTCACCAGCGAGTCCGGGATGTCGGCACCCCCGCAGATGATGTAGCGCACCGACGGTGTGCGTACGCCACGCGCGACGGCCGCGTCCAAAAGGCCACGTAGGAACGGGGTCGCGAAGATCATGAAGCTGGCGCGCTCCTCGAGCACCCTCGTCAGTGCGACCTCCGGGTCCCACGCGTCCTGGAGCACCACCGGCGCACCGAGGAGGAAGGGCAGGGTGAGGGCGCAGTTCACGCCCGTCACATGCGTCACCGGCGACGGGTTGAACACGACGTCGCGCTCGTTGAGTCCGAACGTGTCGATCATCGACATGTTCTCGAACACGAGGGTGTTGTGACTGTGCAACGCGCCCTTCGGATCCGCGGTGGTCCCCGATGTGTACAGCAGCAGGCACACGTCGTCGGGATCGGCGGGCGGCAGCGCGCGCACCGCCTCGATCATCTCCGGCGTCGCGGACGCGATCAGATCGGCGAGTCCGACGGTCTGGCCGTCGGTTGCCCGGCCGTCAGTCGTGACGACCAGGTCCAGTTCCGGAAGTCGTTGTCGGAGAGTTGCATACATCGCGACGTGATCGAATCCTCGGTGTGTTCCGGGAACGAAGGCGACCTTGGTGCCCGCCTGGCCGAGAATGAACCCGACCTCGCGTTCCCGGTAGATCGGCACGATCGGGTTGGCGACACCACGGACCCGATGGATCGCATGGAAGACGACGACCGCCTCGGCCGAGTTGGGGAGCTGGAACGACACCACGTCGCCCGGCTGCACACCGCGGTCGTGGAGCGCCGCGGCCAAGCGCAGGGATTCCCGTTCCACGTCGGCGAAGGTCAGCCGCCGGTCGCCGTCGATGACCGCGACCGTGTCGGGATACCGCGCGGCTGCCCGCTCGAGGAAGTGATCGACCGTCTGGTCTCGCCAATGTCCCGCCGCCCGGTAGCGCACGGCGAGATCGGGACGTGGAGAGTGCGTGGGACGCATGATGATTCCTCCGGATGCTCTTGCCGATTGCTCGTGACGCGTTCTACAGTAACCCACGTCTCACTAAATATGTACATATTAGTGCTCCCCGAGTCCATTCCCAGAAAGAGACCTCATGGCATCCCAGGATCGACGGAGTCGGCGAGCGGTCGTCGCGGCCGGCATCGGAACGGTGGTCGAGTACTACGACCTGACGGTGTACGCGTACCTCGCGGTCGTGGTCAGCCCGCTGTTCTTCCCCAGCGATGACCCGACCGCCTCGCTGCTGTCCAGCCTCGCCGTCTTCGCGTCGGCATATCTGATGCGGCCGATCGGCGGCATCTTCTTCGGACGTCTCGGCGACCGCTTCGGCCGCAAGCGTGCGCTCCTGGTGTCGGTGATCCTGATGGGTGTGGGCACCACGCTCATGGCCCTGCTGCCCACTTACGCCGCGGTCGGGGTCCTCGCACCGATCCTGCTGGTCATCGCCCGGTTGCTCCAGGGCTTCTCGGCGGGCGGTGAGCTCGGCGGCGCGCTGACCTACGTCTACGAGATCGTCGGACCGAAGCGTCGCGGTCTGGGCGGATCGATCGTCGCACTGGGCTCGAACAGCGGCTTCGCCCTGGCTGCGATCGTCGTCGCGACCACCTCGGCACTGACCTCCGAGGCCCAGATGGACAGTTGGGGCTGGCGCATCCCGTTCGTCGCCGGCCTGCCGCTGCTGGTGCTCTGCCTGTGGCTGCGAACCCGCATCGAGGACTCGCCCGAGTTCACCAAGACCGCCGAACGGCGCGAACTGCCGAAGGCGCCGCTCCGAGAGCTGTTGCGCAGTCAGCCCGCCCAGGTCCTGCAGGTCCTCGGGTTGGGTATCGCTCAGAACGCGACCGGGTACATGGTGCTCACCTACATCGGCATCCACCTCGTCCGCGAGGGTGGATACAGTCAGACCGCGGTCACCTGGACCGCCGCCGGCGTGATCGTCTTCATCGCATCATGTATGCCATTGGCGGGAATCCTGGTGGACCGCTTCGGAAGTCGGCCCGTCCTCATCGCCGGCCTGCTCACCGCCGCCACCCTCGCCTACCCCGCGATGGCGCTGATGACCGGTCACGGCCTGGCGGTGGCCGCCATCGCCTTCGCGGTGTTCGCACTGTGCACCCCGCTGATCCAGGTCGCCACCGCGCCGCTGTTCCCGTCGCTGTTCGACACGAAGGTTCGTCTGACCGGTGTCGCCCTCGGCTTCAACCTGTCGACGGTCCTGGCCGGCGGGACCGCCGCCTACATCGCCACGTGGCTCATCGACCGCACGGGCAACTCGCTCTCCCCCGCCTACTTCCTCATCGGTTCGAGCGCGATCGGTCTGCTGACGCTGTTGACGATCCGACGGAAGCGCCGCGGACTCGGCGAGGCCGGTGACGCTGCCGACGACACCCCGGCCGTTCCCGCGCGTACCTGACCCGACCCGGCGTCATCCGGCGCCCGACAACCGAATCCGACGAAACGGACGCGGACCGCCTCTGCACGGTGTGGTCCGCGTCCGTTTCGGCATACTGTTCGAGAACTCAGTTCCTCGAATCCCGGAGGTTCCCGTGGCCAGTGGTCTCGTCGCCCTGCTCGATGACATCGTGACCCTCACCCGGGCGGCCGCCGCATCTCTCGACGACATCGGCGCGGCGGCCGGCAAGGCCAGCGTCAAGGCGGCGGGAGTCGTGGTCGACGACACCGCGGTCACACCTCGCTATGTCCACGGGTTCACGCCCGACCGCGAGTTGCCGATCGTGCGCAAGATCGCCCTGGGCTCGATCCGCAACAAGTTGCTGATCATCCTGCCGGTGGCGATGATCCTCAGCCAGTTCCTTCCGCAGGCGCTTCCCTACCTGCTGATCGCCGGCGGCCTGTTCCTCTGCTTCGAGGGCGCCGAGAAGGTCTGGGAGGCGGTCGGCGGCGGCCACCACGCCGAGGAGCAGACCGCCGGTCAAGCCGGTCCGGAGTTCGAGAAGACGATGGTCAGCGGCGCGATCCGCACCGACCTGATCCTGTCCGCCGAGATCATGGTCATCTCGTTGTCCTCCGTCGAGTCCGAACCGTTCTGGACCCGTCTCGCGGTCCTCGTGGTCGTCGCCTTCCTGATCACCGCGCTCGTCTACGGCGTCGTCGCCGTCATCGTGAAGATGGACGACGTCGGGCTGGCACTGGCGCAGCGCGAGTCGCCCACGGTGCAGAAGATCGGCCGCGGTCTGGTCCGCGCCATGCCCAAGATCATGTCGACGCTGACGGTCGTCGGTATCGCGGCCATGCTCTGGGTGGGCGGCCACATCTTGATCGTCAACGTCGGCGAGGCCGGCTTCCATTGGCCCGCCGATCGGCTCCACGACGTCGAGCACTGGTTCGAAGAGCTGGTCCACGGCGGCTTCGGCGCCGTGCTGTCCTGGACGGCCGGCACCGTGCTCTCCGCCGTCGTCGGCCTCGTGGTCGGTGCCATCATCGTGGCGATCCTGCACGTCATCCCGCGGCGCAAGAAGGACACCGCCGCCGCGCACTGACCCGAGGCCCGTCGACTGGGCGTCGATTCACGTCGACCGTGCACCCCGGGATCACGCGAGCAGCCGCCAGAGACCGATGAGCCCGACGACGACGATCACCCCCCGAAGCGCGCGGGGGGAGAGGCGCCGCCCGTACCTGGCGCCGAGGAAACCGCCGATGAGCGAGCCGACGGCGATGGCCGCCGCGGCCCACCAATCGATCCGGTCGAACGCGACCAGCGTGTACGTGACGGCGGCGACGACGTTGACCACCAGGGACAGCAGGTTCTTAGCCGCGTTCAGCCGTTGCAGGTGGTCGGGGACGACCACCCCCAGGATGCCCATCAAGAGGATGCCCTGCGCGGCGGTGAAGTAGCCGCCGTAGACACCGACGGCGAATGTGCCGAGGGTCATCGCCGCGATCCGCAGGGGACCGAGGTGCGATGGCGTGAGGTCTCCGCCGGGGGACGTGCGAGTGCCCACCCATCTCTGGATGTAGGGCTGGGCGACGACGAGGATCAGCGCGGCGACGAGCAGAATCGGGACCACGGTCTCGAACACCGTCTCCGGCAGATGGAGCAGAAGCCAGCAGCCGGCGATCGCACCGGTGAACGACGCCGGAATCTGCCACCGGAGTCGCGGCCACTGGCCCTCGAGTTCACGCCGGTATCCCCACGTTCCGGACACCCCGCCGGCGACGAGGCCGATCGCGTTGGACATCGTCGCGGTGACCGGCGGGACGCCGAACGCGACCAGCGTCGGGAACGTGATGAGGGTTCCGCTGCCCACGAGGGCGTTGATCGCGCCCGCCCCGACGCCGGCGACGAGTACGACGACTAGTTCCCAGATGGTCACAGTCTCCGAGGGTGCCCTCCGAGATCTACAGCGGCTGCACCGGGGTGGTTTCGACAGGGCTCAACCAGCGGAGAACAGGGCTCAACCAGCGGAGAACCTCGCGTCGCGAGACGACGCCCAGTCGACGGGTCGATCAGTTGATCCGGTCTCCGGTGGACGGGTCGAAGAGGTGCACCGCACTGTCGGACTGGCGCAGGCGGATACCCTCACCGCGCTTGGCCGGGGCCCGGTCGGCAGACCGCGCGACCATCACCATCGGATCGCCGTCGAGGTTGCGGACCGAGTCGTCGGCGAGGTTGGCGTAGATGTAGGTCTCGCTACCGAGTTCCTCGAGGAGAGCGACGTCGGCGTTGAGTCCGGTGCCACTGTCGGACAACGCGAGGTGCTCCGGACGGATGCCCACGACCACGGACTCCAGACCGGAACGACGCAGCGCGGCCTGCGCTTCGGCGTCGATGTCCACGGCAGCACCTGACACGGTGATCACGCCGTCGACGACCGGCGCCACGAAGAGGTTCATCCCCGGCGAGCCGATGAACCCGGCGACGAATGCGTTGACCGGGCGGTCGTACAGTTCCGTCGGCGTGGAGAACTGCTGCAGCACCCCGTTTTTCAGGACAGCGACACGATCCCCCATCGTCATCGCCTCGACCTGGTCGTGGGTGACGTAGACGGTCGTGGTGCCCAGACGCCGCTGCAGGGCCGCGATCTGGGTACGGGTCTGGACGCGGAGTTTGGCGTCGAGGTTCGACAGCGGTTCGTCCATGCAGAAGACCTGCGGTTCGCGAACGATGGCTCGCCCCATGGCGACACGCTGCCGCTGGCCACCCGACAGCTTCGCCGGCTTGCGGTCGAGGAAGTCGGTCAGGTCGAGCAACCGCGCGGCCTCGGCGACCTTGCGCTTGCGCTCGTCGGCGGGCACGCCCCGCATCTTCAACGCGAAACCCATGTTCTCCCCGACGGTCTTGTTGGGGTACAGCGCGTAGTTCTGGAAGACCATCGCGATGTCGCGGTCCTTGGGCGCGACGCCGACCATGTTGTCGCCACCGATCCGGATCTGACCCGAGTCGATCTCTTCGAGCCCGGCGAGCATGCGCAGGGCGGTGGACTTGCCCGAGCCCGACGGTCCGACGAGGACCACGAACTCACCGTCGTCGATGTCCAGGTTCAGTGAGTCGACGGCGAGTTTGTCCGCGCCGGGGTAGACGCAGCAGGCCTTGTCGTAGGTGATGGAAGCCATGATGTTCTCCGGTTTCTACAAAGGTGTTGTGCGAGTGCGTGTCAGAGGGAGTGGATCACTTGATTGCGCCGAATGAGAGGCCGCGGACGAGCTTGTTCTGGGCGATCCAGCCGCAGATGACGACCGGCAGCGCGGCGAGCACGGATGCGGCGGACAGCTGCGCCCAGTACAGGCCCTGGCCGGACATGAAACCGGTCAGGAACACCGGCATCGTCTGCGCGTTGACCGCGGTCATGTTGACGGCGAAGAAGAACTCGTTCCACGAGAAGATCACGCAGATCAGTGCTGTCGCTGCGATTCCCGGCGAGATGAGCGGGAGGATGACTTCACGCACCGAGGTCCACAGACTGGCGCCGTCGATGCTGGCGGCCTCGAGGAGTTCGCCGGGGACCTCGAGGAAGAACGACCGCATCATCCACACCGCTATCGGTAGGTTCATCGCGGTGTAGAGGATGACCAGCGTCCAGATGTTGTCGAGCATCCCGATCTCGCCGACGATCACATAGAGCGGGATGATTGCGGCGACGATCGGCAGCATCTTGGTGCTGATGAAGAAGAACAGCGCATCCTTGGTCTTGCGTACCGGGCGCAGCGACAGCGCGAACGCAGCCGGCACGCCGAGCAACAGCACCAGGATCGTCGACACGATCGTCGCGAACAAGGAATTCAACAGGGGTGTGGCGATTCCCGCGTCGAAGACGTCGCGGAACTGCTGCAGCGTGGGCTCGAAGAAGAAGGTCGGCGGGTTCGTCGCGGCGTCGCTCTCCTGCTTGAACGCCGTCAGCACCATCCAGAGCACCGGGAAGAAGAACCCGATCGCGAGGATCCAGGTGACGGCGGTGAGGGCTGCCTGGCGCGGTTGTCGACGACGGCGGATCTCGGTGCCGGACTGCGCGTCTGCCTCCCCGGCCGGCGTGCGGTCGGAGCGAATGTCGGTGGTCATCAGGCCGGCTCCTCTGTTCCGGAGAATGATTTGAAGATCAGTCGCAGGGCGAGCGTGGCGACGACGATCGTGCCGATCACCGTCACGACACCCATCGCAGCGGCCTGGCCGATGTCGAAGCCGAGGAACGCGCGCTGGTAGATGTAGTACGACAGATTCGAACTGGAGACACCCGGACCACCGGAGGTCATCATGTACACCGCGTCGAAGGTGTTCACCAGGTAGATGGCCCCGAGCACCGCACCCAGTTCGATGAACCGGCGCAGATGCGGGAGTGTGAGTTCCCGGAAGAGCCGGAAGCTCGTGGCGCCGTCGACGCGTGCCGCTTCCTGGATGTCACGGGGCATCGATTGCAGGCCCGCGAGGATCAGCAGCATCATGAACGGCGTCCACTGCCAGACCAATTCGGCCATCACGCTCATCAGCGGGAACTCCGACAGCCAGTCGGTCTCGATACCGAACGGACTCAGCGCCCAGTTGACGAGTCCGTTGGTCGGCGAGAGCAAGCTCGTCTTCCACAGCAGCGCAGCCGCCACCGGGGTCACCAGGAACGGCGTGATGAGCAGTGTCCGAACCACGCCCCGGCCCAGAAACTTCCGGTCGAGCAGAAGGGCGAACATCAGACCGAGGAGCACCGAGATGAGCACCGTGCCGACGATCAGCAGGATCGTGTTGACCGTCACCCGCCAGAACTGACTGTCGCCGAAGACCGCGACATAGTTGTCGAGACCGACGAACGCACGCGAATCCGGACGTACCAGGTTCCATGACTGGGTGGAGTAGTACAGCGTGAACACGAACGGGATCTGCGTGACCACGATCAAGAAGATCAGGGCCGGCAGGAGCGGGCCGCGACGCCGCCAGCCCTCGGCGCGCGTGACGTGATCACGCGAGGACGTCAGCGGTGCCTTCGGGGTCGTGTCGGGTGGTGGAGTGGAGACTGCGGTGGCCATGATCACTGCTCCCTTTGGTAGGACTTGCCGACGACCTGGGCGTACTCCTGTGCCTGGGCGAGCGCGTCGTCGACACTGATCTGACCGGCGATGGCTGCCGAGATCTGTTGACTCACCCGGGTTCCGAGGTCTTGGAACTCCGGGATCGCGAGGAACTGGACGCCGGTGTAGGGCACCGGCTCGAGGGTCGGCTTCAACTGGTTCGCTGCGCGCATCGCGCTCAGTGTCTGCTCGGCGAACGGCGCGGCGAGTTCCTTGTAGGCCGGCAGTTCATACGTGGACAGGCGGCTGCCCGGTGGGACGTGACTGGGCCCCAGGGACTCCGAGACGTACTCGATGTAGCTCTTGCTGGTCATCCACCGGATGAACTTCCACGCCTCGTCCTGGTGCTCGCTGCTGGTGGGGATGCCGAGCGACCAGGTGTAGAGCCAGCCGTTGTCTCCCTTGGCCATACTGGGCGCCGGCAGGTAGCCGACGTCCCCGGCGATCGACGAGGTGTCCGGGCTCTCGAGCACCGACACCGCCGAGGTCGCGTCGTACCACATCGCGACCTGGCCCTGCGACAACAGGTTTCCGCACTCCTGGAAGCCCGACGACGCGGCACCGGCCTCGCCGTGGTTCCGGACGGTGTCGACGTAGAACTTCACCGCCGCGGCGACCTCCGGACTGTCGAGCTGCGCGTTCCAGTCCTCGTCGTACCAGCGGCCGCCGAAGGCGTTGATCACCGTGTTGAGTGGGGCGAGCACCTCACCCCAGCCGGGCTTGCCGCGCAAGCAGATGCCCGCGGTGCGCTCGTTGTCGAGCTTGGCCGCCGCCTCCGCGACCTGTGGCCACGTCGGTTGGGCCGGCAACGACACCCCCGCCTCGGCGAAGAGCTTCTTGTTGTACATCAGGAACGACGACTCGCCGTAGAAGGGCGCCGAGTACATCGAACCATCGTGAGACAGAGCCGTTTTCAGCGTCGGGATGAAGTCGTCGGCGTCGTACTCGGGATCCGCATCCATGTACGGGCTCAGATTCACGAGCCAGCCGTACTCGCCCCACATCGGGGTCTCGTAGTTGCTGATCATCACGACGTCGAACTCACCGCCGCTGGTGGCCACCGATGCGGTGATCTTGGCCCGCGCCTCGTTCTCGGAGAGGGTCACGAATCGCACCGTGACGCCGGGATTCTGCTCCTCGAACTGCGTGGACAGCTTGACCGCGTCCTGCATCTGCGAGTTGGAGACCATCGCGACGGTGATCTCGCGACCACCGCCGCCGGTGAGTGAACCGGCGCCGGAGCAGCCGGTCAGCACCAGCGTCACGGTCGCGATGATCGCACCCAGCGCCCATCGCACTCGGTGTCGGGAGAACATCATTGTTCGCCTTTCTCTTGCACCACAAGCCATTCGGCGGTGGCGAGGTCGGTGACGAGAATGGTGGCGTAGCCACCGCGCAGTGCACCGAGGATGGACTCGCGACGGTGTGTGCCACCGGACACGAGGATCGATGTCGGGCAGGCCCGGACCGCGTCGAGCGACACCGAGACGGTCCGATCGACGAGACTGGAGGGCACCGCGACGCCGTGCGCGTCGTAGAAGCGTCCGCCGATCTCTCCGACCGCGCCGAGTTCCAGGAGTTCGTCGAGGACGACGGCATCGATGAACGAGCCCTCGAACAATGTGGTCGACGTCGACACCGACCCGACGCCGAAGAGCATCACCTGCGCACCGCGCGCCGCCGAGAGCGCCTGCGACAGAATCGAATCACGGTTCACGGCGGTGACCGTCTCCGGGTCGACATAGAGCGGTGCGACCAGCCGCAGCGGACGGGCATGAAGACGTTCGGAGAACCGGGACAGTGCATGGTCGACGCCGGTGTGGTACTCCACCGAGGTCATCGAGCCGTCCATCTGCACGACCCGCTGACATGACGCCGATGCGGCCATGGCGTCGGCGACAGCCACCTGCTCCGGCCCCCAGGTGAATCCGAAGGTGTCGGTCGCCTGGATGCGGCGGGTGAGCACCGAGGCCCCGGCGCGGCCGAGCGCGGCGTTGCCGGTGGTGGTGCCGTCGGCCACCTCGTCGATGACGAGCACCTCGTCGAGACCGAGGGTCTCCTCCACCGCGCGCTCGAGATCGGTGTGGATCGAGGCCGAGAGGTGCGCCGGCGCAGCCACGGACACGCGGACGAGGCCTTGCGCCCGGGCTCGCGCCACCAGCCGACCGGCGGTCGGCCGCGAAACGCCCAGGCGTGATGCGATCTCGGCCTGGGTGAGCCCCTCGAGGTGGTACATCGTCGCGGCGCGGACGAGAAGACGCAGGTCCTGGCCGGAGTCGGGAGTTCCGCGCGAGGCCGCGCGGACTGTCGAGACGGACGGCTCGCCGTCGTCGCTCGTCGACTTCCGAGGTGCCATGGTCGCGTGCCCCGTCCCTGTCGTCGCCGTCGCCCGTTGAGCCAACGACGGTGAGCATCTGCTCACTGGCGGTCAATGTGCTCAATAAGCTAGCATCCGGGTGTGACCCACGCAACAACCGATCGCCCCATAGCGGACGTTCCCGACGCCATGCGCGCCGCCGTCCTGCATCCCGATCTCTCGGTGACCACCGAAAGTCGCAGGTCTCCGCACCCGGAGCCCGGTGACGTCACGGTGGCCGTACGCGCGGTGGGGGTCTGCGGGTCCGACACCCACTACTTCCGGCACGGACGGATCGGCGAGTACGTGGTCCGCGAACCGCTCGTCCTCGGTCACGAGGCGGCCGGGGTCGTCGTCGCCGTCGGGGAAGGGGTGGACCCGGGCCGGGTCGGCGAGCGGGTGTCCATCGAACCGCAGCGTCCCGACCCGACCACAGCGGAGAGCAGACGCGGTGACTACCACCTGTGCCCACACATGCGGTTCTACGCGACGCCTCCGGTGGACGGCGCCTTCGCCGAGTTCGTGACCATCGGAGCCGATTTCGCGCATCCCGTGCCACCCGAGGTCTCCGACGAGGCCGCCGCCTTGTTCGAGCCGCTCTCCGTGGGCATCGCCGCGATGCGCAAAGCCGAGGTGTCGGTGGGCGGCTCGGTCCTGATCGCCGGCGCGGGTCCGATCGGCCTGATGGTGGCGCAGGTCGCCCGGGCGTCCGGTCTCGCGCGCATCGTCGTCAGTGAGCCCGATGAGCAGCGACGTTCTCGCGCAATCGAATTCGGTGCCACCACGGTGATCGAGCCCGGAACCGGGAGCGAACCCGTCGATGCCTTCGTCGATGCCAGCGGTGTCGCGGGTGCGGTCCGGGATGGACTGGCCCGGGTGCGTCCCGGCGGGCGCGTCGTCCTCGTCGGGATGGGCGCCGACTCGATGGAACTGCCGGTGTCGCTCATTCAGAACCGCGAACTGGTGCTGACCGGGGTGTTCCGCTATGCCAACACCTGGCCGACGGCTCTCGCGCTGGTCCGGAGCGGCGCCGTCGACCTCGATGCGATGGTCACCGCCCGGTTCGGACTCGACCAACTCGCCGACGCGCTCGACTCCGATCGCACACCCGGCACCATCAAAGCTGTGGTCTACCCGTCTATTTCTAGATACCTGCCCGGGCCCGCCGATACCGCCCCGAACGAGACGGAAGGAACTCGTCGATGAGCACACCCCTGAACAACGAGACGATGTCGGGCCTCGCCGGCGTGGACGTCCCGACCTACGACCGTTCGGGCGTCACCCCCGGGATCGTGCACTTCGGTGTGGGCGCGTTCCACCGTGCACACCAGGCTATGTACCTCGACCATCTCCTCGCCACCGACGCGTCGGCGAGCGGGTGGGGCATCTGCGGGGTCGGCGTCCGTACGGCCGACGCCGCGATGCGCGACGCCCTGGGGCCGCAGGACGGACTGTTCACACTCACCCTCAAACACCCCGACGGCGCCGTCGAGACCTCGGTGATCGGATCGATCGTCGAATACCTCTACGCTCCAGACGATCCTGAGAAAGTAATCGAGCGGCTCAGCGACCCGGCGACACGCATCGTCTCGCTGACGGTGACCGAGGGCGGCTACAACTTCTCACCGTCGACCGGCGAGTTCGACGCCACGAACCCGGACATCGTCGCCGACCTCGAGGCCAGTGCGCCGCCGCGCACCGTCTTCGGACTGGTGACCGAGGCACTCGCGCGGCGCCGGGACCGCGGTGTCCCGTCGTTCACGGTCATGTCGTGCGACAACATCCAGGGCAACGGCCACATGGCACGATCGACCTTCCTCGCCTATGCGCAGCTACGCGATCCGGAACTGGCCGCGTGGATCGAGACCAACACCCGGTTCCCGAACTCGATGGTGGACCGCATCACCCCCGCGACCCCGCCCGGACTGGCCGCCGAGGTCGCTGATCGCACCGGTGTCGACGACAACTGGCCGGTGGTCGCCGAGCCCTTCACGCAGTGGGTGCTCGAGGACGACTTCTCGATGGGACGCCCTGCACTGGAGCAGGTGGGAGTCCAGGTCGTCGAGGACGTCACCCCGTACGAGCTGATGAAGTTGCGACTGCTCAACGCCGGTCACCAGGCGCTGTGCTACTTCGGATATCTGCTCGGGTACCGCTACGTCCACGACGCGTCGTCGGACCCGGACATTCGGAACCTTGTGCGCCGCTACATGACCGAAGAAGGAGCCACCACCCTCCGTCCACTTCCCGGCGTCGACGTCGAGGAGTACATCGACACCCTCCTCGAACGTTTCGCCAACCCGGCGATCGGTGACACCATCGCGCGCCTCTGCCAGGACTCCTCCGACCGCATCCCGAAGTGGCTGGTCCCGGTGATCCGCGAGCGCCTCGAACGGGACCAGCGAAGCGACCTCGCCGCTGCGGTCGTGGCGAGCTGGACCCGCTACGCTGAGGGCACCGACGAGGCAGGGGAACCGATCGACGTCGTCGACCCGCTTGCGGCCGAACTCGTTCCGCGAGCGCAACGGTCCCGCACCGACCCGCTGGCCTTCGTCGCCGACCCCGAGTTGTTCGGTACCCTCGCGCAGGATCCGCTGTTCACCACTCCGTATCTGTCGGCGCTGGAGTCGTTGCGCAGCAAGGGAGCCCGCGCGACGCTGATCGACCTGCTCGCATGACGACGCTGGTCGCCGGGATCGATTCGTCGACCCAGTCATGCAAGGTGGTCGTCTGTGACGCCGACACCGGGCAGGTGGTGCGCACCGGACACGCTCCGCACCCCGCCGGTACCGAGGTGCACCCGGATCACTGGTGGGACGCACTGTGCTCTGCGGTCGCCGCCGCGGACGGCTTCGACGACGTCTCCGCGGTGTCCGTGGCGGGCCAGCAGCACGGCATGGTCTGTCTGGACGGGAATGGCCGGGTGGTCCGGGAAGCGTTGCTGTGGAATGACACCCGTTCCGCACCGAGCGCTGCTGCTCTCGTCGACGAGTTCGGCGGATCCGAGCAGTGGGCGCGCTCGGTCGGGGTGGTGCCGGTGGCTTCCATCACCGCGACCAAACTCCGCTGGCTGGCCGACCACGAACCGGCGCACGCCGACGCCACGGCTGCGATCTGTCTTCCGCACGATTGGCTGACCTGGCGACTGCGCGACAGTCGCGACCTCGCCGAGCTGACGACCGACCGCAGCGACGCCTCCGGCACCGGCTATTTCAGCGCGGCGACCGGCGAGTACCGAACCGATCTGCTCGACGCCGCGTTCCGCGGCCGTCGACCGCTTCTGCCCCGGGTCCTCGGCCCCGCGGAACGGGCCGGCGTCACGCCGTCCGGCGTCGTCGTGGGCGCCGGCGCGGGCGACAACGCCGCAGCCGCACTGGGACTGCACGCCGGCCCCGGGGATTCCGTTGTCTCCCTGGGCACGTCGGGCGTGGTCAGCGCCGTCGGCGACGTGGCGCCGAATGATCCGTCGGGTCTGGTGGCCGGGTTCGCGGACGCGACCGGGCGTCACCTGCCGCTGGTCTGCACCCTGAACGGCGCCCCGGTGCTGGCGTCGACCGCGTCGATGCTCGGCGTGGACCTGGCCGAGTTCGCGCGGTTGGCCATGTCGGCTGAGCCCGGCGCGGGTGGCGTCACGATGGTGCCCTACTTCGCCGGCGAGCGCTCGCCGAACATCCCTGACGCGACCGGCACGCTGACGGGGCTGACCGCGGCCAACTTCACCCCGGCCGCGATCGCCCGCGCGGCCGTCGAGGGCCTGGTCTCGTCTCTGGTGTTCTGCCGCGAACGGATCGAGCAGCAGGGCATCGACGTCGAGCGCGTGCTGCTCACCGGCGGTGGCGCGAAGTCGGCTGCGGTGCGCCACATCGCACCGGGTCTGTTCGGCGGCAAGGTCGTCGTCCCCGCCGACGGCGAACACGTGGCGCTCGGTGCGGCGCGACAGGCCGCGTGGGCCCTGACCGGTGAACTGCCCGCGTGGGAGACATCGACCCAGACGCTCACCGGGACGCCCACGCCCGAGGTGTACGCGCACTACCGGGAGGCCTCGCTCATGGTGGAACGCGAGGCGGGGCGGTAGGACTGCGGCGGCCCGGATACGCCGAACGTCCGGCGGTCGTGCGCACTTGCCGGGACAATGGCCCGGGGTCGGTACACAACCGAGGAGTGAGCGATGGTCGATTGGGACGGTGACCGGTACGCGGACGTGAGCGCCTTGCAGCGCATGGTCGCCGAGGAGTCGATCGGCGACCTCGAACTCGCCGGGACCGAACGCCTGCTGGACATCGGGTGCGGCGACGGCTTCATCACGATGCTGCTCGCCGACCGGCTGCCGTCGGGCTCGGTCGTCGGCGTCGACGCCTCGCGCCGGATGATCGAACGCGCGCTCGTGCGGGTCCCGGCGGACCTGCTGCGCGTCCAGTTCCACGTCGACGACGTGCTTGCCCTGCCCTTCGACGACGACTTCGACATCGCGGTGTCGTTCAACGCGCTGCACTGGGTGCACGACCAAGGGGCGGCGCTGCAAGGAATCGCGCGCAGTCTCGTCGACGGCGGTCGGGCGGTGCTGCAGATGGTGTGCGCCACCGAGAGACCGAGTATCGAAGACGTGGGGATGGAGGTCGCGGCGCAACCGGAGCGGAAGCGCTACTTCGACGGCTTCGACGCGCCCTACGTCCACGTGGAACCATCGCGGTTCGGGGAACTCGCCACCGACGCCGGGTTCATCGTGGACGACCTGACGGTGAAGGATCTGAACTGGCAGTTCGAATCGGTCGACGACTTCCGAGCCTGGTTCGCGGTCGGGGCGTCGGATTGGACGAGCCGCCTACCGGACAGTGCAGTCGACGATTTCGTCGATGCGGTCATCGACCGCTACACCGACGTCGTCGGCGAACCCGCACTGTTCCGGTTCAGCCAGTTGCGCGCCTCGCTGTCTAAACCTGCTCGCTCAGAGAACCTTTGCTGACCTCCGGTCACCCCGACCCCTGTTCCGAAAGAACCACAGCCACACCGGCCCGTCCCGCTCCCTGAGGAGCGCCCGGAGCCTGCGGAGGGCGCGTCACGAAGGGTCTGCCGCGCATCTCACCAGGACCCTTCGTGACGCTCGCAAGCTCGCTCCTCAGGGAGCAAGAGGGGTCGCAAGCTCGCTCCTCAGGGAGCAAGAGGGGTCGCAAGCTCGCTCCTCAGGGAGCAAGAGGGGTCGCAAGCTCGCTCCTCAGGGAGCAAGAGGGGTCGCAAGCTCGCTCCTCAGGGAGCAAGAGGGGTCGCAAGCTCGCTCCTCAGGGAGCAAGAGGGGTCGCAAGCTCGCTCCTCAGGGAGCAAGAGGGGTCGCTGCCTGCACCCTCACGCACAGTCAACGGGGCGGGGGTCACTCCGGCACGTAGTTGAAGGTGTCCGGATCGGGCCCGATGCGCTCGTCGTTGTTGAGGCGGTCGATCTGGGCGACCTCGTCGTCGGACAGTTCGAAGTCGAACAGTGCGAAGTTCTCCTCGACGCGCGAGCGGGTCACCGACTTCGGGAAGACGATGTCGCCGCGCTGGATGTGCCACCGCAGGGTGACCTGCGCGGGCGAGCGGTCCTTGGACTTGGCGATCTCGGTGATGACCGGGTCGTCGGCCACCTTGCCCTGGGCGATCGGGGACCATGCCTCGGTGGCGATGCCGTGCTCGGAGTTGAACGCCCGCAACGGGTTCTGCGACAGATACGGGTGCACCTCGATCTGGTTCACCGCGGGTACGACGTCGGTCTCGTCGAAGAGACGCTGTAGATGCGCCTGCTGGAAGTTCGACACGCCGATCGCGCGCGCCTTTCCGTCGGCGTAGGCCTTCTCGAGCGCCTTCCAGGTCTGGACGTAGTCGCCCACCTCCGGCAGTGGCCAGTGGATCAGGAAGAGGTCGATCTGCTCGACGCCGAGGTCGGCGAGGGTTCCGTCGAGCGCCTTCAGGGCGTCGTCGTAGTCGTGGAAGCCGTTGTTCAGCTTGCTGGTGATGAAGATGTCGTCGCGCGGAATGCCCGAATCGCGGACCGCTTCGCCGACGCCCTTCTCGTTGCCGTACATCTCCGCGGTGTCGATGTGGCGGTATCCGACCTCGAATGCGGTCAGAGTTGCTTCACGCGTGTCCTCCGGCGGAACCTGGAAGACTCCGAAACCCAACTGCGGAATGGTGATTCCGTTGTTCAGTGTGATGTTCGGGACTGCCATGAGCACTTGTCCTCTCTCTAGGGGTCGTCTACGCCTGCCCCTCACCCGCGCGGCGGGCGGTCTGGGGCCACGTTGTGGTTCAAGGCCGCCGGCCCGCCCTGGTATTCCCGGCCTGGTCACGAACGGGTGCCACCGTCGCCGAGCAACCGGTCGAGGAAATCCGGCGACAACGCTGCCGGAGCGGGACGGTCACCGGCACGAACACTGCGGGCGACGTCGTCGACGAGCCGGGTGAACTCGTCGCCGCCATCCAGCGGAAACCGAACCATGCCCGACGCTGCGCACTGCGCCAGGACAGCCAGGGTGTGTGCGCGTGCCTCCTGCGTCCGACCGGCCGCAGCGAGACACACCGCCAGTAGTCGTCGCGCCCGCAGAAACGCCCGGTGGCGGCCACTGCCGGCCAACCGGTCCACCCACTCCTGCGCCCACCGACAGGCGACGTCAGGGGCTTCGGCGGACTCGCCGGCGTCAAGCATCAACCGGATCGCGGTCTCCGCATGGAGCTGCGCGACGATCGCCGCGATGCCGCGTGTCGGCACCTCGGCGCCGGCATCGACGCGCGCAGACACCCTACGACGAGCCGGCAGGTGCCTCATCACCTGCTCGTTCTCGGCGACGGCACGCAGCCGTGGGGTGTCGAGCCGCTCGGCGATGTCCACGGCTTCGTCCAGGTAGGACGCCGCGACCGCCCGGTCACCGTGGCACAACGCCACGCGCGCCCCGACGAGGTGGCGAGCCTCGATCATGTCGACGACGCCTTCGGCGGCCCCGATGAAGAAGCTCTCGTCGAGCAGTCGTTCGGCCTCGGACACATCACCGCGCTCGTACCGGACCGCCGCGAGAAGAGCGCTGGCGAGCTGCGCACCCTGCGACTGGGTCGACGAACCCTGTTCGCGCGACAACCGGAGTCCCGTACGGAAACATGCTTCGGCACGGTCGAGGTCGAGCTGCTCGACGTAGGCGAGCCCGTCGAGGCCGTAACCGTACATGACCGCGTACGGACCGGTGTTACGTCGGTGTGCCGGGATCGCGCGTTGTTGCCAGCGGTGAGCCTCGTCGAAGTCGAATCGCAAGGTGGCGCTGAGGGTCCCGACATTGTGGATGGCCGACACGAGGAACGGCGACAACCCGTCGAGGTCGTCGGCCAGGCGCGCCACCAGTTCGTCGAGCCCGTCGAGCCGGTCGGAGATGGCGCGCACGCACGCCTCGGCGATGTCGGCCTCACGCCGAATCCCCAGGGCAGCATCGGACCTCGCCCGTCGCTCGAGTGCGACCCGCGCCCGTTCGAGGGAGGCTTCGGCGAGCGCAGCGCGGTGCAGGAGAAGGTTCGCCCACGCGAGCTGCATCTGCAGGATCGGGTTGGCCGCCACCGTCACGGGCGGCAACTTCTCCATCAATGTGATCAGGGTGGTCATTCGCGAGTGTTCGATGAGTGACCGGCCGTCGGTTTCGACGAGTTCGATGGCGCGGTCCGCGTCACCGGAGGCGAGCGCATGGTCGACCGCCTCGGTCAGCATTGCGTGCCCCGCGAACCACTCCGACGCTCTGCGGTGCAGTTGCGGAATGAGTTGCGGCTCATCGCGTTCCAGCCTGCGCCGGAGGAACTCGGCGAACAGGGAGTGGAACCGGAACCACTCCCCGGCCTGATCGACCCGGGTGAGGAACAGGTCACGGAGCTCGATCTCCTCGAGCATGGCCTGTCCGCGCGCCTCGCCGCTCAGCGTGGTCGCGAGATCGGCGCAGATCCGTTCCGGCAGCGAGACGGTGAGCAGGAAATGCAGGACCTCCGGTTCCAGCACGCCCAGGACGTTCTCGGCGAGGAAGTCACCGATGGCATGGTGGCGACCGGAGATGTCGCCGATCAGCTCGCCGGGATGCCCGGATCGGCGCAGCGACACGCATGCCAGTTGCAGCGCCGCGACCCAACCGTCGGTCGATGACCACAGTTCGGCGACCTCGTCGCCCCGCAGGTCCAGACCGGCGACATCAAGGAGGAACCGCCCGGCTTCCGCCTCGTCGAAACACAGTGCTTCCATGTCGATCTCGATGATCTCGTCGTGGACGTGCAGACGACTGACCGGGAGGCCTCGCCGGGTTCGGCTGGTCACGATCACCTGCAGGTGGTGGCAACCGTGTTCGAGCAGATAGTCCATCACCCCGATGACCGTCGGGTCCGTCACCCGGTGCCAGTCGTCGACGATGAGCGCGATGCGCCGGCCGTGCGCGTGGACCTCGTTGATCAACGATGTCAGCACGTACTCCTCGGCGCGATCGCCGTGCTCCTCGACCGCCGCGGCGCAGTCGCCGACGGCGTCCGGGGCCGCCCGGCGCAGTGCCTCGACGAGGTCGGCGAGAAACCGTGCGACGTCGTTGTCGGTGTCGTCGACCGTCAGCCACGCCACCGGTACGCCGTCGACGGCGAGCTCCTCGGCCCACTGGGCCGCGACCGTGGTCTTCCCGTAGCCGGTGGGTGCGTGGATGAGCGTGAGACGGCGCAGCTTCCCGTCGCGCAGTGTCTTCAGGAGTCGGGTCCTGGTGACCTGCGCCCGAGGCCGGATGGGTGGGCGGAACTTCGTCGACGGCATGGGCAGCGTCATCGTCGTCCGCCGCCGCCGCGGCGTCGTCGAGGTGGCAGGCTCCGAGGACCCGTCCGGCAGTGCCATCCCGTCGAGTGGCACCCCGAGCCGCCGCTGCGCGTTCCGCAGTTCCTCGCCCAGCCCTGCCGCCGACCCGGAGCGGTCCGCGGGTTCGCGCGCCATCGCATGTTCGATGCAGCCGGACACCTCCGCGGGGAATCCGGCCGACGTGAGATCGGGAACTCCTTCGCTCGCGACGCGGAGGAAGTGCGCGACCACTTGCTCCCCGCTGCGCCTCTCGAACGCCGCGTGGCCGGTCAGCGCACAGAACAGGGTCGCGCCCAGCCCATAGACGTCGGAGGTCACCGATGGCGTCGCACCGGCGAGGAGCTCGGGCGCGGTGAAGGCGGGCGAACCGGTGACCAGATCGGCGTCGGTCTCGAAGCCGCCGGAGATCCGGGCGATGCCGAAGTCGGTCAACTGGGGTTCGCCGTATTCGGTGAGCAGGATGTTCCCCGGCTTGATGTCGCGGTGCAGGGTGCCCGCCCGGTGGGCCGTCTCGAGCGCACCGGCCACCTTGATGCCGAGCCGGAGCACATCGCGCCAGTCGAGCGGACCGTCCCTGCGGATGCGCAGGTCCAACGACGCGTGGGGGTGGTATTGCATCACGATGAACGGAAAGCCCTCGGGCGTGGACCCGACCTCGAGGATGTTGACGATGTTCGGGTGCCCGGAGAGTCGCCCCATCGCACGCTGCTCACGCACGAACCGCTCGAGGTTCTGGGCGTCGAGGTGGTCGGTCAGCACCTTGACCGCGACATCGCGGTCCAATGCGGGTTGGCGACAGCGATATACGGCACCGTAGCCACCACGACCGATCTCGACCGGATCGGCGAAACCTGCTTCCACCAGTTCACCGGCGACGTCGCGGACGGCATCGCGTTGTGTGGTCAGCGGATCGTTCTCGGCCATGACGTGCCTCGATCGCAGGTCGATCGCGTGGTGCCCTGTCCAGCCTACTCACGCAGACCCCGAACACCCGGGTTTCGTTCTCGAACGGGGTACCCGCGCAGCGGACCGCCCACACCGATTGCGCCCTGCGTTTCCCAACGGTCCTCATCTGTGACAGAGTTGACGGGCGGCCATCGGTCTTGGTGGTTGCGCACACTGAAGAAAGAAGTACAGCAGTATGGCACAGGGAACCGTCAAGTGGTTCAACGGCGAAAAGGGCTTCGGCTTCATCGCTCCCGACGACCAGGGCGCAGATGTCTTCGTCCACTACTCCTCGATTCAAGGTAGCGGCTTCCGCAACCTCGAAGAGAACCAGCGCGTCGAATTCGACGTCGAGCAGGGTGCCAAGGGCCCCCAGGCTACCAACGTCAGCGCGCTCTGAGCTCCTGACTTTCGCGAAACGCCCCGGACGGCCAGTCGGTCGGATGGGGCGTTTCGTCGTCTCCGGACCGAACATCATCTGGCCGGACCGGTTACACACGAAAGTCTTCGCGGCGCGTCGGTCGTCCTGACGAAAACCACCCCCCTCGGTGTAGTCCACGTCACAATGAGGCGGGGCAGGACCCCAGAGACGTGAGGGTGATGCAGGTGACCGATCCGGTGGTGGTGCTGACCAAAGCCCGTACGTCGTGCGAGATGCGGGCGGTACGCGAGTGGACGGCGGCGAACTATCCGGACGCGACGATCTCCCGATCGGCGGAGATCGACTTCGACGGCATGGCGCCGGAGACGTTGCTCGTGCCTGTCCGGGCGGTCTGGCTCCCGGCGGTCCGGCAAGGTGAGCGGCGGGTCACGCTGGGCGACGTCCTGGTGCTGTCCAATCCCCGGCGGCCGCTCGGAGCGGTCCAGCCGCTGATCCGGAAGAGACGTCCAGACAGTCTCCGCGTCGTTGCCGGTGCACCCGCCACGATCGAGGAACTACGCACCCGGTATGCCCATCACCAGGCGCAGGGTGAGCCGTTCGCCCAGTTCGTCCTGTTCCAGGCGTCGGTGTCGGCCGAGCGAGCCGAACGCCAGATCGTCGGTGATCGCTACAAGGTCCCCCGTCTGGTCGCCGAGCAGATCAGCAGTTCGTCGCGATTCCAGACGTCCGCGGCCAAACTCGCAGCCGAACTGGGTCGGCCCACCGATGCGGTGGTCGCCGAGGCCACCGACAAACTCTCGACCTTCGTCGCCACCCAGAGCCGGCTCATGGACGACGTGTTCTCGGCGACCTTCAACCGACTGCACGAGCGGGCCTGGAACGTCACCGTCGACGTCGAGAACCTCAACACCCTGCGCACCCTCAACAAGTCCACCGGCCTGATCTTCCTGCCCTCCCACCGGTCCTATGTCGATCCGCTGGTCCTGGCGAAAGTGCTGCGCAACAACGACTTCCCACCCAACCTCGTGCTCGGCGGGAACAATCTCTCGTTCTGGCCGGTGGGCCCGGTGGCCCGCCGCGCCGGCATGATCTTCATCCGACGCAAGTTCGGCGCGGACCCGGTCTACAAGTTCGCGATGCGCTCCTACCTCGCCTACATCGTCGAGAAGCGCTTCAACCTGGAGTGGTACATCGAGGGCGGTCGCAGCCGGACCGGCAAGCTCCGGAAGCCCAAACTGGGACTGCTCACCTACGTCGTCGACGCGGTGGGGCAGCTCGACGAGGCCGACGTGACGATCGTGCCGACCTCGATCGTGTACGACCAGCTCCAGGAGATCGGCGCGATGGCGGCCGAGGACGCCGGTGGCACGAAGAAGCCCGAGGGCGTCGGGTGGTTGTTGCGCTACGCGAAGGCGCAGCGCGCCTACCTGGGCGAGGCCCGGGTGCGATTCGGGACCCCCATCTCGCTGCGGACCGCTCTCGCCGACGCCGGCGAGGGCCGCGCGCGGCTGGAGAAGGTCGCGTTCCGGGTGATGGACGAGATCAATTCCGCCACCCCGATCTCGGCGACCTCGCTGGCCGGTTTCGCCCTCCTCGGCGCGCACGACAGGGCGTACACGCTCGCGGAGATCGAGGCCATCCTGGCTCCCCTGCTCGACTACATCCGCCGGCGCGAGCTACCCGGCCCGGACCCAGCCCTGTGCCGCGGGGTCGGGCTGACCCAGACTCTCCGGGTCCTCGCCGGCAACGGCGTGGTGAGCTGCTTCGACGGCGGTTCCGAACCGGTGTGGTCCATCGTGCCGGACAATCACGCGGTCGCGGCCTACTACCGCAACGGGGCGCTCCATCACTTCGTCGACCGCGCGATCGTCGAGGTCGCCATGCTCGCCGTGGCCGACGGTGACGTCCGGGCCGACGACATCCCGCCGGACGAACACCCCGTCGGATACGACGAGACGGCCGACGGTCCGCTCGCCGACGAGGGGCTGCTCGCGGCGTCGCAACGGGAGGCCCTGCGAATCCGCGATCTGCTCAAGTTCGAGTTCTTCTTCCCGGCCAAGACCGAGTTCCTGCACCGACTCGGTCTCGAACTCGATCTGCTGGCCCCGGGCTGGCGTGCCGTGACGCCGACGCAGGAGTGGACCTACGAGGTACTGCACGGCCACACCGGCGGACTCCTCGCCCGACGCACCCTGCAGCCGTTCTTCGACGCCCAACTGGTCTTCGCGACCAAACTCGTGGAACTCGGCACCGCATCGCGCGACAAGGAGGACCTGATCGTCGAATGCCTCGGTCTGGGACGCCAGCTGTCCCTGCAAGGTGTTGTGCGCAGCAAGGATTCGGTTTCCAAGGACCTCTACGACGGCTGTTATCAGCTCGCCGACAACCGCCACCTGATCCACGGCGAGGAGGTCGCGGACCTCGCGACCGCCCGCCGGGACTGGCTCGACGAGGTCGAATCGATGCGCGAGCGGCTGGCCCGGATCGCGTCGATCGAGGATCTCCAGCGTGCCGTGGGCGGAGCCGACACCATGGACACGGTCTGGTCGGAGGGGACACGATGAGTGCCTTCACCGACCGGATGCGGGCCATCCGGTCGGCACCCACCGGTAAGAAGGTCGCCGCGCTGTTCGACTACGACGGCACCCTGATCGAGGGCTTCTCCGCCGCCGCCATCATGCGAGCACGCTTGCGCAGCATGGAATTCGGTTTCGGCGAACTCGCCGACTTCCTGCTCATCGGATTGCGCGGCGTCGTGTCCGAACAGGACTACGCGGAAGTGCTCGACGCCACGCGTCCCACGTTCGCCGGCAAGACCTACGCCGAGCTGATCGAGTTCGGCGAACACCTCTTCAAATACGAGACGGCGGCCAAGCTGCGGCCGCAGATGTGGCAGATCCTGCGCGCGCATCGGGAGATGGGACACACCATCGTCATCGCGTCGTCGGCGACCCGATTCCAGATCGAACCCATCGCGCGGGAGATCGAGGCCGACTTCGCACTCGCCACCGATGTCGAGGTCGTCGACGGGGTGGTCACCGGCAACATCCGGGGACGCCCGCTTTGGGGTCCGGGGAAAGCCGCTGCGGTACGCACCCTCGCCCGTGAGCACGGCATCGACCTCGACGCCTCCTTCGCCTACAGCGACGGCAACGAGGACATCCCGTACCTGGAGTCGGTGGGCAACCCGGCGGCTGTCTCCCCGCGCCGAATACTGCGGGCGGAGGCCGAATCCCGCGGCTGGCCGATCATCGACCTGAAGAACCCCACGTACAACCGGCTCGGGATGCTGGCCCGAACCGGCGCCTTCTACGGTTCGTTTCTCGCCTCCGCCGCGGTGGGCGTCACCACCGGGCTCGTTCGACGCGATCCCGCCGCACTCGTCGAGGCCCTGCCGACCGGTACCGACGTCGGGCTGTCACTCGCCGGGATCCACGTGCAGGTCCTCGACGGAGGCGAGTACCTCACGTCGGCGCGGCCGTGCGTGTTCCTGTTCAACCACCAGTCGAAACTCGACCTGCCGGTGATGATCAACCTCGTGCGGTCCGAGGCCACGGGGGTGGCCAAGAAGGAGGTGCAACGGGTTCCGGTGGTCGGGCCGATCCTTCAGCAGGCCGGGTTGGTGTTCATCGATCGCGCCGACCCGGGCCGCGCGATCGAACAGCTGGCGCCGGCCGTCACAGCTCTGCGGGACGAGGGAATGTCGCTCGTGGTCGCGCCCGAGGGCACCCGGTCGCCCACACCACGTGTCGGCAGGTTCAAGAAGGGTCCGTTCCACATCGCGATGCAGGCGGGTGTCCCCGTCGTACCGGTGGTCCTGCGTAACACCGGCGAGTTGATGTGGCGCGGTGCGCAACTCATCCGACCGGGGACCGTCGAGGTGATGGTGCTGCCGCCGGTGGACACCAGCGACTGGTCGCCCGACGAGATCGGCGACCGCGCCGAGGAGGTCCGGCAGATGTACATCAGCGCCCTGGCCGACTGGCCGCTGGACTTCTTCGCCGACGACGACGCCCGGCCACCCGTCGAGGTACCGGAAGAGAGGCAAGTGTGAGCGAGGAACCGGACCTGACCGACGGGGTGGACCGACCGCTCGACTGGGCCAACGAGCCCCACATGAGCTCGGTGGACACCATCATGTGGCGAGGCGACACCGATCGCCGGATGCGCGGGACCATCTGCATGCTCGAGGTGTACGACTGCGCCCCGGACTGGGACCGGCTCGTGGCTGCCCACGAATGGGGAAGCCGAATGGCCCCGCGATTCCGGCAGCGCGTCGTCGACTCCCCGTTCGGCATGGGAACGCCCAGCTGGGCAGTCGACCCGGACTTCGACCTGCACTACCATCTGCGCCGAATCCGTCTGGGCGGCAACGGCAGCATGCGTGAGCTGCTCATCACGTGCGAGCAGCTCGCGATGACCGCGCTCGATGCCGCACGGCCGCCGTGGGAGGGCACGCTGATCGAAGGGCTGCCGGACGGCAGGGCAGCATATTTCCTGAAAGCCCACCATGCGCTCACCGACGGCCTGGGCGCGATCATCGGACTGGCCCAGCTGCATTCGCCCACACGCGAACACAATCCGGGCAAACCCCAGCCGCCGAGCCCCGATCCGGTGAACATCACGCCCGTCGACCTGCTCCGCCGGCAGGTGGGCGAGGAGATCCGGCGGATCCCGCATCGTGTCGACACGACATTCCGCGGCGTCCGCGCGCTGGCGCATCCCCGCCAGGCATTGAGTTCCGTTCTCCGATATGGTCGCTCGGTTCCACGCGTGGCGGGCCTGGTCAGCCCCCCTGGTTCCCCGCTGCTCGCGCATCGGAGCCTGTCGTGGCGTTTCAGCGCGTTCGAGGTCCCGTTCACCGACCTCAAAGCGACCGCGACGGCGACGCGGGCGTCGATCAACGACGTCTACCTCGCCGGGCTCATCGGCAGCTTCCGCCTCTATCACGAGAAGATGGGCACCCCGATCGAGACGATGCCGGTCGCGATCCCGATCTCGGTGCGGCGTCCGGAGGATCCGGCGGGTGGCAACCGGATCGCGGTGGGACGGCTCGCCGGACCGGTCGGGATCGCCGACCCCTTCGAGCGGGTCCTCACCATCCGCGAACAGGTCCGCGTCGCCCGGCACGAACCGGCCGTCGACATCTTCAACACGCTGGGCTCGGTGATGGCCTGGTTACCCGGATCGGTGCTCATGCAGTTCAGCGGCACGACCAGCCAGAACGATCTGCAGGCCAGCAACGTGCCGGGCATCCCGTGGGACACCTACGTGGCCGGCGCCAAGGTCGAGCGGATGTTCCCGTTCGGCCCGCTGCCCGGTTGCGCGATGATGGCGACGATGATCACCCACAACGGAACGGCCTGTCTCGGAATCAATTCCGACGGCGCCGCGGTCACCGACCTCGAGTTGTTCGCCGACTGCCTCGTCGCCGGTTTCGGTGAGGTGCTGGCTCTCGCCGCCGACGACGACGTCGTGCCGGGGGCGCTGCGGCGGGTGGTGTGAGCCCACCACTCGACCAGGTTGCGACGTCGATGAGATCGCAACGTCGTCGGGCGGCCTGCCAGCATGGGGGCATGATCGTCCCGGGCCGGTCCCCGTGGTGGCGAGAAACGCCTGTCGCGCAGAAACTTCGGCTGTGTAGCCCGAACGTACGAATGTGTCGCCGAGAGCTCCACTGACCGCTCCGAGCGCCCGATCCCGTGGATAGTATTCCGCTCGTGACTCCGCGCGATCAGGTGAGCTCATCTCACGTCTCGGCAACGGCGTACAGATCGATCGCCTCGGCGTCGAACCGGAAACTCGTCCGCTCGGCCGTCGTGCCGTGCCGACTCCTCGATCCGTTCACGAGCGGCAAGTCATGATTCCTTTGATAGTCGAGACCGACGACCACCTCGTGGATCTGTTCGGCAGACTGATCGGTGCGGCGGGGTTGGCGCCGACGGTGTGTGGTCCGATCGGCCCACGTCAGCTCTACGAGAACCTCGTGAAGGCAGCTCCGTTCCTCACCGATACGTACGTTCGCGCCGAAGACGGGCTCGCCACCGTCGAGACACCGTCGTTCGACATGGCGTGGTCGGTCTTCACCAACGACCAGCTCAGTGTCGCCGTCTTCGTACTGATCCGTTTCGATGACAATTTTTCGGGCCACCTGCTCCGGTCGGTGATAGAGCCGTTCCAGGAAATGGCCAAGGCCAGCGGCCTCAGTGCCTCCATCGCCAGCAACGGTAGCGCCGACGAAGATGTGGTCGCGACCATGCGCCTGGCCCGTTCGATCCCCATGGATCGGCTGCTCGCCGGTGGCGACATCGACCTACCTCCTGCCGGCCGGCCCCCGCTCTTGCCCCGGGATCCCGGCCCGCTCCCCGGTTCGGTTCCAGCCGGTCACCCGGCATCGCACCCCCACGAGCGAGTCGGACCCCAGGTCTCGACAGTGAATTCCGGCCAGGTCACGTCGCTCGCGAACGGGCGCGACGCCGCGCCCCACCACGCTGGTGGCACCCCACCCCGCGCGGTCGGACCGGTTGCCGCCGTCGCGGCGGCGCCCCCGCCGCCCGCGTCGCCCCCGCCTCCGCATGCGTACGCGCGACCGGTTCCGGGAGGTCCGTCCCCCGACGGTGGACGAATGTTGACACCCGGAGCCAACACCCCTCTCGCTGCGGACACCTCCGACCTCGTCGTGGAGCTCGGCTGGTTCAGCGGCCAACCGGGACTCGAGCTGGACGCCACCGCGATCCTGCTCGACTCGGACCGCCGAGTGTGTGCGGACGACCACTTCGTGTTCTTCAACAATCCGCGATCTCCCGATGGCGCAGTGGAACTCGCCGGTGATCCGCACACGTCACCGGATGGCTACGAGGTCGCCACGATCACCGTCCGGCTGGGATCCGTGTCGCCACAGGTGGAGTCGATCGTCTTCCCGGTCGCGATCTACGACGCCGCGACGCGGAACCACGCTTTCGGGATGATCCCGTCCTCCTATGCGCGGGTTCGGTCAGATGGCACCGCGCAGTCGCAGGCGACGTTCGTGATGTCGAATCCTCCGACCGCCACCGAGACCGCGATGGTGTTCTGCGAGATCTATCGACGCGGCGCGGCGTGGAAACTTCGTGCCATCGGCCAGGGTTACGCCAGTGGACTCGCAGGCATCGCCACCGACTACGGCGTCGATGTCGGCTAGCCATCAGGTGAATCGACGGAATCAGAACAGGACCAACCATGGACACTTTCATTCTCATCGTCATCGTTCTTGCGCTCGCCTGGGCGGGTACCTACGGCTACCAGACGTTCTTGGGCCAGCAGCTCAGCTCTCCGGCGAACCGGACCACCCCGGGCCATCCGACCATCGTGATCCAGAAGCTGGTGTCGACCGCGGCCGGGCGCGGCTGGGGAACCGAGTTGCAGGGGACGACGGTGGTGGCCAGGCACAGCACCGGGGCACAGATACTGATCGACGTGCAGCCCGCCGGTCAGGGTAGTTCGCTGTCCGGGCGGATCACCGGCGTCCGAAGGGGATCCATCGGCACGGTCAAGACCTACAAGAGCGGCCAGACACTGCTGCGCAAGCGGGAACAACTGCTCGCGGCCGGCTGACTGGGCCGCAGCCATCAGCAACACCGACTTTGTTCGACAGATCTCACTTGTTCCGGGAGGATTCGGTGGCCATCGACTACACCCATCGCGGTCGGCGCGGTACCGGCGACACCCCGCCGGACAACCGGACCGCGCCCACCGCGACACCCGGCCAGTCCGCGGTCGACGAGCCCGTAGTGCCCACCACCGGTCGGATCAACTACTCGCGACCCGACCGGCAGCACCGAACGTCGGCGCCAGAGACGCCCGGTCCATCCACGTCCACGACTGACTCCGCCGCCACCGCTGATTCGCCCGCGTCCGTTCCGATCTCCTATGAGCGGCCCCGTAGGACGCCGAGCCGTTCCGTCGAGAAGGTCGAGACCCCGTCCCCGCCGACGGCACTGCGCGCTGCCGGTCCGACGCGGTCACCGTCGTCGCCGTCGGTCGGCTCGGCGCGCCCGGGACACATCCCCGACCGGATCAGGTCGCGGGCCGAGTCGACCGTGTCCAGTGCCGAACGCTCGACTCTCGCCGAGTCATCCGAAGCCGTCGAGCACCACGTACCGACAATGCGCGCGCACGTCGACCACTACCTGCGCCGGGTGGGTGACGAGTTGTCTCGCGTGGTGGCGGATCTGCCCGACATCTCGGCGATCGTGATGAAGCTGTAGGCCACCCACGACCGCCTCCAGAGCCTGATGAAGGACCGCTTTCCGGACCAGTTCGGAAGTCTCTACCACTCTGCCGGCGGTGCCATGCCACCCCCTGAGGTCTGGCTGAGTGCGACCGACGCGTTGATCACCGATCTCACGACGAGGCGGATACCGATGACGGCTGGTGGCCGCGCGAAAGACTGGGAACGGTTCTCCGCTCAATACAAGGGCCTGGCATGTCATTTCCAGCCAATCCTCGACGACCTGCACAAGCGGGCGTTCAACGATGCGGTCACCATCGTCAACGCCGCATCCGGGCGCAAGCACGAGATCCTCGCATGCGATGCCCTCCAGGTCTTTCCGGGCACCGACATCCTCGCAGCGGACCTGCCATCGGTCCTGTCCGGTCTTCGCCCGGGCCTCGGCCAGCTCTACGTGTCACTGGGTGGTGCGCTCGCAGCACTCGAAGTCGATCTCACACTGGTGGCGGGCGACGGCAAGTCCCGTCAGGCGATGAGTGTCGAGACGACGGCGGCGTCGCTCCCCGCGATCCTCGATCTTGGCCGGGCCGGAGGATTCCGGACGACCGAGCCGCTCATGGCCGAACGCGTCATTCTGCAGCTTCTGGCCAGCCTGCCCGCGGATCAGCTGACCATCCGGGTCTTCGATCCGCTCAAGCTCGGTGACTCGGCAGCGTTCCTCTACGGGCTAGACGAGGTCATGGACCGCGTCATCGGTGACAAGGTCAAGACCACCGACCGCGAGATCGACGAACTGCTACAGGAAACCGAAGAACACATCACCCGCGTCACGCAGAAGTATCTGCAGGGTGACCACGCCACACTCACCGATTACAACATCGCGGCGAAGATGGTCACCGAGCCGTATCGGATCCTCCTGCTGTACGGATTCCCTGCCGGCTTCTCTCGCCAGAACCACCTGGACCACGATCGGCTGGAACGACTCGCCAAGATCGTCGATGGTGGCTCGCGCGCGGGAGTGTTCACCATCGTCGTCTCCGATGACATCATGGGTATCGGCCCGACCACCCCGGCGCCCGGAGAGGGCAACGCACGCAGTTACATCGACTCGCTGCCCTGCTTCGGCAACGGGCTGTTGCTCGATCCCCAGGCGCAAAGTTACCTCCTCGGGACCAGCCCGACAGACACCAGGACACGTCTGTCGATCATGACCAACAACTGCGGATTGGGATTCCAGTCCCGCGCGACCTTCGCGAACCTGACCGGTTCCGAACTCGAGGTGAGGTGGGCTCCGCTCCTTGTGCGCGCCGAGGAACAGGACAAGCGACGCGCGATGCTCGTCGAACGTGTCACGAGCAACTTCCAGGCGAGTACCGGAACGGTCATCCGACCCGGCTGGGTCTCCTCACTGGCCGGGGACCCCCTGACCGCCCACCCCTACGAACCGTCGACGTGGTGGCGCAAGTCGACGGCGACCGGCGCGAACGCGAGTATCGGGCAGCTCGGCGCGACCAAAGTCGCCCAGATCCGCCTGCACTCCGGGGACGGCGGCGTCGGCGCACTCATCGGTGGCCGACCCGGCTCAGGTAAGTCGGTGCTGATGCACGCGATGATCATGAGCCTTGTCACCGAGTACTCCCCCAGCGATCTCGAGTTGTATCTGATCGATTTCAAGGAGGGCGTCGAGTTCAAGCGGTACGCAGACCACGCGCTGCCGCACGCCAAGGCGGTCGCGATCGACGCCGAGCGGGAGTTCGGAATCGCGGTACTCGAAGGAATGGTCGCCGAGATCGAGCGGCGCGGTGCGCTTTTCAAAGCCTTCGCATCGAACATCACGAAGCTCGACGACTATCGGAAGCAATCCGGCAGTGAGGCGCTCGCGCGCCAGATCACCATCATCGACGAGTTCCAGAAACTCTTCGAACGGGACGACAAGATCGCCCAACAGGCGTCACATCTGATCGAACGAATCCTGCGGGAGGGACGCGCGTTCGGGCTGCACATCGTGCTCGCGTCGCAGACGATCCAGGGTATGCAGGGACTCGACCGTCATGTCTTGTCCCTGATCCCGACACGGGTCGCACTGCGAATGAGCGCCGGCGATTCCGAACTCATCCTGGGCGAGGGCAATCCCGAAGCCCGCGAACTGTCCCGGGCCGGCGAGGGAATCATCAACGTCAAACAAGGACACCCCGATGCCAATGAGCGGTTCCAGACCACGCTCTGGCACGACAGGTCCGACCACGGCGAGATCGGCACGGACGCCGAAGACGTCCTGACCGTGATTCGAGCCAAGGCCGACCACCTGGGGTTCTCCGGCGCGCCCCGCGTGTACGCCGGTGACGATTCGGCGGAACTAACCGCCGACATCGTGTCCGAAGGACGGATCCCGGTCGGATTACCGGTGTCCCTGGCGCCTGCCCTCAGCTACGACATGCGACGAGAGGGAGGCGCCAATCTGTTGGTGGTCAACGAATCGTATGGTCCGCTACTCGCCGCGCTCGTGGCGCTGGCCCGGACGGGAGCCAAGATCCGCCTCGTCGACTTCCTGGTCGGCGACGAGGAATGGACCTCCACGCGAGCAGTTCTCGCGGACAGCTCGACCATCTCGATCGGTGGGCGGCGTTCACTCGAAGACGTCATCGACGAAACCGCGACAGTGGTAGAGGGACGGGTCGAGTACGAGGACTACAACAATCCCGCCGAGTACGTCGTGCTGTTCGGCGTGCATCGCGCGCGAGACCTGGACCCGGACAACGACTATGACGATGCATCGACGAACGCGAGACTCACCCGCATCCTCCGCGACGGTCCCGAGGTGGGCGTCCACGTCCTCGCTTGGACCGATCGGGGCGGCATACTGAACCGACGCATCTCCCCACAAGCTCTGCGGGAGTTCGGGTTACGCCTCGTCGGGCCCAGCTCGCCGGAGGATTCGCAATTACTCGTGGACAGCGATGCCGCCGCCACCCTGAAGCGGAATCAAGCCGTATTCGACGATCACGATCACGGCGTGACGGCACGAGTGCTGGCGTACGGTCCGCCGTCACCGGACACCCTCATCGAGTTGCTGTGATGAGCAAGGCCCATACCGACGCGGAGGCGATCGCAGCGGTGAAACGCGCTCTGGCCCAGTACGCCGAACGAGTCGGTCCCACCGCCGCGTCCGCCCAGCGCGAGATGTCCGCGATCAGTGAACAGGTGACTTTCTTCATCGAGGAGTGCAACCGGGCGATCAGACGTCTCGAGGACGCGATCAAGATCCTCGAGTCGCAGGAAGATCCCGATGAGGCCCAGCTCCGAGAAAAGCGCCGACAACTGCGGATCTGGATGAGGAGACATCTCGACACCAAACATCTCCAAGCGCAGCTGACTCGAGATCACGACACGTTTCGTGGACACCAGCACCGCTACGCGAACGCCATCGAACCGCTTGCGGAGCGCGGCGCCCAGCGGATGCGTCGGGCACGCGAGGACGTGATCCGCTACGAGAAGAATCAACAGCTCCAGGCCAAGTTCGCCACGCGTTCATGGCAACCGATGACGGGCGGGGGCGCCGGTGGTGGACCTGTCGCCGGCACCTGGACCTCGACTGGGCCCGGCACGTCCACCGCTGGGTCCGGTTCGTATCCTCTCGGCGGACGGGGCGGCCAGTACGGCGCCGGGACGGGCGATGGCGGGGGCTCGGCACCGGAGAACGGCATCCCTGCTCATGACGTGTCGACAGGTCGGTTCGCCACCGACGATGAGGTGCACGTCGACGGGTTACCCGATGGGATCTCGCTCGTACCGCTGAACCGGTGCATCGATGAGGGCAGGGTGCGTTCCGCGGCCGACTTCGATTCCGGTAAGGCGACCGCCGAGGATTGTGTCTGGGCGGCTCGGACCCTGTACCGAGACCTGCTGCCCAGGATGTCCCGGGGCGGCGACGTGATGCAGCGCCTCCGGGACACCGATGCCGGCCGGGGGCTCGTCGGAAATCAGAGCCTGCAGGCCACTTTCCGCGGCTTCTTCGGAGAGACGGGTATTCAAGTCGACGAGTTGCCCGACGGCACCTACGACGTCCGCAATGGGGCACACCGGATCTGGGCGGCTCAGCAGGTCGGTGTCACCCATCTGCCCGCGACCGTCCGGAGGAGGAGCAGATGAGTGCGGTGAGTGAGCACGAGGACGCCGTCAACCAACGCCTGCGAGTCCAACAATCGATGGGCTCGCGGTGGAACGACGTGGTGTACAGCGCGATCTCACGCGACGTCCTCCACCAGGTCACCGTCGAGGAGCGTCTCTACGCGCAACGCCTCCGTGATCTGGAACGGATCAACGTCCAGGCGAAGAACCGCCTGGACGCAATCAGACGCCAGAACCTGGCCTGACCCAGAAACGAGACTCGATGGCCATCAATACAGATCCCGCCGCACTCGCCCGAATGGCACAAGAACTGACCCGGTTGGAGAAGTCGGTCCAAGAGGCGACTCGTCGAGTCCGCACCCAGCTCAACGGCAGTCAGTGGAATGATCCGGTGCGGAAGAACTTCGAGGACCTCCTGGGCAACATCGAACGCAACTCACGCACGATCGCGCAGATGTCCAATGAGGGCGCACGGATGCTCAAGGCGAAGGAACAGCAGATCCGGACATACATGGGTCGGTAGCCCGATCGACCACCACGACAAGCGATCAGACCAGCCTGGCCGGCCACTTCCGTCGTGCGGCCGACGCTCAGATCTGCCAGCGCACGGGTCGCGAGATGATGTCGCGGAGCCGGCGGCGGTAGTACCGGGCGGACTCCTGGTTGAAGACGTCCATCGCGGCCGCGGTCGCCTCGGCATCGCGAGCGCGCATGGCGTCGAGGATGTCCTGCTGGAGTTCGAAGGCCGCGAGCCGCGTCGCGATGGGATGCTCGACGGGTTCGGCGTCGCGAACGAGCAGCCACAGCGTCTCCATGACCACCCGCAGTGCGGGATTGCCCGCCGCCTCGTACACCCCGCGCTGGAACGCGGCGTTGTTCTCCTGGAAGTTGGCGTGGTCCTCGGGATGGTCGCGCATCCGGTCCAGTGCCCGCTGCATCGACTCGATCTGCTCGTCGGTGACGTTCTGCGCCGCGGCCCGCGCGACCATCGGTTCGAGCATCAACCGGACGTCGATGACATCACTGATGTTCGCGCCGTTGATCTGGAGGAACAGCTTCATGATGTTGCCGAGCGAATCGAGTTCGGGCCGTTTGGCTATGGGCCCGCCGCCGATTCCCGCCTTGATCGTCACGAGGTCTCGGCTCTCGAGGAGCCGCAGCGCCTCACGCACCGTCGTGCGTGCCACGCCGAACTCGCTGACCATCTCCTTCTCGGTCGGCAGGCGCTGCCCCTCGACGATGCCACCGCCGAGAATCTGATCGGCCACCATGTTGGCCACCCGCGCGGACATCTTCTGCCCGCGCGGCTGCCGGGTGGCGGGCTCGTCGGCGACGGTCATGCGGCTCCCGTGTCTCGGCTGATCGGTCGGTGCCGACACCTTACCCGCCCGCACCTGCTCTCTAGTTCGGATCGGGGCGGCAACGGTCGCCCCCGAACGATCGGTGCGGTGGCGAGACGACCCGTCGTCGTAACTGTGTACATATTTTGCTCGCTCGATTACCGTGAGTCCCGTTCCGTTCGTTCACGCCGGGGCCCGACCGCCCGTCGGCGCAGTCCACGACAGATAGGCACCCATGCAGACCACCTCCCCGGCCTCCGGGAACCTCTCCGTCACCGTGCACCAGCCCGGTATCGCACTCGTCGAGCTCTCGCGGGGCAAGGTCAACGCCATCGACGGGCAGATGTACGAGGACATCGCGGCGACGTTCGACGCGCTGTCCGACGACCAGGATGTGCGCGTGATCGTGCTGACCGGTCAGGGCCGCATCTTCAGCGCGGGCAACGACATCAACGAGTTCCGGACGATGTCCACCGTCAGCGGCGACATCGCGATGCGGCGGGCCCGGCGGGCGCTGTTCAGCGTGCGCGAGTGTCACCTCCCCGTGGTGTCCGCGGTGAACGGCCCGGCCCTGGGAAGCGGGTTCGGACTCGTCGCGCTCTCCGACCTCGTGGTCGCGTCCGAACGCGCCACCTTCGGACTACCCGAGATGAACGTCGGGGTCCTCGGCGGTGGTCGCTTCACCGCCCGCATGTTGCCCCAGCAGGCGATGCGCCGCATGTTCCTCACCGCCGAACCGGTCGACGCGTCGACCCTGGAGCGGTGGGGAGCACCGATCGAGGTCGTCGCCCACGACGATCTCATGGAGATCGCGACAGCCCGCGCGCGCTCGATCGCGGAGAAGAGCAGGCACGCCATCGTGCTCGCCAAACAATCTCTGAACGGCTGCGAAGATCTCGACATCCGTCGCGGTTACGAGCTCGAGCAGTCCTTCACCGTGCGACTGTCCGAACACCCCGACTCCAAGACCGCGGTGGAGGCCCAGGTCGCCGACCTCGCACGCAAGTGACGACGTCGTGTCCGCGCCGCCACAGCGCGGACCCGACGCACCGCGTCAGTCCGTCGCGATGGTCAGCAGAAGATCCCCGCCGTCGACCTCGGTCGATCCCGACACCGCGACACGCTGCACGATCCCGGTGACCGGCGCGGAGATCGAGGCCTCCATCTTCATCGCCTCGATCGTGCCGATCGGTTCACCCCGGCGGAGTTCGTCGCCCTCCTTCACCGACAGCGTCACCACACCGGCGAAGGGTGCGGCGAGTTGCCCCGGGAGGGCGGGGTCGGCCTTCTCCGCGGTGCGTGTCGTCGACTCGACCGAGCGGTCGCGCACCCGAACCGGCCGCAGTTGCCCGTTGAGGATGCAGAGCACGTTGCGCATCCCGGACTCGTCCGGGTCGGAGATCGCCTCGAGCCCGATGAGTAGTTCGACGCCCTTCTCCAGCTCCACGCGATGTTCCTCGTCCTGGCGCAGGCCGTAGAAGAACTGGTTGGTGGACAGCCGAGACGTGTCACCGTAGGTCTCGCGGTGCTCGCGGTACTCACGATTCGGTCCGGGGAACAGCAACCGGTTGAGCGCATCACGACGCTCCGCCGACGTACCGGCGAGCGCCGCGAGGTCGCTCTCGGTCAGGGCGGTCACCGGGCGAGGGTCGGTGCGGCCCTCGAGGGCGCGCGTGCGGAGCGGCTCCGGCCACCCGCCCGCGGGCTCGCCCAGATCGCCCCGCAGGAAATCCACCACCGAGTCCGGGATGTCGTAGGCCGTCGGATCGTCCGCGAACTCGGCGGCGCTCGCGCCGGCGCCGACGAGTGCCAGCGCGAGATCGCCGACGACCTTCGACGACGGTGTCACCTTGATCAGTCGCCCGAGCACGGTGTCGGCGCCCGCGTAGGCCGCCTCGATGTCCTCGAACCGGTCCGCCAGCCCCAATGCCAGGGCCTGCTGCCGCAGGTTGGACAGCTGGCCGCCGGGGATCTCGTGGGCATAGACCCGGCCGGTGGGTGCCGGCAAGCCCGTGTCGAACGGCGAGTACGCTGCCCGGACCGCCTCCCAATATGGCTCGAGAGCGCAGCAGGCCGCGAGGTCGATCCCGGTGTCGCGGTCGGTGTTCGCCGTCGCGGCGACGATCGCCGACAACGGTGGCTGACTCGTCGTGCCGGCCAGCGGTGCGCTCGCCCCGTCCACCGCGTCCACCCCGGCCTCCCAGGCGGCGAGGTAGGTGGCCAGCTGCCCGCCGGCGGTGTCGTGGCTGTGCAGATGGACGGGCAGGTCGAACCGCGACCGCAAGGCGCGCACCAGGGTCGACGCCGCGGCCGGGCGCAACAGGCCTGCCATGTCCTTGATCGCCAGGACGTGTGCGCCCGCGTCGACGATCCGTTCGGCCAGCTTCAGGTAGTAGTCCAGGGTGTACAGGGTCTCGCCGGGATCGGAGAGGTCGCCGGTGTAGGACATGGCCACCTCCGCCACCGCGGTCCCCGTCTCCCGCACCGCGTCGATGGCCGGCCGCATCGCGTCGATGTTGTTCAGCGCGTCGAAGATCCGGAACACGTCGACGCCCGTGGCCGCCGCCTCGCGGACGAATGCGTCGTTCACCTCCACCGGGTACGGCGTGTACCCGACGGTGTTCTTGCCGCGCAACAGCATCTGCAGGCAGACGTTGGGCATCGCCGCACGCAGGGCCGCCAGACGTTCCCAGGGATCCTCCTTGAGGAATCGCAGCGCGACGTCGTAGGTCGCCCCGCCCCACGCCTCGACCGACCACAGCTGTGGGGTCATCCGCGCGACGTGCGGTGCGACGGTCGCCAGGTCCCGGCTGCGCACGCGGGTGGCCAGCAGCGACTGATGCGCGTCGCGGAAGGTGGTGTCGGTCAGCGCGAGTGCCGTCGACGCGCGGAGCTCGGCGGCGAAACCGTCCGGCCCCAGCTCCCGGAGTCGATCGCGGGACCCCGGCGGCGGTGGGGACGTGAGGTCGATCGTCGGTAGTTTGTCGACCGGGTACACCGCGGACGGTCGCTCGCCGTGCGGTCGGTTCACGGTGACGTCGGCGAGATACCGCAGGATCCGGGTACCGCGGTCGGCGGAGGCGTGCTGCTCGAGCAGGTCCGGTCGGGATTCGATGAACGAGGTGGTGACCCGCCACGCGCCGAAGTCGTCGTCGGCGAGAACCGCCTGCAGGAACGGGATGTTGGTGGCGACGCCCCGGACCCGGAACTCGGCGATCGCACGACGTGCGCGCGCCCGCGCGGTCTCCAGGTCCCGGCCGCGACAGGTCAGTTTCACGAGCATCGAGTCGAAGTGGGAGCCGATCTCGGACCCCAGGCCGACGCTCCCGTCCAGACGGACACCCGAGCCACCGGGCGTGCGGTAGGCGGTGATCCGCCCGGTGTCGGGCCGGAAGCCGTCGGTCACGTCCTCGGTCGTGATGCGGCATTGCACTGCCGCGCCGCGGATCTCGATCGAATCCTGGGTCAGTCCCAGCTCCCGCAGCGTCGCACCGGATGCGATCTGCATCTGGGTGGCGACGAGGTCGACGTCGGTGATCTCCTCGGTGATCGTGTGTTCCACCTGAATGCGCGGGTTCATCTCGATGAACACGTGCCGACCGTCGGAACCGAGCAGGAACTCTACGGTCCCGGCGCAGGTGTACCCGATGTGCCTGGCGAAAGCCACTGCATCCGAACAGATCCGATCACGGACAGCCGGGTCGAGCGCGGGTGCGGGGGCCACCTCGACGACCTTCTGGTGGCGGCGCTGGAGCGAACAGTCGCGTTCGTAGAGATGGATGACCTCGCCGGTGGCGTCCCCGAGGATCTGCACCTCGATGTGCCGGGCGTCGACCACCGCCCGCTCCAGGAAGACCGTGCCGTCACCGAAGGCCGTCGTGGCCTCGCGCGAGGCCGCCTCGATCGCCCCGCGAAGCCGCGACGGCTCATCGACGCGACGCATGCCGCGCCCGCCACCACCGGCGACCGCCTTGACGAACAAGGGCAAACCGACCGCATCAGCCGCGGCCACGAGCTCGTCCACATCACTCGACGGGGTCGACGAGGTCAGCACCGGGAGACCGGCCTCGGCGGCGGCCGCCACGGCCCGGGACTTGTCGCCGGCGAGTTCGAGCACCTCGGCGGACGGGCCGATGAAGGTGATCTGCCGGGTCGCACACGCACGGGCCAACTCGGCGTTCTCGGAGAGGAAGCCGTACCCGGGGTACACCGCATCGGCTCCGGACGTCGCCGCGACGCGGACCATCTCGTCGACCGAGAGGTACGCGCGGACCGGATGCCCGCGTTCGCCGATCTCGTAGGCTTCGAACGCCTTGGCCCGATGAACGGAGTTGCGGTCCTCGTGGGGGTACACGGCCACCGTGCTCGCGCCGAGCTCGACCGCGGCACGAAAAGCCCGTACCGCGATCTCGCCTCTGTTCGCGACCAGCACCTTCTCGAACATGGGTTTCCTTTCGTCACCGGATGCGCCGGAAGTAGCCACGCGAGAAGCGGGCGGCGCGGGAAGGATGTGACCCACATCCCTGGGCCTAAACGTCAGGTTACTCTACTCTAAGTAAAGTTAATTAGCGCCGCGACTGGCGGAGTCTTTACCCTCAAACTGCTGAGAAATATCTATGTACATGTTTCCATCTGTCGCAGGTTTCTATAGTGTGACTTGACATACAGCCTGTCACCTCGATGAGGAGGAACACATGAGTGACGAGCAGTCCGCGGGGGCGGTCGACATCGATCGCTGGATCACCGACTGGGAGTTCAGCAGCCGATACCCGGTGTACACACGCGCCAACGCCGGCGAAGTGCTGCCCGACCCGTCGAGTCCGCTGAACGTCACGATGGTCTGGAACAAGGGCCTCAACATCGGCTGGCGCCAGGGCTACGTCGACAACCTCGGCACTCACCTTGCCGAGGAGATCGACGAGGTGATGCCCGAGATCATCGGCAACTTCGGCGGCTACCACTACACGAACTTCTCGATGACCGAGCTCAACGGCGCCCGGCTCCCGGGGCTGACCGTGCCGGTGTGGAACAGCCTGTGGGTGGGCGACCATCCCGACATCCCCGAGTACGTACCCAAGCCGGGCGACGAGAACGCCGAACTGACGGCCGGTCTCGCCGAGAAGACCGCCTGGGCTCTCACGACCGATGAGTTCCCCGAAGCCGAGGAGGCCAAGCGCCGCGCCGACCGGGCACGCGACCAGCGTCCCGATCTCGCCGCGATGAGCGATGCCGAACTCGTCGAGCACGCTCGTTCGCTGCTCCCCGACCTCATCTACTGCTACGCCTATCACCCGGTCACCACGACGCTGTCGACGATGGGTCCGGCCGTGGCCGGTCAACTCCTCGAAACCATCGGCGAGGCAGACAAACTCGGCGATCTGCTCAGCGGACTGGGCGGCGTGGACTCGGCCGCCCCGTCGTATGCGATGTGGAAGCTCGGGCGCCTCGTCGCCGGTTCGTCCGAACTGACCGGGATATTCGACGACGGGCTCGCCTCCGCCCTCGACGCGATCACCGCGAGTGACTCCGCCGACGCCGCGAGGTTCCGGGAGGAGTTCGACGACTTCCTCTACCGCTACGGCTCGCGCGCACCGAACGAATGGGACATCCGATCGGACAGCTGGGAGACCAAACCCGTGCTGGCACTGATGGCCATCAACGGGATGCGCAACAGCCCGCCGGAGGCCGATCCCGAAGCGATCCTGCGCCGCAATCAGGACAAGCGACTCGCCCTCACCGAGGAACTCGCCGCCAAGATGCCCGACGCGGAGTCGGCCACCGCGTTCCGCAACGCGGCGAAGTCGATCACCAAGTTCATGCCGTGGCGGGAGCGCACGAAGACCGCGTGCGTGAAGATCATGGGTGAGATGCGGGCCGCCCTCTACGAACTCGGACACCGGATGGTCGGGCGCGGGGTCATGGACGACCATCACGACATCACGATGCTCGTCGACGACGAGCTCGATCGCTTCGTCGCCGAACCGGAGTCGTTCGCGGACACCATCAAGGAGCGACGCGAGCAGTATCTCGCCCTGTTCGATCTGCAACCGCCGTTCTTCCTGTTCGAACCGCTCCCCCTCTCGCAGTGGCCCCGGCGCACTGGGCAGCGGGTGGACCCCGCGGTGCCCGGTGACGTCCTCTCCGGTGTCGGCGGTGCCCCGGGTGTCGCCCGGGGACGCGCGCGAATCCTGCACGACCCGTATGAGGCCGAACAGCTGGAGGAAGGCGACATCCTCGTCGCGCCGCAGACCGACCCCGCCTGGACGCCGTTGTTCGTCTTCGCGGGCGGTGTCGTCGTCAATGTCGGCGCAACGATCACCCACTCGTCCATCGTGTGTCGTGAGCTCGGCATACCGTGCGCCGTTTCGGTTCAGGACGCGACGGCCCGCATCCCGGACGGCGCGATGATCGAGGTCGACGGCAACACCGGGTCGGTGACGATTCTCTGATGGCAACGACTGACGGGGCCCGCGGCACGACGATCGGGCTCGCCCTTCCTCAGCTCGGCGAGCACGTCGATGCCGCGGCGGTCCGCGACTTCGCGGTCGCCGCCGAGGAACACGGCTTCACCGGACTGTGGGCGCAGGAACACCTCTTCTACTCCGAGCAGAACGCGTCGGTCTACGGCGGCCGGCACACCACGGCGGTGCATCCCGCCTACCGTTCGGTGCTCGGCGCCACCGAGCTCATGGCATTCGTCGCGTCGTGCACCCGACGGGCGCTGATCGGGAGCAGCATCCTGGTTGCCGGGTACCACCGCCCGGTAGAGCTCGCTCAGCGTCTGGCCACTCTCGACGTGCTCTCCGGCGGACGTCTCGTCGCCGGGCTGGGCGTCGGCTGGTCCGACGAAGAACATCGACTCATGGACGTCGACCCCCGGACGCGCGGGCGCCGGATGGACGAACTCGTCCGCGCCGTCCAGGCGTGCTGGGGACCGGATCCCGTCGAGTTCGAAGGGGAGTTCTTCACCATCCCGACCTCCACCGTGCGGCCGAAACCGGTCCAGACACCACATCCGCCGCTACTGTCCGGGCTGCGGTCGGAACGCGGTCTCGCCCGCACCGCGGCACTGTTCGACATCTGGAATCCCAGCAGCGGCACAGCCGAGGCCCTACAAGCCCAGCTCGACGGGATGGCCGCGCAGCGTCCCGCCGGACGGGCGCCGGTCCGGCTGTTCCTGCGGTCCTACCTCCAGCGCCCCACCGACCCGGTGGGATCCGGCGGACAGGGCATCGACGGTGTGGCCGCCGATATCGCCACCGCGAAGGCGGTCGGTGCGGAACACTTCATCATCGAATGCAATTTCTCCGACGACATCCGGTCGCCGGAGGACTGGGCCACCATGCCCGAGCGGCTGGCGCCGCTGATCCAGCTCGTGCGCGACGACAGCTCCGCGGTGCCCGACTCGTCGGGCGCCGCCCGGCCCCAGAAGGAGAACGCATCATGAAAGCTGCTGTCTGGGAGGGCAGTACACCGACACTCGCCGTCGAGGAGATCCCGCGGCCGACGCCCCGTCGTGGCGAGATCCTGCTCAAGGTCACCGCGTGCGGGGTCTGTCATACCGACCTGCACGTACTGAAGTCCGAGGTGAACTTCCCCGCTCCCGCGGTCCTCGGCCACGAGGTCTCCGGCGTGGTCGAGGAACTCGGCGACGGCGTCGACACCCTCGCGGTGGGCGATCGGGTCGTGTGCAGCTTCATCATGCCGTGCGGCGAGTGTCGCCACTGCGCGCGCGGACTGGACGACCTGTGCGAGAAGTTCTTCGCCCACAACCGCCTCAAGGGCACGCTCTACGACGGTGAGACCCGGCTGGCCCGCGCCGACGGCACCCCGCTGGCGATGTACTCGATGGGCGGACTCGCCGAATACTGTGTCGTCCCTGCCTCGGACGCGTTCGTCGTCCCCGACGGGGTCGGACTGGGCGAGGTCTCCATCCTCGGCTGCAGTTCGTTCACCGCGCTCGGTGCCGTGACCAACGCCGAGCTGCGGCTGGCCGACCGCATCGCCGTCGTGGCGGCCGGCGGCGTGGGATCGTCGATCGTCCAGTTCGCGGCGGCGGCCGGAGTCGCCCAGATCATCGCGATCGACGTCAACGACGACAAGCTCAAGGCGGTGGCCGAGCTCGGTGCGACCCACACCGTGAACTCGCGCGACACCGACGTCGTCGCCGAGGTACGGGCACTGACCGACGGCCACGGCGTCGACGTCGCCTTCGAGGCCCTCGGGCACCCGAGCACCTTCGCGACCGCGCTGGACATCCTCGACGACGGTGGCCGCGCCGTGGTCGTCGGGATCGCGCCGGCCGGCACGCCCGGTGAGCTCGACCTGGCCCGTCTCGTGCGCCGCAGCCTGCAGATCCGCGGTTCCTATGGCGCGAAGGCACGACGTGACATGCCGGCGCTGCTGCGCATGGTCGCCGGCGGAATCGTGGAGCCGGAACGTGTGATCACCCGCCGCTACCGCCTCGACGAGGTCGACGAGGCCTACCAGGCCCTCGCCCGCGGCGAGATCGTCGGCCGGGCGATCATCGAGATGGACTCCGAGTGACCGAGTCCGTGTCCGGCACCGTCGCCATCGTGACCGGTGCCGGCTCGGGCATCGGCCGGGCGGTGACCGAGCTCTTGGTCGAGCGTGGGAGTTCGGTTGTCGCGGTCGACAACTCGCCTGCGGTTCTGGACGAGCTCGCGGACCGTCAGCGGGTCGTCCCGCTCGTGGGGGACGTGACGTCGACCGAGGACAACCGGCGCGCGGTCGAGACGGCGGTACAGCGCTTCGGTCGGCTCGACGCGTTGATCCTCAATGCCGGGGTGCCCGCTTCCGGGTCCATCGAGACCCTGGACCTCGACGTCTTCGACCGATCCCTCGACGTCAACCTCCGGTCGGTGGTTCTCGGTGTGCGCGAGGCGATCCCCGCGTTCCGGCGATCGGGGGGCGGTTCGGTGGTGGTGACGGCGTCGGCGACGGCGCTGGGCGGCGAACCCAACCGCTGGCCGTACGCCGCGGCGAAGGCCGGCGCGGTCAACCTCGCCCGGTCACTGGCCCTCGACCTCGCCGTCGACGGCATCCGGGTCAACTCCGTGTGCCCGGGGCCCATCGAGACCGGGATGACCCGGCGCATCGCCGTCAACACCCCCGAACGCTACGAGTCCCTGCGTCGGATGGTTCCCCTGCAACGCTGGGGCACGGCCGACGAGGTCGCCGAGGTGATCGCGTTCCTCGCCTCGCCGCTGGCCTCGTTCGTCACCGGCGCGACCATCCCGGTCGACGGCGGTGCCACCTGCGGCAGCGGACAGACCATACCCCCGGCCACGTTGGCGCACAGCGCTGTTCGGTGAACCGTCTTGTTCGCAGAGGCACCAACCATCCTGCTCCCTGAGGTGCGAGGAGCGATAGCGACCGACCTCCGCTCCTAATCCGAAAGAACGACATAACCATTGCTCCCTGAGGTGCGAGGAGCGATAGCGACGAGCCACGAAGGGTCCGGCGACCGAGGTTGCGAAGCCCTTCGTGGCTCGCTTCGCTCGCACCTCAGGGAGCAGGGGTGGACTCGCTTCGCTCGCACCTCAGGGAGCAGGGGTGGACTCGCTTCGCTCGCACCTCAGGGAGCAGGGGTGGGCTCGCTTCGCTCGCACCTCAGGGGGCGGGTCGTTCTTTCGGATCAGGGAGCAGGGGTTGGACAGGGATCACCGTCGTGGGTCGACGAGCACCTTGGTGTGTGAGCTACGGCCCGAATCGAGTTCGGCGAACATCGATTCCAGCTCGCCGAGGCCGATCGTCCCGGTGTGCAACGACGCGACATCGATACGCCCCTCGGCGACGAGCGTCATCGCACCGAGGAAGTCGGAGTGCGTGTACGCCAGGGACCCGATGACCGTCAGCTCGCGGCTCTGCCAGTCCCCGTAGCTCACCGACGAATCGGTGCCGGGGTATCCGAGCAGCGCCAATGTCCCACCGCGCCGGACGAGTTCGGCGCTGGGCTGGAACAACGAGGCCACTCCTGAGCACTCGAACACGACGTCGGCGCCGAGCCCAGAGCTCACTTCCTCGAGGCGCCGGGGCAGCTCGGACGGGTCGACGACATCGGTGAAGCCGAGCGCTGTCGCAGCGTCGCGACGGGCCTGGGACGGCTCGGACACGAGGATGCGGCCGGCGCCCGCGGCCCGGGCGTGCTGCGCGGTGAGCAGGCCGATCGGACCGGCCCCCTGGATCACTGCGTTGGCCCCCAACGGGATTCGTGCTCGACGCACCGCGTGGTAGGTGACGGTGGCGGGCTCCAACAGCGCCGCCTCGATGTCCGACAGGGCGTCGGGGACCGGAATCGCGCGGCGCGCGGAGACACGCAGCCGGTCCGCGAAACCCCCGTGGGCAGCCGCACCGGGAGAGATGCCGTTGGCCTCGGCGAACGCCAGATCACAGTGATCGGCGTGCCCGGCCCGGCACTGGGCGCACACGCCGCACGCCGGTCCGACACCCGCGACGACACGCTGCCCGACCGACACATGCGAGACCCCGTCGCCGATCTCGGAGACGGTGCCCATCCACTCGTGCCCGAACACCGCGGGCGGCAAGCCGGCGGACTGGTAGCCGTGCGTGTCTGTCGCACAGATGCCGCAGTACCCGATGTCGATGATCACCTCGCCGGGCCCGGGCGTCGTGTCGGCATCGTTGTTCGTCTCGATCACTCCCGGCTCGGCCACCCGAACATAGCGGGGCGCAGTCGTCGTGCTCATCGCTTCCTCAGTTCCCTGTCATGCGGGCGACGACCGGGGCGAACTGTTCCAGCGCTCGGTCGCCGATGGTGAAGTAGGAGAACCCGAACTCCTCGCGCCGTTGCTCGAGTTGCTCGCAGATGTCGTCGACGGATCCGACGAGTGCGTGCGGGAACGACCGCAGCTCGGCCGGCGTGAAACCGGTTCGTTCGCAGAGCGATTCCTCGGTGACGTCGGTGGCTCCGTCGATCGCGACGAAGTACGCGCCGGTCTCGAGCTCGATGTCGTCCATGCGGTCGCCGGCGCCGGCGCGGACCCAGTCGAGCTTCTTGTGGGTTTCGGCCACCGTGGACGTCGCCACGCTGTCGGAGCCGAGTTTTCCCGACCGGTTGTTGAAGTTGATGCTGACGATGTCGGCGGTGGCACCGGCGAGCGTGAGGACGCGTCGGGCGCCGCCGCCGATCATGATGGGCGGCGCCGTCTCCGGCACGGGGAGCGGCGCGAACCCGGTGGCGCGGACCCCACCGCGATCGACGTCGATCGGTTTCCCGATGAACTGCTGCTGGCAGAGCTCGATCGTCGCGGCCAGCCGGTCGATCCGTTCACCAGCAGGCGGGAACGGTACGCCCATCGCTTCGTATTCGGCGCCGAGCCAACCGGCACCGAGCCCGACCTCGATGCGGCCGGGGGCGAACATCGCCAGTGTCGCAGCCTCTTTCGCGAGAGCGACGGGCTCGTGATAACTGGCGCAGAACATCCGGCACCCGATCACCAGTTCGTCGGTGACCTCGGCGGCGACGGCCATGCTGGCGATCGGCGCGAGGGTGACCGGCCGGTGGGCGGTCGGGTCCAGCGCCGGGCCGGGTCCGATGTAGTGGTCGGACACGTGCAGAGCCGAGTACCCGAGGTCCTCGACCATGCGAGCGGTGTCCCGCCACTGTGCACCGGTCTCGGATCGGTACACCTGGGCGGCGAAGCGGAACGGACGCTTGGGGTGTGAGGTCATGACAGAACTTTCGAATCGTGGTGTCCAGGGGTCGGACACCGGTCGGAATCGGTGGATTCGGAGCCGACGGGCGCGGACGGCACGCGAGCCAGCAGGCGCCGGGTGGCGGTGCCCAGCTCGATCGCCCAGCGGCGCGGGTCCGCGGCGCCGCGGGCCGACGGGACTTCGACGCTGACCGACGCCGACGGCCCCAGGGCCCCCGCCAGTCGACGCAACGGGAGCGCACCGGCACCCGGTGGCAGTCGGTTTCCGCGCGCCTCGGTCATCGCGGTGGTGTCGTCGCGCGCCGGGCCGGTCATGCGGGCGTCGCACAACTGCCAGTACGGGATACCCCCACGTTCGACCTCGGCGCCGAGTCCGTCGACGGTCCCGCCCGCGCGCGACCAGTGCAGCGCGTCCAGCAGCAGCCCGGCTTCGGTGGCCCCCGATTCGTCGAGCAGCGCCCGGCCTGCCCGCAGGTCACGGACAGCGGTGAACACCATGGGCTCGAGGCAGCAGCGCAGGCCGAACTGGGCGGCCGCCTGCGCGAGTGCGGCGAGATTGTCTCCCGCCCGGTCGGCGTCGTCGTCGAGAACGGTGGCGATGAGATAGCGGGCGCCGAGAGCGGCTCCCGCGAACAAGACGGGCTCCCAGTCGGATCGCGACGAACCCGGGTGGATCTTCACGACCTCGACGTCGAGCACGGCCAGTCCGTGATCGTCGAGAGCAAGGAGGGTGTCGGCGAGCAGACGCGATCCCTCGGCCAGGAGATGCCCGCGTTCACCGGGCCGGTCGGACACCCGCACCCCGACCGCGTCGAATCCCCCGGCCGCCGCGTATTCGATGAACCGCGGCGGTGGCACCGCGAGCGCGGACAGCGACGCGAGTGAGACGAGGCGTGTCGACGACATGGTCCCGCCCTCTCCTCTAGTTACTTTAATCTGACTAGTGTTACATGGACCATAGTAGTCCTCCCGCACCTGCTGTCCAGTTCCGATGAGGAGTCCACATGCGTCCCACCCTCGGCACGATCGCCCAACTCGCTTACATCGTCGACGATGTCGCGGTCGCCGCGGAGCGGTTCTCGGAACGGACTGGCGCGGGACCGTTTTTTATGCGCCGCAACGTGATAGACCACGCACACGGAGCCGGTGCGGAAGCCGGCGAGTTCGATCATTCGTCGGCCTACGGCCAGTGGGGCAGCGTGCAGGTCGAACTCGTCGAGGTCCATTCGGCGGCGCCGGCGGCGTTCGCCGTCACCACCACATCCCGCGGCCGGGTCCATCATGTCGCGACGTTCGTGCCCTCGTTCGCCGGCGAACAGGCCCGCCTCGACGCCCTCGGGTATCCGGCGCTGCTGACGGCGACGACCTCGAGCGGAAATGCGTTCGCATTCCATGACACCCGAGCCGACGACGGCCATCTGGTCGAGATCTACGAACCCGCGCCGTCGATCCTCGCGCTGTATGCGAAGGTCGCCGCGGCCGCCGACGGATGGGACGGCCGCCGGCCCGTCCGCGAGTTCTAAGCCGTCGTTGCGAGGAGTTCGGCGGCTCGTTCGCGCGCGAGCGCGAGTACCTGTGGATTCCCCGAATTCCACAGCACCGTCAGCCGTTTCGCGCTGATCCGCCACTCGCCGTCCACCCGCGCCAGGTCGTCGGTGTAGTAGCCGCCGATCGTGAACATCGCGTCGCCTCCCGCATTCGGCAGCACGTGCTCGGCCCGGACATACGTGACCACGCGTCCGGTGCCGGCCGCCGCGTCGACGGTGATGTCGTAGTTCGACAGGAAGTGTTGCGAGGCCGCGAGTCCGGGGAAGAGCATGCGGCCGCGCTGTACCCAGTCGTCGGCGCGGAAGCGGCCGGCATGGCCCGCCCGGTAGCTCGAGTAGTCGATGTCTATCTCGTCGGTGAACACCGAGCGATAGAGCTCCCAGTCACGCAGGTCGATCCCCCGCGCGAAGCGCGCCATCAGCGACACGATCGCCTCGTGGTCGGTGGTCATGAGTCGGTCCTCTCCGTGCGCAGCCCTCACGCGGGCATCTGCAGCGAGATCTTCTCGAAGTACTCCTCGAGACCGTCGGGCCCGAGCTCACGACCGATGCCCGACTTCTTCATGCCCCCGAACGGAGCCATCGGGTTGAAGCGGCCGCCGTTGATCGCGACCTGACCCGTACGCAGCCGTCGCGCGATCGCGACCGCGGCGTCGTCGTCGGCGGCGAAGACCGCCCCGGACAGCCCGTAATCGGAGTCGTTCGCGATCGACACCGCCTCGTCGACGTCGGAGTACGTCAGCATCGCCAGGACCGGACCGAACACTTCTTCGCGGGCGATCTCCGCCGAGTTGTCGACCCCGCTCACGACGGTGGGTCGGACGAAGTAGCCCCCGGCGAGCCTCGAGTCGAGATCCGGCACCGGGCCGGCACCGCCGACGAGCACGCGCGCGTCGCACGGAAGGGACTCCAGGAAACCCAGCACGACACGCCGCTGCCCGGCCGAGGCCATCGGACCGACGTCGACAGCCGGGTCGAGTGGATCGCCGACGGTCATGGCACCCACGAGCTCGGCCACCCGCTGCTCCACCCGGGACAGGTCGTCCCGCGACACCAGCAGTCGGGTCGTCGCCGCGCACGTCTGGCCGTTGTTGACGAAGCAACCGCGGACGGCCGCGGCGACGGCCGCGTCGAGATCGGCACCCGGAGCCAGGATGAACGCCGATTTGCCGCCGAGCTCCAGGGTCACTTTCTTGATTCCTGATGCAGCGAGTTCCGCAACGGTGGCCCCAGCCGAGGTGGAGCCGGTGAGACTCACCAGATCGACCCCCGGATTGGTTGCGAGTCGCTGTCCGACCTCGCGGCCCGGACCCGACACCACATTGAGCACGCCGGCCGGGAGACCGATGAGGTCGGCGATGTCGGCGACGGCGAAGGCCGCGAGCGGTGCGACGCTGCTGGGCTTGACCACCGCGGTACACCCCGCCGCCAGCGCGGGCGCCACCTTGGCCGCCAGTTGATACAGCGGGTAGTTCCACGGCGTGATGGCCCCGACGACACCCGCCGGCACCCGCAGGATGCGCGAGTTCCCGCGACGTTCCTCGAGCGGCAATGCCTCCAGGGCATCGGCCATCGTCCGGAAGACCGCGACCCCGAGGCCGACCTGCACGCCGCGCGAACGGCTGATCGGCGTGCCGACCTCGCGCGTCATGATGGTTGCCAGCTCGTCCTCGCGCGCGGCGAGTTCGTCGGCGAAGCGCCGGAGGACGGCGACCCGGTCCGGCACCGGCACCTGCGACCAGGTCTCGAAGGCGACCGATGCCGCCTCCACCGCGGCGTCGCAGTCGGCGGTGTCCCCGTCCGGCACCCGGGCGAGGATCTCTCCGGTCGCAGCCTCCCGGACGTCGATCCGGGCGTCGGACGACGACGCCACCCAGCGCCCACCGATGTAGAGCTCGTCCCGATCCGGGACCCGGCCGGCTCCCGGCCCACCTCCGGGGACGGCCCCCGGGTTGCCTGCGATCGTCGCCTCGCTCATGTCGCGCCTCTCAGCCGTCGGCCGCTCAGTGGCGGCGGTCACAGGTGAACTGTAGCGGCAAAAGCGTATGTGGTGTCAAGTAAGTGCCTCAAGGGCTAACTCTGTTCACAGTTTGGCCAACTTTCTTGACATGAACTACTATTTGGGTAGTTTATGAGCAGCGTCACAGCAATGGAGTACCCGGTTGTCCGGTCACCCACCGGTCAGCACAGACCCGCCCCGACCCGGGGCCCGACCCTCGCCTGCAGGAGCACCATGAACGACCTAGCGATCAACATCTCGGCGCCGACCACCGCAGCAGACGCGCTGGTCGGACTCGTGATCAAGGGCATGTACCGCGGACCGGTCAGCGCGGAGCTGCAGGCGGTCGTCGATGCCGGGCAAGCCGTGGCGAAGGGCCCGATGGTCATGCCGACCCCGGCCGGCATCGCCGAGGCGGGCCGCCTCGTGCGCCTCCCGGAGGGCAGCGAGCAGGAGCAGGCGCTGATGGACTTCCTCCGCGCGTTCCTGCCGGTCAACCGCCGACTGCGCGAACTGTGCACCGCATGGCAGTGCCGTCCCGACGGCTCGGCGAACGATCACTCCGACGCCCAGTACGACGCACGGATCCGCGACCAGCTCGAGGACATCCACACCGATGTCTCCAAGCTCCTGCGTCGGGCGGGCAAGACCACGCCCGAACTCCTCGACCACCGGGACCGGCTCCGCGTCGCCCTGGAGCGTTTCGACGACGGGGACACCGCCTCGCTGACCTCACCGATGACGGACGGGTACCACACCGTGTGGATGTGGCTCCACCAGCACGTTCTGATGCTGCTCGGTCTCACTCGCGCGCAGGACGAGGCCCTCGAAGAGGAGCTCGTCGCGGGCGCCGCGGGATGACCCTCTCCGAGAGTGCGGTCCACACGCTCACCCGGATCGCGGTACCGCACGGCCAGGGTCGCGCGCGAGGTCTCGGCGCGGCCGACCTCGGCGTCCACGGCGTCGAGATGGACAACCTCGTCGGACTCGGCCTTCCTGTCGTACCCGGTCTCACCATCCCCGTCGGCGCCGGTGAAGAGCTCGCCAACCGCGAGACCGCAGGCGTCGCCATCGATCTCCTCGAGAAGCTCGCCGTCCGCGGGATCTGGCCGGCCGTGCGCACCGAGCGCCGGCCCATGCTCATGCATCTGCGGTGCAGCGCACCGGTGCCGGTGTCGGCGCTGCCGCCGGCCATCTCGGTGATCGGCCTGTCCACCCGCAACGTCGATGCCCTCGTCGAGGTCATCGGCCGAGACCGCGACATCTTCGACTCGTGGGCGGAGACGCTGCGCTTCGTCGCCGAACACGCACTCGACGTCGATCCCGACGACCTCGACGACGTCGTCGACGACCACCGCGACAGCCGCGCCCGGGTACCCGCCCTCCTGGAGCTGATCGAGGAGTCGACGGGAGTGGCCTATCCCGCCGATCCGGCCGAACAGCTCGGGCTGGCCGCGCGGGCCATGCTCGCGCGCTGGGCCTCGCCGCGTGGTCAGCGAGCCCGTCGGTCGCTGTCGCTCCCCGAGGATCTCGGCATCGCCCTGCACCTCCGTGCCCTCCGCCTGGGGTCGTGGAACGAATCGGGGTACGGATCGGCGACGAGCCGTGATCTCGAGACCGGCCGTTACGCACCTCATGGCGTCTTCCATCTCGGTGTCCGGCGCACCGACCCCGACCCCGGTCCCGGCGAGCCGCTGGGTTCGATGCCGGGTGGGACCGCCATCCTCGACCAGATCTTCGCGACCCTGGAGCCACACCTCCGCGGGGTCCCTCACGTTGAGTTCGAGGTGCGCGACCGCCAGCTGGCCCTGCTCAGCGCCGGAGCCGTCGAGCACCCCGGACCTCGAGCCGTCACCACCCTGGCCGTCGACCTGGTCAACGACCACGCCATCGGCCGCCGCGAGGCCGTCGCGATGCTCGACCCGGATCTGATGCAGGACCTGTTGCATCCGCAGATCAAACTGACCGGCTCTGAACAGCTGCTGGCGCAGGGACTCCCGGCGTCACCCGGTGCGGCCACCGGAGAGATCGCCCTCAGCGCCGACACCGCGCTGCAGTGGGCGGCCCAGGGCCGCAACGTGATCCTCGTGGCGTCGGAGACCAGTCCCGCAGACGTCCCCGCCTTGCTGGCGGCCACCGCCGTCCTGACCTCCAACGGTGGACTCGCCTCGCACGCCGCCGTCGTCGCGCGCGGCGCCGGGCGTCCGGCGGTCTGTGGCGCCACCTCCCTCCGGATCGACCGGGCCGCAGGCACGGTCACCAACGGCGACCTGACGCTGACCGAGGGCGAGATCGTCTCCCTCAACGGCCGCACCGGCCACGTGTACCGCGGCGCCGTGACGATCCGGCCCGCCGAACCGTCGGCCGAACTGGACCGGTTGCTGGGCTGGGCCGACGACATCCGGCGCCTCGGCGTGCGCGCCAACGCCGACAACGCGGAGGACGCGGCGACCGCGTTTCGCCTCGGGGCGGAGGGAATCGGTCTGTGCCGCACCGAACACCAGTTTCTCGGCGACCAACTGCCACTCGTGCAGCGCCTGGTTCTCGCCGACTCCGAGGCCGAGGAGATCGAGGCCATCGCCGCGCTGACCGCGGCGCAGGAAGCGGACTTCACCGAGCTGTTGCGCGTCGTCGGTGACCGGCCGATCACGGTGCGACTGCTCGACGCCCCCCTGCACGAGTTCCTGCCCGCCGACGGGCAGTATCGCACCGAGGAGGAGGCGCGACGCGCCGCCGACACCCACGAGTCGAATCCGATGCTGGGGTTGCGCGGCGTACGTTTCGCGATGGTCCAGAAGCGGCTCTACCCCGCACAGGCCGAGGCTCTGTTCCGGGCCTGGGTCGCCGTCGCCGCCGAGGGCCTGACTCCGCAACTCGAGGTGATGATCCCGCTCGTGTCGCTGCCCGGAGAGCTGGGCCGAGCCATCGCCCAGGTCCACGAGGCGGCCGCGGCGGTCACCGCCGACACGGGGGTCACGGTGCCCTACAAGGTGGGCAGCATGGTCGAGACACCCCGCGCCGCCCTGCTGGCGGGATCACTCGCCGACGACGCCGACTTCCTGTCCTTCGGCACCAACGACCTGACCCAGCTCACCTATGGCTTCTCGCGCGATGACGTCGAGAAGACGATGCTCACGCATTACCTCGAACACGGGCTGTTGACCGACAGTCCCTTTGCGGTCCTCGATCCCGAGGGTGTCGGTGCCCTGGTCTCGCGGGCCGTACTCCTCGCCCGCAGCACCAAACCCGAGATCAAACTCGGCGTGTGCGGCGAGCACGGTGGCGATCCGTCGTCGATCGAGTTCTTGAACTCGGTCGGGTTGCACTACGTGTCGTGCTCACCGCGCCGCGTGCCGGTCGCCCGCCTGGCGGCCGCGCGGGCGGTGCTCAACGCTGACTGAAAGGTCCTTCATGGCAACCGAACTCGACGACCTGCGATTGGCTGTCCGGGACGCCGTCGATTCGCTGGGCGGGCCGGCGCTGTGCCGCGACCTCGACCCCGACGGGCCGGGATGGGATGCCCGGGCGTGGTCGGTGCTCGCCGAACAGATCGGCGTCGCCGCGATCGGCATCCCCGAAACCCTCGGCGGGCTGGGCGGACTCGCCGAACTCGTCGTCGTCGCGGAGGAACTGGGCGCCGGACTGCTGCCGGTCCCGTTCCTGTCGACGGCGCTGGCCGCCCAGGTGCTGATCCGGTCGGGCGGCGCCGACGACGCTCTCGAGCAGATCGCCGAAGGCGCCCCCGCCGCGCTCCTCGGTCTCGACCGGCATGGCTGGTACGACCCCGACGCCATCCCGTTCGAGATCGAGTCGGGCACTGCCGGTGCAACGGTGAGCGGTGTGGTCGCCTCGGCTCTCGGCGCCGCCCGCGCGCGCTGGTTCGTCGTACCCGCGCACACCCCGGACGGACCCGCGCTGTTCCTCTGCGACGCAACCCATCCGGGGTTGTCGGCCACCCCGTTGCCCACGCTCGACCTGTCCCGCGCGCACGCCGCGGTCACGCTGTCCGAGGTGCCGGTGCGCCGGCTCGATTCCGTCGGCTCGCCGGAGGACGTCATCCTGCCCGCCCTCGACGCCGCATGCATCGTCCTCGCGACAGAACAGGTCGGGGGCGCGCAACGGATTCTCGATCGCACCGTCGACTACGTCAAGGAGCGACGGCAGTTCGATCGCGCGATCGGCAGCTTCCAGGCCGTCAAACACACTCTGGCCGACCTCCTCGTCCTCGTCGAGTCGTCACGGTCCGCGGTGACCCGCGCCGTCGATGCCGACGATCTCGCCGAGGCGTCGTCCCTCGCTCGGGCCTGGTGCAGCGATGCCTATCGGACCGTCAGCGCCGAGGCCCTGCACCTCCACGGCGGCATCGGTTTCACCTGGGAGCACGACTGCCAGCTGTACTTCCGCCGGGCCCGCGCCGACGCACAACTGCTGGGGACCAGCACCTTTCACCGCGAGCGCCTCGCGGTCACCCTGGGTTGGTGAGACAGCGCTCCGGAGCTTGCGGAGGGCGCGCCCTTTCCGCTCCCTGATCCGAAAGAAGCGGTCTTCCGTTGCTCCCCAATCGGAAAGAAGCGGTTTCTCACTGCTCCGCAATCCGAAAGACGCGGTCTCCCACTGCTCCCCAATCCGAAAGACGCGGTCTCCCACTGCTCCCTGAGGTGTGAGGAGCGATAGCGACGAGCCACGAAGGGTTTCGCGACGCATCTCACCAGGACCCTTCGTGACGGCCTCCGCAAGCTCCGGCCTCCTCAGGGAGCATGAGTTCGGACGCCCAGGAGTGTTCTTTCGAAGCCCACGACGTCCGTCAGTCCGCGCGGTTACTGAGGAGCGGCCGGAGCTTGCGGAGGGCGCGCCCCTTACGCTCCCTGAGGAGCGCCCGGAGCTTGCGGAGGGCGCGTCACGAAGGGTCTCGCAGGGCGTCTCACCAGGCCCTTCGTGGCTCGTCGCTTGCGCTCCTCGCACCTCAGGGGGCAATGGTTATGTCGTTCTTTCGGATTAGGGAGCACGGGGTGGCGGCGCGGCCCTACCTCACACCCTCGTGAGCGGGTCCCACCTCACCGGCGGTCGCGCGCGGAGAACGGCCAGTCTTTGTCGACCCGTGGTTCCGGCGGGAGTCCGAGTACGCGTTCGCCGATGATGTTGCGCTGGATTTGATCCGTCCCGCCGGCGAGACGGTAGCCGGGACTGCCCAGCAGGTGCTCGGTCCACGCGAACCGGCTCGGGTCGGTGTCCACCGCGATGTCGTTGCCGAGCAGGTCGGCGGCGATCTCGCCGATTCGGACCAGCACGTCCGACGCCATGAGCTTGCCGACGGATGCGGCCGGGCCGGGCGATCGTCCGGCGGCCGCCGCGCGCGCCACCCGGTCAGCCGTTGCCTTGCGGAGTTCGGCCCGGATGTAGACGTCCGCGAGTTGCTGACGGACGACCGGGTCGTCGGCGACCCCCACCTGCTGCGCGAGCTCGACGAGTTCGGCGACGGAGCCGCCTTTCTTGCGGGTGACCGATCCCGACGCCGTCCGCTCGAATGCCAGTGTCGCACCGGCGATCTTCCAACCCTGGCCGATGTCGCCGAGGCGAGCGGTGTCCGGCACCCGCACGTCGTTGAGGAACACCTCGTTGAACGAGGCCCCGCCGCTCATCTGGCGGATCGGCCGGATCTCCACGCCCGGAGCGTCGAGCGGGATGAGGAAGGCCGTGATGCCCTTGTGCTTGGGCAGGTCGGGATCGGTCCGCGCCAGGAGCATGCCGAGGTCGGCGAAGCGGGCTCCGGACGACCAGACCTTCTGCCCGTCGATGCGCCACCCGTCGCCGTCGCGAACCGCGCGGCAGGACAGCGACGCCAGGTCCGAGCCGGCGCCGGGTTCGCTGAAGAGCTGGCAGGCCAGCAGGTCGGTGCGCAGCAACGGCGTCGCGTAGTCCGCGCGCTGTCGCCCGGTTCCGAACATCGCGACCGCGGGGCCGACCAGTCCGGTTGTGACACTGATCAGTTCGGTTGACGGCGGGACCTCGAACTCGAGTTCGGCGCGGGCCACCTCGGACGCGTACGACGCGGGCAGCCCGCGGCCACCGTGCTCCGGCGCCAGGGTGAGGGCACCGTATCCGGCGTCGAACCGCTGTCGTCGATAGTTCCGCGCCGCATCCAGCAGCTGCCGTTCCTGCTCGTCGGACAGGTTGCGGAACACCGCCAGGTCGGCGGGCCCTCGCGCAGTGGCCGAGCGCGGCGCGGCCACCGTGGCGAGCCAGTCGCGGACCTCCGCGCGGAACGCGTCGAGATCCGATCCGGCCGCGTCGACGGCCGTGTGTGCCGGAGCCGACATCGGCTTCCTCCTCAAACAGTCAGGACGGTGCACGCCGAGAGGCCCGGCGCGCCATAGACGTGTGTGAACCCGACTTCTGGACCGCCCGGCACCTGCCGGCCCTCGGCGCGGCCCTGCAGCTGACGCACGACCTCGTGGACCTGCCGGAGGCCGGAGGCCCCGATCGGTTCACCGTTGGCGAGGCAACCGCCGTCGGTGTTCACCGGCATGCGGCCGTCGAACTCGGTTCCGCCGGAACGGATCAGCTCGTCCTGTTCGCCGTGACCACACAGGCCGGTCTCGGCGAGATGGATGACCTCCGAGCCACTGTCGGTGTCCTGTACCTGCGCGACAGCGACGTCGGCAGGTGCGACGCCGGCCGCGGCGAACGCGGCTGCCGCGGCGTCGATGCTGGGACTGTGCACCGGCCGTGGAGCCAACCACGGCGAGAACACGTCGAACGATCCGAACCGTCGGGTACGCACCTCCGCCGCGGCCAGTCGCACGGGCTGGTCGCAGAGATCGCGAGCACGCTCGCCGGACGCGAGGATCAGGGCGACCCCGCCCTCGCCGGGCGAACAGAACATGAACTGGGTGAGCGGACTGTTGACCGGAGCCGCGGACAGGATCTCCGCCTCGGACAGCGGCTTTCGACGCCACGCCATCGGATGCGCGGCACCGTTGGCGAAGGCACGTTCGGCGACGGCGCCCAGCAAGGATTCGTCGAGACCGTGTTCGGCGAAGTACCGGCGGGTCTTCATCGCGAAATACTGGGTGGTGACCATCATCCCAGACCGGGCGTACCACGGCCCCAGACCGTAGGCCGCCGGGTCGGAACCGAAGGCACCGCGCTCGTGTTTGTCGAAGCCCACGACCGCGACGATGTCGGCGCGACCGGAACGGATCATGTCCGAGGCGGTCGCAAGCGCCACACCACCGGTGGCACAACCGTTCTTGACGGTGACGAACGGGATCCCGGTGAGGCCGAGACGGCTGACCAGCGAATCCGGTTTGCCGGAGACATTGCTGCCGCCGACCGCGGCGTCGACGGACCCCCACCCCAGCCCGGTGTCGGCGAGCGCGGCTCGCAGGGCGTGTTCGCCCATGTCCATGCCGCTGATGTCCCCGTGCCGACCAAAGGCGTGCATCCCCGCGCCGACGACGTACACATCCGCCCGCGTCATGCCGTCACCTTCTCGAACGCGAAGGTGGTGCAGTCGTCGAGTTTCGACAGCCGCAGCTCGACCTCATCACCGATCGCGACGTCGGAGAGCACCCGCGACTCCACCAGCACCGACCCCAGGTCCACATAGGCGACCACGAACGGCTCGAAGCCCGACTCGGGCACTCGAAACGGTGGCTTCGGTGCGAACGCCTGCTCTGTCCAGGTCCACACGGTGCCGCGGCGCGGCAGAGCCACACGTGACACCGCGGTGCCGGCGCAACCGGGGCAGCGGGTGGCGGCGGGAAAGACGACGACATCGCAATCCGCGCAGTCGGAACCCGCCAGCACCGGCGGATCGAGCTGCGCGAACAGCGACTCGTCGACGAGGGGTGTCATGGATCCCACGGTCAGTTCCCGGACAGCAGGGTGAGCGGTCGTCCCAGGATCTGCCCCACCGTCCGCAGGTACTCGGCCGCCGGCGCCCCGTCGACCGCGCGGTGGTCGAACGTCAGGCTGAGCGTGAGCACCTGGGTGCGCACCGGAGTATCTCCGTCCCAACGGAATCCGTCCTTGACGCGGCCCACGCCGAGGATCGCGACATTGCCCGGGTTGATGACCGGGGTGAAGAAATCGACCCCGTACGCCCCGAGCGTGCTGACCGAGAAGGTGGCCCCTTCGAGATCATCGAGTCCGAGCGTGCCGCCGCGCGCCGCGTTCGCCAACTCCCGGGTCCGCTCGGCGATCGCGGTCACCGACAGACGGTCCGCATCACGGACGACCGGAACGACGAGTCCGCCGTCAACGGCCACGGCGAGACCGACGTCGACGCGTTCGGCGAGAACGATCTGGCCGTCGATGATTCCCGCGTTGAGCAACGGGTGCTCACGCAGGGCGAGGGCCGCGGCCCGGACGATGAAGTCGTTGAGACTCGGTGCGCCGCTGCCGGTGTCGGCCGCCTCTGCCTTGAGCGCCGCACGTGTGGCGACCAGTTCGGTGACGTCGACCTCGTAACCGTGGGTGAGCTGCGCCATCGAGTGCAGGCTGTCCATCATGTTCCGGGCGATGGCGCCTCGCATGCCGCGCAGGGGGATCACGTCGCCGGGCCGTGGCCCGTCCGGTGTCCGGGCGGTTCGCGGCGCTGTGGCCGGAGCGCTCGAACGGCCGGCGGCGGACCTGGTTTGGCCCGCAGCGCGCTCGACATCGGATCGGGTGATCCGTCCGCCGATTCCGCTTCCGGTCACGGTCGCGAGATCGACACCGAGGTCGGCGGCGAGCTTGCGCACCACGGGACCGACGAATCCGGCTGTCGCGCCGGGTTCGACGGGAGCGGACGGCTTCTCGGCCGCGGATTCCAGCGGTTGCGGCCGCGCCAGGAAGTCTTCGATGTCCTCGGACACGATCCGACCGCCGGGGCCGGTGCCGGTGAGCGTGTGCAGATCGACGCCGGCCTCCGCCGCGACTCGTCGAGCGTTCGGTGAGGCCTTCAGGCGTCCGCCCGTAGAGCCGACCCCGTTCACCGGCACGGCCGCCGGTGTCGGTGTCGGGGCCGCGGTCGAAGCGGCTGACCCCTGTCCCGCATCACCGTCGGGCGACGCGCCGCCCTCGGGCACGGACTCACCGTCGGCGAGCAGCCATCCGACGACGGCACCGACAGGCAGCACAGCACCCGCCTCCGCCGCGGTGGCCAGCACCCCCTCGCTCTCGGCCTCGACGTCGACGTCGACCTTGTCCGTCTCGACCCGGAACAGGGTGTCGCCCAGGGAGACCCGCTGACCCGGGGTGGCCACCCAGCCGCCGATCACACCTTCCTGCATGGTGAGACCGAGTTTGGGCAGCACGATCTGGAAGGCCACGATCAGTTCCTTTCCAGGAGCCGACGGGCTCCGGCGACGATGCGGTCCGAGTCGGGGACGTAAGACTTCTCGAGCGGGGTGCTGAACGGCACCGGTGTGAAGGGCGCACCGATGCGCAGCACCGGGGCGTCGAGATGATCGAACGCCTCTTCCTGGATCTGGGCGGCGACCTCGGCCCCGATCCCGCCGAAGGTCACGGCCTCGTGGACCACCAGGATTCGGTTGGTCTTCCGGGCGGACTCGACGATCGTGGCGGTGTCGAGGGGCTGCACCGACCGGGGGTCGATGACCTCGGCGGAGATGCCCTTCTCGGCCAGCGCATCCGCGGCCTTGAGCGCCTCGGCCACCATGCGGCCGAACGCCACGATGGTCACGTCGTCACCGGTGCGCGGCACGGCCGCCTCGCCGATGGGGATCTCGTAGATCTCCTCCGGAACCTCACCGCGCGAACCGAGCAGCACTTTGTTGAGCATGAACACGACCGGGTTGTCGTCCCGAACCGCGGACACCAGGAGACCCTTGGCATCCCGCGCATTCGACGGCATGACGACCTTGAGCCCCGGAGTATGCGCGAGCCACGACTCCAGGCTCTGCGAGTGCTGCGCGCCGGCGCTGACGCCCGCACCGTAGGCCACGGCGATGACCATGGGCACCTTGACCTCACCGCCGTACATGAACTTCATCTTCGCCGCCTGGTTCACCACCTGGTCCAGGGCGACGGCGAGGAAGTCCATGAACATGATGTCGACGATCGGCCGCAGACCGCGGGCCGCCGCTCCGACGCCCAGACCGATCAGGCCCATCTCGGCGATGGGCGTGTCGACCATGCGGCGTTCGCCGAACTCGGCGAGCAGGCCGTCGTACATGTGGAAGACGCCACCGTAGGCGGCCACGTCCTCACCGATCACGAAGACGTCGTCGTTCTCGCGCATCACCTGCGCGACGCCCTCATTGAAGGCCTTGACGTAGGTGGTGGACCGCGCTGCCGGGGCCGCGTTGTCTGAGCCGGATTCGGTGGCGATGGATTCTGTTGCAGTGGACATGTTCTCGGCTTCTCCGGGTCAGACGCTGTAGACGTTGAGCGCGATGTCGGCGGGATCGGGATACGGACTGTTCTCGGCGAACGCGACGGATTCGACGATGTCGGCGTCGACCTCGGCCCAGATCTGGGCGAACTCGGCCTCGGTCGCCACGCCTTCGGAGACGGCGCGCGCTTCGAGCAGCTTGATCGCGTCGCGCTCCTTCCAGGCTTCGACCTCCTCCTGGGTCCGGTAGGTCTTGCGCAAACCCTTCACGCCCTGGTGGTCGTAGTAGCGGTAGGTCTTTGCCTCGACCAGCGACGGTCCGCCGCCGTTGCGGGCCCGTTCGACGGCCCGACCGACTGCCGCGCGCACCTCGATGGCGTCCATGCCGTCGCAGATCTCGCTCGGCATCGCGTAGGCGGCGGCGCGGTCGGCGACGTTCTCCAGCTTCATGTGGTTACGCAGCGCGGTGAATTCGGCGTATCCGTTGTTCTCGCAGACGAACACGACCGGCAGTTCGAGGATGCCGGCCAGGTTGGCGGCCTCGTGGAAGGCGCCGATGTTGCTCGCGCCGTCGCCGAAGAACGGGATCGCGACCGAGTCGTCGCCGCGGTACTTGGCCGCGAACGCGGCTCCCACCGCGATCGGGATACCGCCGCCGACAATTCCGTTGGCGCCGAGCATGCCGATCGAGAGGTCGTTGATGTGCATCGACCCGCCACGGCCCTTGCAGTATCCGTCCACACGCCCGAACAGCTCGGCGAACATCTGCCGGAACTGCGCGCCCTTGGCGACGGCGTGACCATGCCCTCGATGGGTCGAGGAGATCTGGTCGTCGTCGCGCAGGTTGCTCATGGCACCGGCGGCGACAGCCTCCTGGCCGACGTAGAGGTGAAGGAAGCCGGGCAGCTTGCCGCCCTCCATCAGCTTTCCCGCCTCGGTCTCGAACTGCCGGATCCGCACCATGCGGCGGTGGAGGTCGAGGACGACATCCCGTGCGGGCATGGGCTCCGGGGGCCGGGTCGGCCGGTCGGTCGCGGCCGCGACGCTGGTCTCGGTGGTGGTCACCATGACACCTCTCTGTGCTGACTGTGCAGGTGGGGCGGCTGATGGAACTGCGCGCAACCGCGGACTTAGTTGATCTCGCCTGCAGTATGTGTCACCACTGTAGACGATTGTTAGTAGAATCACTATCAAGTTAGTCGATCAGATCCGCACGGTGCAGACTGTTACTTGACTTGGTCTCCAGTTAACCCCACGATGATTGCGCAGGACAACATGTTCAGGCCGCGCCCGGAAAGCGGGCCGACGGAGAAGGAGTGGTGATCGATGCTCGACCGGATCCGCGATCGGGCGTCGGCCGATCCCGACGGCCTCGCACTGGCCGACGACATCATCACCCTGACCTGGCGAGACGTTCGCACAACACTCGAACGGCTGACCGGTGCGCTGCGCTCGGTGGCCCCCTCCCCCGATGATCGCGTGGCCATCATCGGAGAGAACCGGGTGGAGACCCTGCTCGCCCACGTCGCCGGCATCGGGGCCGGCGTCGGTACCGTCGCGGTGTCCCGCCAGCTCACGGCACGCGAGATGGCCGACCAGTTCGCCGATGCCGGGTGCGTCGCCGTCATCACCGGGCCGGCCGGCCTCGACGCCGCCGCCGAGGCCGCAGTCGGGCCGCTGACCACGGTGATCACCCACAACGTCGACCGGCCGGTCCGCGTTCCGGAGAACGCCGCGCACCTTGACTGGCAGGACCTGATCGCGACGTCGGCCGACCCCCCGACCGATCTCACCGAACGTCCGGCACGGCCGCCGCTGGTGTACACCTCCGGGACGACCGGCCGGGCGCGCGGCACCGAGGTCCGATGGCTGCCCGGCCGGGCGCCGGATGCGGCCGCGCTCCAGTCCGCGGTGGCCGCGCGGTCGGGCTACCCGACCGGCCCCCATCTGGTCGTCGGGCCGCTGCAGCACAACGGGCCGCTCACCTCCATCCGGCACCTGCTGTCGGGCGAGCCGGTCGTCATCCTCGGCCGCTTCGACGCCGAGCGGGTACTGGAGCTCATCGACACGCACCGCGTCGCCTCGACACTGATGGTCCCGACACATTTCCAGCGTCTTCTCGCACTGCCCGCGGAGACCCGGTCGTCGTACGACATCGGGTCCCTCCGCTATGTGGCACATACCGGTTCGGCGTGCCCGGCCGAGGTGAAGCGCGCGATGATCGACTGGTTCGGACCGGTGTTGATCGAGTCGTACGGCGGGAGCGAGATCGGCACCGTCTGCAAGATCGACTCGCACGAATGGCTCGCCCACCCGAGTTCGGTCGGTCGCGTCGTCGACCCGTTCGAGGTCGTGGTCGTCGGTTCGGACGGGGAGGTCCGGGGGCCGGGCGAGACCGGAATCCTCGGTTTTCGCACACCTGCCGGACGTGAGGTCACCTATCACGGGGACCCGGAGAAGACCGCCAAGGCCTACATCCTCCCCGGCGTCGCGACGCTCGGCGACGTCGGGCATGTCGACGACGACGGCTTCGTCTTCATCACCGACCGGGTGGCCGACATGGTGGTGTCCGGTGGCGTGAACCTGTACCCGGCAGAGAGCGAGCAGGTGCTGCGCGGGCACCCGGACATCGCCGAGGTCGCGGTGATCGGGGTACCGGACGCCGACCTCGGCGAGGCGCTGCTCGCACTCGTCGTGCCGACCGCGGGCACCGAGCCCGACGTCGACGCGATCCGGGCCTTCGCCAGGGAGTCGATGGCGTCGTACAAGTGCCCGAAACACTATGTCGTCGTGGATGATCTGGCGCGCAACGCGATGGGCAAGCTCGACAAGAAGGCGCTGCGGCGTCCGTACTGGGACTCCGACCGGACCATCGCCGGCTGAGCACACCGAGAGGCATACATGATCGAGATCCTGTTCGTCCGGCACGGCCAGCCGGTCTCCGGAATCCGCAACCCGGAACTGGCACCCGCGGGCATCGCCGATGCCCGACGACTGGCGACCTGGTTGCGGCACGACGAGATCGACCTGATCGTCGCGAGCCCGTACTCGCGGGCGCTGCAGACCGCCGAGGTGATCGCCGCGGAACTCGGCCGCGACGTGGATCATGTCCTCGAGGACCTCCGCGAGTGGGACGACGACATCTCGCCGGAGGACTACACCGCGGTCGAGGACATGGCAGCCGACGATCCGAGGCTCCTCGCCGTCAGTTCCGGACGGTACGAGGAGTATGTACCGTCCCTCGATCTGCCCTCCTTCCGGCGACGCGCACGTTCCGCGCTCGAGGAGATCCTCGCGCTCCGGGAGAGTGGACGGATCGTCGCCGTCGCGCACGGCGGGATCATCAACGCCGCGCTGGCAGATGTGCTGGAGATGCCGAAGACGTTCTGGCACAACCCGGCCTACACCAGCGTCGCGCGGGTGCGCCGACTCGACTCCGGGGTCCTCGTCGTCGATTCCGTCAACGACACCGCACATCTGCGCGGCGTGCCGTTCGACTCCGACTCCCGGATCACGGATGCCGAACTCGACGGCGAGCTCGCCCGATGACCGCCATCTCCTCACCGGATGTACCGGGACGCGATGCCACCGAGACCATTCGCCCCGCGACCCTCGACGGCCACGAGACGGTGGCCGCGGCCAGCAAGATCATCCTCGTCCGGCATGGGTTGCCGGGCGGGCCGGCGGGCCCGGATCCCGGCCTGGGACCCGAGGGCGTCGACCAGGCGCGGCGACTCGGCACCTGGTTGCGCGGACTCCCCGTCGTGCAGGTGGTCGCGAGCTCGTACATGCGCGCACACGAGACCGCACGGCATGCCGCCGAACCGCTCGGACTCGACGTCCGGGTCGACGAGCGGTTGCGCGAATGGGACAGCGACCGTGCGGTCTACGCGACCCCGGAGGCCATCGCGGCCACTGAGCGCGGCCGCGCGTTCGCCGAGGGCCGGTACGACGACTTCGTCCCCGACTACGACCGCGACGCCACGGCAGCCCGGATGCGTTCGGCGGTACTCGATGCCGCGGCGGCCGCACCGGGCGAGCTGTCCGTCCTGGTCTCCCACGGAGGCGTCATCAACACTCTCCTCAGCGATATCCTCCGGGCGCCGTCGCCGTTCTTCTTCAACCCGGGCTACACGTCGGTGTCACGCATCGCGGTCACCCTCTCCGGCCGCCTCGTGGTGCAATCGGTCAACGAGACAGCGCATCTCGGCTGATTTCTGGGTTTCTTTATACGAAACCCTGTTACTCTTCCGGTATCGCAGTGATGTGCAACACATCCCGATCAACGATTCCAGGAGAACCTCATGAGCCATGCCGGCGTGGCGGCGAGCCGAACACTTGCCGACGAATATGCATCCCTCATCCGAGGTCTGACCCCCGCCGAGTGGTCGGCACCCAGCCGGTGCGCCGGCTGGTCGGTCAAAGATCTGGTGGCACACACGGGTTCGAACTTCGCCGCGATCGTGAACCCGGCCGAACCCGATCCGTCCGCCCCACCCCCGACGACCGCCGAGGAACTCCAGAACCGTCTCGTCGACGCGCGACGGGACTGGACCCCTACCCGGGTCGCCGACGAGTTCCTGTCCACGGTGGGCCCCGCCATGGACGCACTCGCGGCCATGCAGGACCCCGCCATCGCGTCCGCGCCGATGACGCTCACCGACCTCGGAACCTATGAAACGCATCAGCTCTCGGATGCCTTCGCCTTCGACATGTGGTGCCACATGTACGTCGATCTCCTCGCGCCGGAGGGCCCGGTGACCCGCCCGCTCGACGGTGGCCAGGAGGCTCTGCTCGACGCGGCGATCGGCTGGATGCTCGCCGGGCTGCCGCAGATGTGCCCGACGGTGAACACCGCACTTGACGGACGCACGATCGGCCTGCGCCTCACCGGGCCGGGGGGTGGTGAATGGTCGCTGCGCCCCGGCGAGAAGCTGCTCTCGGTCGACTCCGGTCTCGAGCGCACCGACACCGTGATCACCTCGTCGGCAGCCGATTTCGTCCTCTGGGGAACAACCCGGTCCCCCTGGCGCGACCACGTGAGCATCCACGGCGACGACACCCATGCCGCACGAGTCCTCGACACCCTCGACATCGTCTGAGCGGTCAGCACGACGAGAGAGCCCGGAACGCATCGCGTTCCGGGCTCTCTCGGCATCAGGGTCGGTCAGTTGAGTTCGACGAGCATCTTCCCGACGTTGCCGCCGTCCAGCATCGCCAGGAACGCCTCGACCGCGTTGTCGATGCCGCGATGGATCGTGGACTCGGCCACGAGGTCACCGGCCGCAAGCCAACCGAGGACGCGCTCCTCGAACTCCGCACGGAGATCCTCGTGGTCGCGAACGATGAACCCGGTCAACGTGATCCGCTTGAGGATGGCCTGCATCAGGTGATCGATGGGCGGCCGGTCGTCGCCGACGGCCGAGATCATGCCGCACATGGCAACCCGACCGCTCATCCGAAGACTGTGCAGTGCGGCGATCAGATGATCACCGCCGACGTTGTCGAAGTAGAGGTCGATCCCCTTCGCCACCCGACGCAGACCCTCGGCGATCGGTTCGGCCCGGTAGTCGATCGCCGCGTCGAAACCCAGCCGCTCGGTCAGTAGCGCCGCCTTCGTCGACCCACCGGCACTGCCGATGACGCGACTCGCACCCAGCAGTTTCGCGAATTGCCCTGCCGCACTGCCGACCGCGCCCGCGGCCGCGGACACGAACACCTCATCGCCTTCACGTAACCCACCGGCCCGCAACAGGCCGCAGTAAGCCGTGAACCCCGTTTGCCCCAGGACGCCGAGCCAGTGATGCAGATCCGCTCCACGCGGATCGATCACGGTCGCGGCGTCGACATCGACGACGGCGAGTTCGCGCCAGCCGAGGCGGTGCCGCACACAGGCGCCCGCCGGGATGCGGTCGTTGCCGCGGATCACCACGCCGATCGCCGAACCATCGAGTGGCGCATCCTCGGCGAAGCTGGTGGTGTAGTGCATCTCCGAGGTACCGAGGCGGCCCCGCATGGACGGATCGACACTCATGTACCGGTTCTCGACGAGGATCTGATCACCACGCAGGGGACCGACGTCGGTCTCCCGAACCTCGAAGTTCTCCGGTCTCGGCACACCGTCGTCGGGTCGCTTTCGGAGGAAGACCGCCCGGGTCGTGGTCGCCACGCCGCTGGTCATGAGTTATCCGCCGCGGCCGGCAGTTCGAGGATGGTGACGGTGCCCTTCGACCCGTCGACCTCGACCAGCGTGCCGTCGGGAATCCGGCGGGTCGCGGCGGGAACGCCGGCAGCACAGGGAATACCGAGCTCGCGGCTGACGATCATCGCATGTGACCCCATCGCGCCGACGTCGGTGATGGCGGCGGAGGACACCATGAACAGCGGCGTCCAGGACGGATCGGTCTGGGGCGCCACCAGCACTTCGTCCACCTCGAAACTGTCCAGATCTTCCATCGAGGTGATGGTGCGGGTGCGTCCCCGAACCACACCGGGCGATGCCCCGGACCCCTGCAGGACCTCGCCGGAGGTCACCCCATCCACCTCGACCTGGTCCTTGCGACGCAGACTCGACAGCGGCGGCAGCGGCTCTCGGGTGTCGAGGAAGGTCGGCAGGTCCAGACCGAACAGGCCCTTCCACCCGCGATGCCGTTCGGCGAGGGTGTCGGTGAGGGCGGACGGTTCACTGGCCAGGAGATCCAGCTCTTCGTCGACCGCCATGAAGACGTGGTCGGCAGAAGCCAGGTGTCCCTGTTCGTGGAGCCGTCGACCGAGCTCGGCCAAGGGCACCCGCGCCTCGTGCAAGACCTTGATGCAGTTGGTCTTCGCCCGTTCGCGCCAGGCCGCGAACCGACGTGCCGAGGCAAGCGCGGCGTCGAGCGTCGCCCGGGCCTCCGCGTCGTCGCCGACGATCGCGCGTGCCCGCTCGAGCGCGGCATCGGTGTCTCCCGCATGCTCGGCGAGGCGGGCGGTCGGTGAGGCGGAGTCGTCCTGCAGGCGCAGACGGTCGACGAGCCCGAGCACCAGTTCCGGCTTGGTCTCCCACGATGTCGAACCGAGGTCCCATTCGTTCGGCCCCCGGTAGCCGAACTCGGCGAGGAAGTCGGCGAACGAGGCGTCGAACTTCGGGTCCACCCCGGCCACCCGAGCCGCGAGGCCCTCGATTCCCTGATCGAACGCCGCGGTCAGGCGCTCGTCGGCGCGAACCATCCGTCCCAACTCCCAGAGCGCGAACGACGGCAGAGCCGAATCGACGTCACCCGCCGAACCCACGAGGGTGACGACGAGGTCCTGGTTGTCGGGCCCGAGAAGCTGACCGAGCACCGACGGGCCGACGGCCGCACCGTTGGTCGCCGCCACTTCACCACGCCATGCGGCGCGCTCGAGCGGCATGACCGAACGTGCGCGTGCGACGAGTGCAACCGGGGTCAGACTCGACAGATCGGGGCGTTCCGTGCGCAACTTGTCGGCCAGTTCACGGTCCTCGTCGAGTTCGGGGAAGGTCTCGGTCGACATGATCCAGGCATTCCGAGCGGCCAACCGGGCGCTGGCATCGGCATTCTCGTCATCGGGATGCCCGACGTACTCCGGGATGTTCGGATCGCCACCGTAGAAGAGCTGGTCGACGAGCTCAACCGACAGGCCACCACGTATACCCACGAGCCGCGACATCGACAGATTGATGTACAGGTGTCCGTAGAAGATCCCCGACGATGCCGCCACGTCCGGCTTCTCCACCAGCGAGTAGCTGCCGTGGAAGGCGTAGCCGGCGTTCCACCCGGGCAGGATGTTCTGAATCCACCCGAGGTCGGCGCCCAGTGGTGTGATCGGATCGGACAGCACATCGCTGGCGTTGAGCCGCGTGTAGATGGGCAGACGTGCACTCGGTTCGGTGTCGACCAACCAGCGCTGTTCGGACATGTCGTTCTCGTCTCTCCTGGGACCGCTCGGGATAGGCGGCCATAGTTTCTTTACAGGGTATACACGTGGGCTGTGATGTGTGACACTCTACCTGCAAGACTGTAGGCGTTGGCAAGTAACTCGTCTCGGTCTCTCGTTCAGGAATCAAGGAGACGTTCGATGAAGTTGCAGGACAAAGTAGTTGCCGTCACCGGCGGGACCCAGGGAATCGGCCGCGGGATCGCCGAGGCCGCCCTCGCGGAGGGCGCGAAGGTCGCCCTCAACGGCCGATCCAAGGAGAAGGGCGATAAAGCTCTGGCCGATCTCGGCGTCGGCGACCGGGCCGCGTTCTTCCAGGGCGACGTGACCGTGCAGGCCGATGTCGAGGACTTCATCGAGCAGACGGTGGCGACTTTCGGCCGCATCGACGTCCTGGTGAACAACGCCGGCGGTGCGAACGATCTGCAGCCCACCGCGCAGCTGTCCGACGAGGAGTGGAACCTCGTGCTGAACTGGAACCTGAACTCGAACTTCTGGGCGACGCGGCGCGCACTGCAGCACATGATCCCCAACTCCTACGGGCGGATCATCAACATCTCCTCGGTCGAGGGCAAGCAGGGCAAGCCGGTGTTCACCGCTTACGTCGCCGCCAAGCACGCGATCAACGGGATGACGAAATCCATTGCGCGCGAGGTGGGTACACAGGGAATCACGGTCAACGCGATCTGCCCCGGGCTCGTGATCACCGACATCATCAAGAACAACGGCCCGCAGACGGCGGCGGCGATGGGCATGAGTTTCGACGAGATGGTCGACCTGTTCTCGCAGGAATCGTCCATCAAGCGCCCCAACACCGTCGAAGAGGTCGCCGCAATGGCGATGCTGCTCGCCTCCGATGCGGGCGCCGGCATCACCGGTGCCATCCTCAGTGTCGACGGTGGTACCGCGTCGTACTGATCGAGATCGTTGCTCCCTTATCCGAAAGAGCCATACACCCCTTGGTCCCTGAGGTGCGAGGAGCGCTAGCGACGAGCCACGAAGGGCCTGGTGAGGCACCTTGCGAGGCCCTTCGTGGCTCGCTTCGCTCGCACCTCAGGGAGCATGGAGTTTTGGCGCTCACGAGCGTCTTTCGTGGTCCACGACGGCCGCCAGGCCGCGGATGCTGAGGAGCGAGCTTGCGACCGTCACGAGGGGTCTCACCACCTCGGTCGCCGGACCCTTCGTGACGCGCCCTCCGCAAGCTCCGGGCGCTCCTCAGGGAGCGGAGGGTTGGACGCGCCCTCCGCAAGCTCCGGGCGCTCCTCAGGGAGCGGAGGGTTGGTCGGGCCCGTGACCGGCAGACCTCAACTCGACCGATGGACTTCGATCGAGGTCTAGGAGTCGAGTTGAAGTCTGCCGGTCACGAAACGGGGCACTGGGGAATGCTCTGAACCTCAGAACGTCCCGCGTACCGCCCACGCCACGCAGCGGCCGAGGATGGTCCGGTACTCCGGCACCTCCCAGCTCCCCCGGTCGACCCGTCCGAGATCGTCGATACCCAGGTCTTGGACATCGAACCGGCCGCGGCAGTGCCCGAGCGTGAAGTAGCAGACGGTTCCGGCGTCATGTCTCTTGAGATAGAGCACCGGCAGCGGATCGTCGGAGGTGGTGTGTCCCTCCGCGAAACCCGTTGACTCGCCGACAAACCGGGTGTGCGCGAGAACCTCTATCGGCTCGAAGAGTTCGCTGACGTAGAGCTCGTCGACGGCGTCGAAGGCCTCGACACCGTCGACAAGCGGATGGTCGGGGTCCGTGATCTCGACCCGGTACGGCGCGATCGGCGGATGACCCAGGAACTGGCTACCTACCAGCTGCGGCAGCACGCCCATGGTGCGTGGGGTGACGTACTTGCTCGGCGACCCCGGTGGCGTCGGCTCGATCGCGGAGTTGGTGGCGTGCAACGCCAGCCATCGACCGCCGCGTGCGAGGAACTCGGTGAGCGACCGCTGCGCGGCCTCGTCCGGAATCCGGTTGCACGTGTAGGTGATCAGCAGATCCGCGTCGTCGATGGCCGGGATCGCACCCGCGTAGTCGTCGAAGACTCGCGTTCGCACCACTTCGTGATCGGCCAGCAGCGTGAGGATCTGCAGTCTCGCGTAGTCGAAGTCGTGCCATTGCCCACCGCAGATGACGACCGCGTCAAGGCGGCCGGCGGGTCCGGACATGTCGCTCCTCGAGATCTCAGGCGTGTGCGTGCAGGGGTTTGCCCGCCAGCGCGAGGTGGGCTTCGCCGAGCGCCTCGGCCTGGGTCGGATGCGCGTGCACCAGGTTCGCGACGTCGTCGGCGGTCGCCTCCCAGTTGTAGATCAGCTGTGCCTCACCGATGAGCTCACCGACCCGATCACCGACGAGATGGATTCCCACGACGGGTCCGTCGGACCCGGCGCGAACAAGCTTCACCCCACCCGACGTCTGGAGGATGCGGCTCTTGCCGTTGCCACCCAGGTCGTAGACGGCGGTGGTGACGTCCCCGTACCGGTCGACGGCTTCGGCCTCGGTCAACCCGATCGACGCAACCTCGGGGTGGGAGTAGGTGACACGTGGAATCCCGCTGTCGGCGACCGGCACACAATCGAGGCCGGCCAGTTGCTCGGCCACGAAGATACCGTTAGCGAAGCCGCGATGGGCGAGCTGCGGACCCGGCACGATGTCACCGACCGCGTAGACCCCCGGCACAGTGGTCTGCAGCGCATCGTCGACCTCGACGAACCCGCGGTCGAGTCGGATGCCCGCCTCCTCGAGCCCGAGACCGGACGTCCGCGGACCACGCCCTACCGCCACCAGCAGGATGTCGGCGTGCAACGGTTCCGACTCGCCGGCGAGATCGACGGCGACCCCGGCATCGGTCACGCGCGCGGCGGACAGCATGGCCGCAGTCCGAATGGTGATGCCGCGCTTGCGGAACGCTCGGGTCAACTGCTTCGACGACCACTCGTCCTCAGTCGGGACCAGTCGTGGTGCCGCCTCCACGGTGGTGACCTCGACGCCGAGCGACGCCCACAGACTGGCGAACTCGCAACCGATCACGCCGCCGCCCAGGACGATCGCCGACCTCGGGATCGAATCCAGCTCCAGCGCACGGTCGCTGGTCATGATCGGACCGCCGATATCGATGCCCGGCAGGGTCCGCGACTGCGATCCGGTGGCAAGGACAAGGGCCTCACCCCGGTGTCGCGAGGTCCCCCCGTCCGCGAGATCGACTGCGACCGTTCGGTCCCCGACGACGCGGCCGTGACCACGCACCACGCGGATCGCCCGCGAGGCGATCAGTCCCTCGAGGCCGCGGTACAGACCGTCGACGACCTTCTGCTTGTACGCGTGCACCGCGGTGATGTCGACACCGTCGAGCGAGGCCTTGATTCCGAAATCGGCCGCAGAGCGCACGGAGTCGACGATCTCCGCGGCATGCAGCAGCGCCTTGGTGGGGATACAACCGTTGTGCAGGCAGGTACCGCCGAGCTTGCCGGACTCCACCAGGACGACCGACATGCCGAGCTGCGCGGCGCGCAGAGCACACGAGTATCCGCCCGAACCGCCGCCGAGGACGACGACGTCGGCGGTCTCGGTGGAGTCCGCGCTCATCTCAGAAGTCGAATCGGTTGGTGAAGCCGCCGTCGACGACCAGGTTGGTGCCCGTGATGTGACCGGCGGCGGGCGACGCCAGGAAGGTCACCGCGTTGGCGACATCCTGGGCGGCGGCCAGCTTGCCCAGCGCGGCGGACGACAGCGCCGCGTCATAGAGTTGCGGGCGCTGCTCCTTGATGGTGTCCCAGGGTCCGCCTTCGAAGTAGACCGGACCGGGCGACACCGCGTTGACGCGAATCCCCTTGGCTCCCAAGACACGTGCCTGCGCCGAGGAGTGTTGCAACACGGCGGCTTTGAGCGCGCCATAGCTGTTGGCGGTGGTGATCGGGCCGGCCTCGATGGCCGATGTCGTACTGATCGTGACGACCGACGCGGCCGAGCTCTTCTCCAGGTGCGGTGTGGCCGCCTCGATGAAGCCGACCAGGCTCATCAGATCGACGTTGAAGCTGTTCTCCCACGCCTCGCGCCCCTTGCCGGTCATGGCCGATGCGTTCACGATGACGATGTCGATCCCGCCGAGCGACTCGGCCGCGTCGTCGACGAAGGACGTCACAGCCGCGGAGTCGCCGACATCGACGGACTTCCAGAACACCGTGCCGGACTCGGACAGCTCGTCGGCGACGGTCTTGAGTTGGGCTTCGCCGCGGGCGCAGATGCCCACCGATGCACCCTCGGCGAGGAGCGTCTTGGCGATGGCGAGGCCGATCCCCTTGCTCGCGCCGCTGATGAGGGCGCGCTTTCCGGTGAGGTCGAGATCCATGTCGGGTCCTTCTTCTTTCGGTCGTGCTGGCGGTTCGGGGCTGGTTGTTCTGGCGGGGTCGGACTAGAGGTTCATCGCGCCGACGGAGGTCTGGAAGTCGAGCACGTGTGTGAAGTCGTTGACGGACTGCACCGCACGGCGGGTGTCCGCACCGCGCAACACGTTGACCGACGTGTGGTGAACGCGGACCGGCATGTCGAAACCGCTTCCGAGCGCGTCGGCGAGCACGGCATTGATCACCCCGCTGTGGCAGGTGACCACCACGCGCTCGCCGAGGTGCGCGTCGACGATCCGGCCGATCTCGCCGAGCACTCGCGCACGGAAGGCCACCGGGTCCTCGGCGTACGGGAACGGTTCGTAGCTGCGGGTCCTGATGTGTTCGCGGAAGATCCGGGATATCTCGTCGTGCGGAAGGGTCTCGAACGGCGATTCGTCGGCCGGGAAGGACTGCCACGGCTCGTACTCGGTCAGGGTGTCGCGGACGATCGGTTCCAGACCGTGATGGGCGGCGATGGCCCGGCCGGTGTCGAGGGCCCGGCGCAGCGGCGAACTGTAGACGACATCAACGGTGTGGGTGGCGAGCCGGTCGGCCACGGCGCGCACCTGTCGCTGCCCGAGGCCGGACAGAGGCGGATCGACGGTCTCAGCTGCGCTGAGCTCCTTGCTCAGCGCCTGCTCGCCGTGGCGGATGAGCACGAGTTCGCACAGTCCGGCCAGCGGCGCGAACGGGTTGTCGAGATCGATCGAGCGCGCACGAGTCTGGTTGGGCACGGCTCCAGTGAACCACAAACTAGGTTCTCTATAAAGATACTATCGCGAACCGCCTGCTCAGGTGAACGATCAGACGTCGAAGCTATAGGTTCGAGGGTGTCACATCACACGCTGGCGATGTCGGCGGCGAGCTCACGCACTTCGTCGGAGAAGCGCCGGCGCCCCAGGTTCGCGAGGACGACGTCCTCGGTGAGCCACGACGACGCGGACACCTCGAGGAGGCTGGACAGTGCCGTTGCCGCAGCGGCCTGCTTGGCCTTGGACGTGATGCGGTCCCGCGCCCGCAACTCGGCGGAGAAGATCGCGAGCATCTCCAGACGCACCTCCCGGCGCAGCGCCTCGATCGACAGACTCCATCCGGGCGACCGCACGAAGTAGACCAGCGACGCCGCCCGGTGGGCGTCGGTCCACTCGAGAACCGAGATGATCACGTCGCCGAGCGAGGCGTCGGGATCGGCGTCGATCTCCGTGCGCAGTTGGGTGAGCATCTGATCGGCGAAGATCCGCAGTCCGCCGAGGAGTACCTCCTCCTTGGAGGGATAGTGGTAATACACTGCCGCCGAGGTCATCTGCGCCTCAGCGGCGATGTCGGCGACGGTGACGTCCTCGATCGACCGCATCGAGTACAGGTGCATCGCCGCCTCGACGACGACGTCGCGTCGAGACGGCCGGTGCGCGGCCCGCTTCGCGCCGCTGCCGCCACTCGGAGCGCTCGCCGACGCGCGCCCGGCGTTGCGTCGGCCGGAAGTGCTTCGTCCTGAGGGATTCTTGCCCGCCATGCGATAGATCATGACAGCATCGGGGGCTGCCACGGGCTGTGCCATCCTGATGGCACGCCGTGAACGGAACCGGGAGGTCTGCGCCACGGCGGATCGGAACGGGGAGCACGGCGAGGAGGACGTATGGCGAGATCGAGGCGAGACAACGCCCGGCCGGCCGACGGCATGTCGGAGTCGGACGCCGACTGGCTCGGCTGGGATTCGACCCCGGCTGCCGACGACATCGCACTGGCGGCCGCGGACCCGGGGGCGGGCAGCGGCCCACAGGAGGACGTCGATCCTGACGCCGCACCCGACATCTCGCCGATGGAACACGAGGCCGGCGCCGAGGGCGCACCGCCGGACTCACCGGTCCAGAACGGATCGGGCGCAGGCAACGGCACGACCGCGCACCGTCCGTCGCGGCGGCATCTCATCGTGAAGGCCGCGGTTCGCGTGTTCTCGCGAAAGGGGTTCGCGGAGGCCTCCATCCAGGAGATCGCCACCGAGGCGGGAATGGTCCCGACCGCGGTCTACTATCACTTCGCCAGCAAAGAGGAGCTCTTCGAGAGCGCACTCGGCTATGCGATGGACGCGAGTTCGGCCGCGGCGCAGTCGGCTCGACCGGACGATGTGTCCGCGAGCGCGGACTCGTTCAAGGACGTCGTCGCCGCGGTCTGGGACTGGACCGCCGAGCACCCCAATTCCGCCCGCATGCTGTTCCTGCAGATGGCCGGCGGCGCGACCCCCGGGACCCGGCTGCTGACGAAGGAGTACGAGGAACGGCACATCCGACGTGCGTTCGACTACTTCCCGGCCGGTGAGGACCCGCCCAACCGGCGTGCGGCCACCGCACAGCACGCGGCGCGCACCCTCCGGGTCCGGACGATGATCGCGATGACCATCGCCATCCAACCCCTGCGTATCGAGGGTGGGCCGCTGTCGGACATCCCGGTACCCAGTCTGCGCACCGCGACGACCGACGTCTGCACCAAGATGATCGAAGGCCGCTGACCCGAGCCGAGCCCGTCGAGTAACTTTAATTCCGAAACAGTTACTCCGATGCAGGTTGGACTCGAACATGCGCATCCTCGCGATCACCGGCGGCCACTCCTTCGACCGAGCCGCCTTCGCCGATCTCCTCGACGCCCTTCCCGGTGAGGTCACCTGGCGCGAACATCCCGACGCCGCGATCGGGCCCGACGACCTCGCCGACCACGACGTGTCCCTTCACTACGACATGCCGGGCACCCTGCCCGAACCGTACGACCCGCCGGAGTCGTTGCGGGACTGTCTGCGCGCGGCCCGCGAGACGGGGCACGGATACGTCGTCCTGCATCATGCGATCGCGAGCTGGGCCAACTGGGACGAGTGGTCGGAGTTCGTCGGCGGCCGCTACCTGTACCAGCCCGGAACCGTGCGCGGGGCACCGCGCCCCGACTCCGGCTATCGGCATGCGGTGGAGCAGCGGATCACCATCGAGGACAGCACCCACCCGGTGACCGCGGACCTGCCGGCACATCTCGACCTCGTCGACGAGACCTATCTCTGCGAGGTGTTCGAGGACTCCGTGACGCCGTTGCTGCGGACGAACGCACCGATGACCGACGACGTGCACTTCTCCACCGCACTGGCCATGTCCGGGCGGCGGGATGAACGAGAGGGGTGGCAGCACGCCGAGGGATCGTCGCTGGTCGGCTGGTGTCGCACCAACGGTGCATCCCGCCTCGTCTACCTCCAGCCCGGCGACACCGCGGCCACTCTCGCCCACCCGGACTATCGGTCCCTGATCGCCAACTCGCTCCGGTGGGCAGCCCGTTCCATCTGAACTTTTTTTACAGCGAATACAGTTCGATGTGTTGCCGCTCACTCTCGGTGCTACAGTTAGTGAATACGCTGCCAAGTAAGAGGCGCGCCAGCCCCACCGAGGAGAACCCGATGCGTCAGATCCAGCATCCGATGAGTCGAGCCATCTACGAATTCGATGAGGACTTCAACGTCCTCGTGACCACCAAGGACGGCAAGACCGGCACCTTCGACCCCGAAGGCCGGTATCTGCACGGCGAAGTGAAATCCGTTGACCCGGAGATGGCCCGCTGGGTCGGTCTCGGTCCGCGCGAGCCCGTTCCCATCACCCAGAACCGTCGCTTCATGGGCGCTGCCAAGCTCCTGGAGAAGATGCAGGCGGACCGACTCGCCGACGAAGCCCGCAGCAATCGCCTGGCCGAAGGAGGCAAATTGTGACCGAGATCGACACACGCACCCCCGGATCGTCGGCATCCGACGACGAGCAGGCCGACTACGTCGCCAGCTACCAGCGACTGCTCGACACCGACACCCACCCGGTCCCGCAGGTCCTGCGGGAGGAGACCCACGACCTCTACGAGGATCAGAACTTCATCCCGGTCTCGCGGTACATCAGCCGCAAGTATCACGAGCTCGAGCGAGATCGTATGTGGTACAAGGTCTGGCAGATGGCGTGTCGTGAAGAGGAGATCCCCGAGCCCGGCGACACGCACATCTATGAGATCTGCGACAAGTCGATCCTCGTCGTGCGCGGCAAGGACATGTCCATCCGCGCGTTCTACAACTCGTGCCTGCACCGCGGCCGGATGCTCCGCGAGGAGAGCGGTCCCGCGGGCAACGACCTGCGTTGTCCGTTCCACGGCTTCTGCTGGAACCTGGACGGATCGCTGAAATCCATGACGTGCGAATGGGATTTCCCCCACGTCGACAAGGATGCAATGAACCTTCCGCAGGTCAAGGTCGACACCTGGGGCGGCTTCGTCTTCATCAACATGGACCCGCAGTCGGAGTCGCTTGCCAGCTTCCTCGGCGACCTGGGCAAGCACTTCGAGGCCTGGCCGCTGGAGGATCGCTACATCCAGGCGCACGTCGCGAAGGTCATCGACGCGAACTGGAAGATCGCCCAGGAGGCGTTCTCGGAGGCCTTCCACGTCATCACCACCCACCCGCAACGTGTTGTGGGAACGGGGGATTCGAACAGCCAGTACGACTCGTGGGGCAACTTCAACCGCGGGATCACCGCCAACGGCGTGCCCAGCCCGCACATCAAGTTCACCCCGAGCGAGCAGGAGATGTTCGACTCGATGGTGGATGCGCGCATCGACGAGGACCCGATGGTCACCCTGCCCGACGGTGTCACCGCGCGCGAGATGTCCGGCCTGCTCGCCCGCGAGGGGCTCCGCGAGGTCATCGGTGATGTGAAGGCGGACAACATGTCCGACGCCGAGTCACTCGACAGCATCTACTACACGGTGTTCCCGAACTTCCATCCGTGGGGTGCTTACCAGCGCATCGTCTACCGGTTCCGGCCGAACGGCGACGACCACAACACGTCGATCATGGACGTCTACCTGCTGGCGCCGTTCACCGGGCCGCGTCCGCCGGCCGCGAAGGTGCAGTGGCTGACGCCCGAACAGACCTGGATCGACGCCACGGTCCTCGGCAGCTCGGCCCGCGTGTTCGACCAGGACGCGTACAACATGCCGAAGGTGCACCGCGGCCTGAAGACCACCACTCAGAAGTACCTGCCGATGGCGGCGTACCAGGAACTCAAGATCCGCCACATGCACCACCTGCTCGCGAAGTGGGTGGGCGAGGAAGTCGACTGATCCCCCCGTCGTCGATGATCTCGACTCGGCGCTGCGACTTCGGATGAAGCCGCAGCGCCGAATTCGTTCGTCGACTGTGCGTCGGTTTGCGTCGACTGTGCACCTCCGCTGGTTGAGCTTGTCGAAATCACCCCGCGCCGACCATTGTGCGATCACGACCTTGCGCAGCCGACGGCACGGTTTGCGAATTCATCGGCATGATGGGTGGTGTGTTGATGCTGACGCTGGTGATCGTCGTCGGGGCCGCCGCTGCCCTGTGCGCGATGACGGCGGCCTTCGTCTACCTACGGCCCGGTGACGATCACGTGCGTGCAGAACGCCTAGCGCGCCGCTGGCTGATCGCGACCGGGGTCCTCGGTGTTACGGCGCTCGGCCTCCGATTCGGATGGCTGCTGCTGAGCTGACACGGGCTTTCGCCCCCCAGGCAGGGTGCGGGATTCGTAGCGGTTTCCGGTACGAATCCCGCACTCTAGGAGTTCGCCGCCGAGGCGAGGGTCTCGTCGAGCCAGTCAAAAATGCGACTGTCGGTGAGCGCCCGTGCCATTGGCTGGCAGTGCCAGCTCGCACCTTCGGCAGCGGTGAACTCGACCAGTTCGGTTGCCGCGCCCGACATCTCGGCGAGCTGTGCCGACTGACCGGGCCAGAACTGTTCGTCTTCCGGTGAGGTGATCAACATCGGCGTCCGGATCTGCTCCGCGACTTCGGGTGTCAGCGTATACTCGGCAACGGCTCTCATCGTCTCCGCGTAACCGGCCTCGCCGTACGGGCGCGCCCGCCAATCCCACAGCTTCTTGGTCGACTTGCTCAGCTTCATGCCGATGGCCATCATCTGATCGAAGTCGTGATCCTTGCCCTCCTCGAGTTTCTTCGCCAGCGACGTACCAACATTTTCCAGCCACGACGTATCGACCTTCACCACGCCGGGATCGGCGATCGCGGCGGCATGACGATGTTCGAAGGCGATCGCGCGCGGAACCCAGTAACCGGCCTGGCTGATGCCGTAGACGGCGAGGCGCCGGGCGTCGACACCACCGAGTCCGACGACGACTTCGGTGACCGGCGTCAGCACGGCCTCCCAGTCGGGCCGGAAGTACGTCCCGTGCTCGAAGAGCATCGACTGTTGCCCTGGTCCGTCGAACATCACGACACGGTAGCCGCGCTCGAGCGCACCGTGTGCCGCTGCCGACCACTGCGCCGAGACCGACCCATCGCTGCCGTTCACCATGACCAGGGTGGGCCGGGGTGCATCGCCGGCGTCGGTCGGGGAAAGGTACCAGCCGGGTAACACGGTGTCCTCGTACGGGATCGACAGTCGTTGCGCGACGAACGGACCGTGGTCGACGAATTTCTCCCATGCGGCCCGATGTTCGGCGAACACCGGCATACGCTCGTCGTCGGCGATGCCGTCGAGTGCGTCGAACGCCTGCGAGAGGTACGTGGCCGCACGGAGATAGGTGAAGGCGGCGCTGTGGGAATGATCCGCCGCGGCGCTCGCGTCCGCTTCGGCGACGAGCCTCCGGCCGAGTCCGTGCCAGGCGTCGAACCAGTCACGGTCGTGGCCGTCCCCGACGGCGTCGATGGTCGCGAAGATCTCGCCGGCGTCGGCCGCACCCGAGTTGCAAGAGCCCAGGAGGAGCCGAACTTGGGACTGTCGCTGATTCGGTGTAAGTGGTTTTGATCGCCCGGTGCCCATTCCGCGGGTCTGGGCACCGGGCGTGTTGCGAGATCGGCTCGATCAGTGGGCAATCGCCGGAGCGGCATCCGGATCCGTGCGCGGGATGGCCCGTGGATACAGAACGGCTGCGAGTGCCGCGCCGACGAAGAAGAAGCCGGCAGCCCACCAGAATGCGGTGTGGAAGCTGGCGAGTTCCGCGCCCTGCTTCATCGCGTGCACGGCGGCCTCCGGAATCGGACCAGATGTCGCCACGGATCCGGGGGTGTTGTCGTTGATGTAGTTCGTCGCGGCCGTCGCCGCAAAACTCGACAGGAGCGAGATACCGATCGAGCCACCGATCTGCTGGGCGGTGTTGACCATGGCCGATGCGACACCGGCATCCTCGGCCTGCACTCCGATGGTGGAGAAGCTCATCGCGGTGGCAAAGACGACACCCAGACCAACTCCTGTGATGATCAGGCCGGGAAGGACGCCGGAGACGTAGTCACTGTCCGCCTGGATCCTGGTGAGGACCATCATGCCGACACCGGCCAGGCCCATGCCCGTTGCGACCAGAATCTTTGGACTGATCCGGGTGATGAGAGCGGCACCGACCACGGCGCCCGTGACAGCGAGGGCGCCAACCATGGGGAGGAATGCGACTCCGGTGATGACGGGGCTGTAACCGAGCGTGGACTGCAGGTAGTACGTCAAGAACAGGAACACCGCGAACATGCCGATCGCACAGATCAACATCACCAGGTACGAGGTGCCGCGAACACGATCGAGGACCACCCGCATCGGCAGCAACGGGTGCTCGACACGCGTCTCGACGACGACGAACGCGGCGAGCAGGGCGATACCGACCACGATGAAGGTGACCGTCCAGGTGTCGGACCAGCCGTTGACCTCGGAATTCGAAAGGCCGTACACGAGCGAGAAGAGGCCCGCGGTGACGAGAATCGTGCCCGGCCAGTCAAGCCCGGAGCCGCCGCTCCCGGTGCGGTGAGACGGGACAAGCCACAGCGCTCCAACCAACGCGACAACCGCGAACGCAACGTTGACGTAGAGGCACCAGTTCCAGGACACGTACTCGGTGAGTACTCCACCGAGCAGCAAGCCGATGGCGCCACCGGCTCCGGAGATCGCGCCGTAGATCCCGAAGGCGCGGCCTCGGTCGGCACTTCCGGCGAAGGTCACGGTCAGCAGGGACAGTGCCGCCGGCGCCAACAGCGCACCGAACACGCCCTGGAGAGCACGTGCAGCGACGAGTACCTCGAACGAGGGGCTCCAGCCGCCCAGCGCTGAGGCGGCAGCAAAACCGGCGAGGCCGATCACGAACGACTGTTTGCGTCCGAAGAGATCGTTGATTCGCCCGCCGAGCAACAGGAGGCCACCGAAGGTCAGGGAGTACGCGGTGATGATCCACTGTCTCGACTCGTCGCCGAACCCGAGGTCGTACTGGGCGGCCGGGAGCGCGATGTTCACGATCGTGGCGTCGAGCACAACCATCAATTGCGCCGTTGCCAGCACGACAAGGATCGCCCATCGGCGACGTGTGTCGGGTGGTGAACTCGCCGCCAAGTCCACTGTCTTCGTTGTCATCACGGGTTCCTCTCATCCAGGAAGCGGAATCATTAATTCCGTTTATTCATCGACTACCCTAGACCGCGAAACGGAACATGTCATTCCGTTACGAGAGGATGTGACGACCATGACAGCTGGCGAGGCGGAGCGGGACCACGCTCCACTGCGACGCGACGCCGCCCGCAATGTCGAGAAGATCTCCACCGCAGCAGCAGCGGCATTCGCGGAGCGCGGACTGGAAGTGACGATGGCCGATGTCGCCGACCGGGCCGGGGTCGGCGTGGGAACGGTCTATCGACGCTTCGGGGACAAACACGGTCTGATCACCGCGTTGTTCGAGGACAAGGTCCACGAGGTGGCTGAAATCGCGGAAGCGGCGAAGGATCGATCCGGCCCGACCGAGGCCCTCGTCGAACTCCTGGTCCGTTGTAACGAGTTGCTGGCCGCCAACAAGGGCCTGCGACAGTTGCTTCTCTCCACCGCCGGCGACTTCGAACCCCGCGCCGATGCACTGGCCCGACTCATCGCCGTCGTCGACGGGTTGGTCGCTGACGCCAAGCGCGCAGGGTGGCTTCGAGACAGCTTCGCGCCCAGTGACTTTCCGATCCTGCTCGTCGCTGTACAGGCGGTTCGCGGTCTCGGGGGTGACACCCACCCCGAACTCTGGCGCAGAACTCTCCAAGTTCTGGTCGACGGCATCCGCAGCGACTCCAGGAAGCCCATCGACATGATTACCCCACCTGCACTCTCCGAGGAACAGACTCAGAGCCTCATGCGAGATCACAAACGGTGAGAACCAGCAGTGACCCTACCCGGACCCGGCAGTGATCCTCAGCTCGAAGCAGAGGCCGACCAGCAGGTCCGGATACAGGATGGCGGCGGCGACAGTTGCGGCGGTCCGACCGTCAGTGGCGACTCGTTGCGTTGACGTCCACGCACAACTGGCGCCAAGGTTACTCCCCTGCCGGACGCCACTCAGGCAATGGCACGCAGAACGCGAAGTGCGTGATCGACCGGCGGGGTGCGGTTCGCGGCATCACATGCGACGACGAGATCGATCTCGCCGACGTCGGACAGCGGGCGGTAGACGACGCCGGCGATGCCGAGTGCCGCAGTGGGTTCAGGGACCACCGCTACGCCGACGCCCGCAGCGACGAGGGTCACCAGGGTGGAGGTCCCCTCTACCTCGTGCCTGGCCTGCGGGACGAACCCGGCCCGTGCGCACACCGCGGCGACCACGCCGTTCATGACGGACTTCCCACCGCCGGTGTGCGTGATGAAATCGCTGTCTCGCAGGCGGCCCGCGTCGATCGGCGAGGTGAGATCGGCGGCAAGTCGGTGGTCCGCCAGCAACGCCACGAACAGTCGGTCCCTCCGCACCGTCTCAACGTGCAGCCCCGGGGAGTTCTCCGGCGGGCGCAGGAGTCCGATGTCGATCTCCCCCGACGTCAGCGCGTCGACCTGCGCCGGCGCAAGCATTTCGCCGCGCACGCTGACCTCGACGTCGGGCAGTTCCTCCCGCATTGCTCGTACCAGCTGCGGGAGGAACGAGTAGGTGGCGGATCGACGCGGTGGCTGATCGGATCCGCACGATCGACCGGTTCTGCCAGGAGAGCGGACGGGACCGTTCTGATCTCGACATCGCTGTCGCGCTGCGGAATCCGGCTCCCACGGACCGCGCCGGTCTCGACGCTCTCGGCGTCGACGAACTGGTGCTGGTGGAGTCACCGCCCGCGAATTCCGATGCGGTGCCGGGATGGTTGGACGAGCTGGCGGACCGCTGGGCGGTCTGAGGCGGACGGAACTAGCGCGACCACCGTTCCGGCTCCTCGCCTAACAGACGCGCACGCCCCTTGCGGCGATAGCGGTAGATCTGGACCGCGCCCAGCCCCCAGAGCATGAACTGCGCCGACATCGCCCAGGTGAACGCCTCCGGCGGATATCCCTGGACCCCGTCCGGGGTTCGCCAGTCGAGGATGAGACCGATGAGCCCTGCGAGGATCAAGCTGGCAATGAACCCCGCCTGGTTGATGATCCCGGTGGCCGTGCCCGCCCGCGATGCCGGATTGGAGGTGCGGCCGACATCGAAACCGATCATCGACGCCGGACCGCCCATTCCACAGACCACCACCAAGAGCACGAGGAGCGCGAACGGCGCGCCGCCGGGCCACGCCAGTACCACCGTCCAGGTGGCCGCGATTCCGGCGAGCACCGCCAACACCAGCGTCGACCTGTGCCACGGCCACCGGGTGATCAGCCACGCGAAGATCGGGCCGAACGCCATGATGGCGAACACCATGATCGTCAGGAGCAGACCCGCCGCACCGGCGCTCATCCCCTCGCCCTCGACGAAGAAGGGGTAGCCCCACAACAGGCCCAGGACGGTGGCGCTGAAGTGGGTCGAGAAGTGCATCCAGAAACCCAGTCGGGTGCCGGGGTGATCCCACGACGCGCGAAGGTTTCGCCGGATTCCGGCCAACCCCAGCATCGGTCCCGACACCGACCGGACCGCCGCGGAATCGCGCACGACGACCAGTGCGACCACGAGCAGAACGGCGCCGATCCCAGCGGTGGCCAGGTACGCGCGACTCCATCCGAAGGTGGACAGTGCCCAGGTCATCGGTATGGCGGCCGTGACCGCGCCGAGTTGGCCGAGCACGCCGGTGAGCTGCGTGATCAGCGGGATCCGCCGCGCCGGGAACCAGCTCGTCACCAGTCGCAGGACACACACGAAGGTCATGGCGTCGCCGACCCCGACGAAGAACCGCGACGACAGCGCCCACGTGTAGTTGTCCGCGAACGCGAAGCTGATCTGGGCAAGCGTGAGGATCAGCGTTCCGCTGAGAAGTACCCGACGCGGACCGAACCGGTCGACGACGAGCCCGACCGGCACCTGCATCAGCGCGTACACCAGCAGCTGGAGCACGACGAAGGTCGACAGTTGCGAAGCGCTGATCTCGAAACGCTCGGCAGCCAGCAGGCCGGCAACGGCCAATGAGGAGCGCTGCAGCACCGCAACGAAGTAGACCGCGACCCCGACGACCCAGATGGTCATCGCCTGTCGCGAACCGACCGGCGAGGTCACCTGTGGACCTCGCCGTCGGGCCGAACCCGGGAAACTCTTTCGATCACCTAACTATTGTCGGGCACGGCGCGAACAGATCGCGGGCGCCCTCGGAACTGCCGCCATCACTCCGCGGGTAGGCCGAACCCGAGCTTGAGCAGAGCGGTCCGGAACTTCGACTCATGCTCGGGTTGGACACCCAAGAATCGGTCTCCGAGCAGATGGCACAGCGGGCGGAGCCTGCGGTCATGGGCGATGAGCATCGCGGTGGCCGGATCGACGCACTCGATCACGCGAAGAGGTCCGCGGTCGATGAGTTGCGCTCCCCGCCGGCGGACATCTTCTATCAGAGTGGTGAGCGTCGAAGGCAGTTCGTGTTCAGCGCGACGGTGTAGGTAGTCGGTGAACTCGGTGAGGTCGCGCCCTGCCCCGAGGGCTGCGGTCAGGGTGGTCGGCGACACGTTCCAGGTGTGGTCGGCGGTTTGGGTGGCGAAGGCGGCGAGGGTGAGTCTCTCGGTGTGGGTGATGCCGCGGGCAACCACGATGTCGAGGTTCGGCAACACCGTCAACGGTGAGATCTCGTCGAGATCCTCAGTCGGCGTGAAGGTGTCGGTGAGGCCCAACGCATAGGCGCCGAGCGGTGTCAGCCGGATTCGTCGCAGACCGTCGTATCGGCTGAGGGAGTCGAGGTCGTCGCTTCCCCAATTGCGGTGGTAGTCCGTGCGGGCGCCGACGGGATCTCGGTAGTCGAGATCGAACAGGCCCAGTGTGCCGGCGTACTCGAAAGTCACCGCCATCGTGTACCGGCCTTCGAGCAGTGACCAACCGTGGTGCCCGTCGTATCCGAAGCTCCCGTACTCGGGATCGAGAATGTGGAGCCGCCACAGTGCCCGTTCACTTCTGGCTATGGTCGGGCTGAGTCGCTTGCGCCGCATGGTCGCGAAGAGGTCGTCGATCTCGATCCACTCGCCCGGAGGGCAGGTGGCCAGTCCATCAGCGACGGTCGTACGGCGCCGCTTCGCCGCACTGAGCACATTGGTGCCGCGCTGCCCCTTGACCGCCTCGATTCGGCTGAACTCATCGATCGCCCCGTGCGTGAGCCATCTGCGCCACACGCCGAGGATGACCTCCTCCGGAGAATTACGCAGCGCTGCACGACCTTTCGGTGTCAACGTGAGGCGAGTGCCGTCTAGTTTGGCCAGCCCGGCGGACTGGACAAGTAATGGCCAGGCGAAAGCGGCGATCGCCTCGTCGCCATAGAAGTCTCCGTTGACAAGGTGGCCGGCGACTGTCCTCACCGTTGCCGCCGATGGGCGCGCTGTCTTCGCGCTGCATTTGAGTTGCCCCGACGCGCACAACTCCAAGACCGCGCGCACATTGGCAAGCGCTTCCTGTTCGGTCAATCGAACTTCAGTGCCGACATCAGTGCCCACGTCCGCCACTTTTCACACCTCTCCGGGTCAGGTCGAAGGACTCTCATCATTCTGCCGGTGTGGCCTGTCACCGATAGCCGAGGGCGTCCCACCGGTCGGGGATCGGCCGGTGTCGACCTGCGTTCGAGTAGGACCACCTTGTCAGTGGCGGCCGATACTCTTCTGTGGTGAGGGTGAACGTGTGCGGAGGGGGAAGTACCGATGGTTGAACCGCCGAGGATCGACGAAGGTAGGCAAGGGTTTGGGAGGGCTGTCGACGACTTCGGCAATTTTGCGCGGGGTCGCTCCAAGCGAATCGTCGCGCAGACCGGCGACTTCAGGGACGCCGCGGCGAATTCCTTCGAGAACCTGACCGCGAAGAAGCTCGACCCGTACGAGGAAGCCATCGCCGCGTACAACGGCGCGTTCACCGCGATGAACGATACGGGTGTTTCTCTCCTGCGCCAGCGAGAACGCTCGACGGACCTGATCGAGTTTGTAGAGCTACTCGTGAACAGCATCGTCAACACACCGAAATCGTTCGCGACCGACTTCGACGAGATCGACTTCCACAAAGCGGAGTTCTTGGCGGCGGAAGAGTTCGCTCGCAAGGACCTCGAGGCCGCGCGAAGGTCAGCGGCCGGCGCCGGCACCGGCTTCATGACTGGTGCTGCCGTAGCCAGCATGGCTCCGACAGCTGCGATGTGGGTGGCGACCACCTTTGGCACGGCCTCGACCGGCACTGCGATCTCCACACTTTCGGGGGCCGCCGCGAGCAACGCAGCTCTTGCATGGCTCGGCGGCGGAACTGTTGCGGCCGGCGGCGGCGGAACCGCTGCGGGCAGTGCACTCCTCGCACTTGCCGGGCCCATCGGCTGGACGGTGGCAGGAGCCACGCTCCTTGCGTCAATCGCGCTTTTCGCCAAGAACAGATTCGAGAACCGCGAGGCAAAGCAGGAGGCCTTGACTGCGGTCAAACACAACACCGCGCTCGTCGAAGGCATGGACGCCCAAGTTTGCGACATCCTCCAGCGCACCACTTCCCTCCGCGAGTTGCTCGCGACGAGTTATGGCGAAGCACTGCGATGCTACGGCGCTGACTTCCGCGGGCTGCCTGTGCTGTACCAGTCCCAGCTTGTCGCGTTGGTGAACAACACCAAGGCGTGCGCGGCACTGTTGAGCAAACGCGTCGAGCAAGGCCCGGACGGTGAGTGACGCAACAAGGCTCAGCAAGAGCAACCAGGAACAAGCCGTCGCCGCCTGGGTGAACCACCTGAACCAGCTCCGGCTGGACAACCTGCTGAATTCTCTGAGCCAGCAGAACACGAACTTGAAGGACGCTCTGACCACCGTCGACGAAGCGATCCGGAAGATCGATCTCGAAGTGATCGCCGCCAACCGCGGTGGTGTCAAGGGCATTCATGGCTTCATCGCCGAAGTTGCCGAGGTGGGCGTCGGCAATGCTCGGAGCCAGATCCGCGGTGGGGACGCTGTCTACCAGTGGGTCAACGACAACGGCCCGGTGGACCTGGTTCGCAGTGGCGTCGAGATCCAGCAGAAGTTCGTCGCTGCCGGTGGCCGCTTGGGCCTCGGTGCGATCGCCGACCACCTTCAGAAGTATCCCGACTTCGTCGAGAACGGCGGCAAGTATCAGATTCCTCGCGACCACTTCGAGCTGATCAAGAAACTGCACGCCATGCCGCGCGAGGAAGCAGGCAAGCTCCTCACGCTCGGCGCCGACGGGCCGTCGTTCAAGGACTGGAAGCGAGTCCACGCCTTCTTCGAGGAAGGCTCTGTCGGAATCGAGTCCATCGAGCCCTCGCACCTGGACTACTCCGAGGTTCAGAGGGGCGCCTACGGCTCGACGATGGAGGCGGAGAAGGACTCGCTGCGCGCCACCGACAAGTCCCGGCGGGCCGATGCCTACCAGGAGAGTCGGCCGACGCTGCGCGAGGGTACGAAGGTCCCGCTCACCGCCGCCGCAATCGAAGGCGGTACAGCTTTGGTGTTGGCCGTGGTCGAGAAGCGCCGTACCGGTAAGCAGCTCAGACACTTCACTGGCGAGGACTGGGCGGAAATCTCTGCCGAGACAGGCTTCGGCGTTGTCAAAGGTGGTGTCCGAGGGCTCAGTGTCTACGGACTCACGAACTTCACCGCGACATCGGCGGCCGTCGCCAGCTCAATCGTCACGGCTTCGTTCGGTGTCGCGGAGCAAGCGAACAAGTTTCGACGTGGCGAGATCGACGAGCTGGAGTTCATCGAGAACGCGGAACTCGTTTGTCTCGAAACCGCAGTCAGTGCGCTGTCTTCCTTTGTCGGACAGGCTCTTATCCCAGTGCCGGTCCTCGGCGCCGTGATCGGCAACACCGTAGGCATGATCATGTACAAAGCCGTCTCGTCGTCGCTCTCCCAGCGGGAGGCGTCGCTGATCGCGCAGTACGCCGAAGAGCAACGGATGCTCGACAAGCACCTGGCCGCCGACTATCAGGAACTCATCGACCAGCTCGATGCAAGCATGTCCGACTTCCTCGAGGTGCTCGAGCGGGCCTTCTCCCCCGACGTGGAGGTCGCCCTACTCGGCTCCGTCACCCTTGCGCTCGAGCTCGGGGTGTCGTCCGAAGAGGTGCTGAATACCAACGAGAAAGTCATCGCCTATTTTCTCGACTAGTTCCAGTCCTGTCACCCGCGTTCCTGCGGTCCGAGGACGACCTCCTGGGCGATGGCCTTTCTCTTCGAATTGATCGAAGAGAACATCTAGATCCCCGGAGGGGACGAAGACCGCGAGTTGCGGTGGCTTGAGTTGGGCCGGGCGTTCTGCGCGAGGTTTCCACTCGCGGCTCACCAGGAGCGATTCCCTTACCCCCGCGCCATGTCCACGAACCGGCTCAGGTGCAGCTGGTGCGCAACGGTAATGGTGGCGGTCGGCCCGTTACGGTGCTTGCCGACGATGATGTCGGCCTCGCCGGCGCGCGGGTCGTCGCGCTCGATGGAGTCGGGGCGGTGCAGCAGGATGACCATGTCGGCGTCCTGCTCCAGCGAGCCGGACTCACGGAGGTCCGACACCTGGGGCTTCTTGTCGGTACGTTGCTCGGGACCACGGTTGAGCTGACTGATCGCGATCACCGGGACCTCGAGTTCCTTGGCCAGCAGCTTCAGCTGGCGGGAGAACTCCGAGACCTCTTGCTGGCGGGACTCGACCTTCTTACCCGACGTCATCAGCTGCATGTAGTCCACCGCAACGACTTTCAGGTCGTGCCGCTGCTTGAGACGGCGCGCTTTGGCGCGGATCTCCATCATCGTGAGGTTGGGTGAGTCGTCGATGAAGAACGGCGCCTCCGAGATCTCGCCCATTCGACGTGCGAGCCGTGTCCAGTCGTCGTCGCTCATCGTGCCGGCACGCATGTCGGCGAGCTTGATCTTCGCCTCCGCCGACAGTAGGCGCATGACGATCTCGGTCTTGCTCATCTCCAGCGAGAACATGGCGGCGGTCAGGCCGTGTCCGATGGCCGCAGATCGCAGGAAGTCCATCGCCAGGGTCGAATTGTGCGTCGGGACCATCGCTTCACCCGCGAGATACAGGTGGTCGGCGTTGTCGACCTGCACGCAGCGCACCGGGACCGGATCGACGGGGCGAACGGCGACGACGCGTCGGACACCGGCCCGGCGACGCAGCTCCTTGTGCCGAATCGCCTTGTGGTGCACGGTGAACACGTCTTCGTCGGCGTCGACGCGCAACCACCCCGTGGCCGACCGCTTGTAGTTGAAACCGAGCCCGGCCACGAGGTCGGCGACGACCGCCGTCATGTGCCGCGTCGCGGCGGGCACGGTGATCCAGCCGTCGTCGTCCACCGAGGCACGGGCATCCAGCAACCCCGCGAGCAGGGCACGACGCTGCGCGATCGAACCACGGAGATACTCGTACGGAATCCGGCCACCGAGGTCCGCCATCAGCGTCATGACGTCGACCGGGCCCTCCGCGTCGATGCGCATGCTGATCTCGGGATCGTCGAAGGCCATCCCGGCCAGCGCCGCCACCGTGTACGGGCCGTACGCGAACCGCTTGCGCGGCAACTCGAGCGGCGCGGTGTTGCGCACGACCGCGCAGCCGACGTGCGCCCGCAGGCCGGCGGTCGTGACGACCCGCCGCTCGCCGTCGATCTCGGCCGCCCACTGGTGTTGCTCGTCGGCGACGATCGTCGCGCCGTCGTTGAATTCGATTTCGTAGCAGGGCCGTTCGGTCATCACCTCGGTGGCGGCGACGACCCGGGTGGGCCGGCCGTGGGCATCGAGCAGGAGATCGCCGACCCCGACCTTGCCCATCGTGGTCCAGCCGGTGGGCGTCGGCAGCGGGGTGTCGAGCGCGAGCGCCTTGCCGACGCCAGGACGTGCGGCGACGATGATCATCTGACCTGGGTGGAGCCCGTTGGTGAGCTTGTCGAAATCGGCGAAGCCGGTCGGGACACCGAGCGAGATGCCACCTCGCGACGCGATGGAGTCGATCTCGTCCATCGTCGGCTGCAGGAGATCCTCGAGCGGGACGTAGTCCTCGGCGGTGCGCTTCTCGGTGACCTCGTACACCTCGGCCTGGGCGCGGTCGACCACCTCGGCGACGTCCTGCCCGTCGGCGCCGGCGTAGCCGTACTGGACGATGCGTGTGCCGGCCTCCACGAGTCGACGCAGCAACGCCTTCTCGGCGACGATCTCGGCGTAGTAGCCGGCGTTCGCCGCGGTGGGCACCGTGGAGATCAGCGTGTGCAGGTACGGCGCACCACCGATGCGCTTGAGCTCGCCCGCCCGCTCGAGTTCCGCGGCGACCGTCACCGCGTCGGCGGGCTCGCCTTTCGAGTACAGGGTGAGGATCGCCTCGAAGACCGCCTGATGGGCCGGACGGTAGAAGTCGCCGGTGCGGATCTTCTCGACGACGTCGGCGACCGCGTCCTTGGACAGCAACATGCCACCGAGCACCGATTGCTCGGCGGCGAGGTCCTGCGGGGGCTGCCTACCGAAGTCCTCGGCAGGGATCTCGTCTTCCCGGCCTCGCCCTCCGGCGGCGGGGCCGCGCCCGCGGTCATCCACAACAGCCACGCGTGTCAAACCTCTCGCAACGTTCGATCCCACCCGACATCGAATGAGTACGACCCTGAGTCTGGTGTCGGCCCCGGTAGGCCACGTCGCGAGTCCCCGGTGTCGACGTCGTGTTCTGGTCAGTCTCTTCCTATCGGGTGGCACCGACAGCGAAGTGTCGTGTGCGCCGAGACGGACGGAGACGCTGAGGCGTGACACTAGGACGTCTGCGACCGCTACTCAAACCGACCTGTTGACGGATCTGGGGAACACTTGTGGACGGTGTGTGAGTTGCGGGGGGACGAGTTGTGCAGGCTTTGTGGACAACCTGAGGAATCAGGGTGTGAACAACACAGTTTTCGCAGGTCAGCGCCCTCACTAATTTCCACAATCAAGTAATTGGAAATCCTTTGGACTTCTTCGGCGCGTCGTCTTGCGGGCGTGTTGCGGACACCTGTTCAACTCCCCGTGGCGAATATTCGGGTGAACATCCGGTGTGGTCTGCGTTACACCTGGCCAGACGGGCGGGCGACGCCGGTTCGCACGATTCTGCGGCGATCGCCGAACGACGCCCCTGTGGGTGTGATGCAATGTCGATCGTGTCGAGGTTGGGGTTGAGGTCCGTCGTCGTCCGTCGTGCGGTCACCGTGCTGGCGGCCGTGACCGCTGCCGCCGGGCTGGCGGCGGCCCCGCCGACGTCCGCCGCGCCAGGTCCCTCGATGCCCGTCGAGTTCGATCTGTCGCGCTATCAGCCGGTCGCCCCGACGACGTTCCGATCGCTGGCCTATGTCGACAACGGACGGTCTTTCTTCACCACCGGTAGGTGGGTGTGCGAGATCGGTCCCGGCTACCGCTACGTCGGTTGCGCGGGCCGTCCCGCGACCGCCCCGCCGAACGCGACCGGCGCGGTGATCTCCGATGATCAGCAGGGCCCGTGGTGGGCGCGTGCCGATCAGACCTACCGGTTCGGCCCGGAGAGCGGCTTCCGGCCACCGATCCTCGGTGTCGGCAAACGGGTCACCATCGAAGGCGTCACGTGCACCGTGCCCCGTCGCGACACCGTCGCCTGCCGCACCGGCGACCGCGCTCTCATCTTCACGCCCGCCTGGCACAAGTTCTTCTTCCCGTCCTGGGACACACTCGGTCCGGGCAACAACGCGGTCGACCACAGCGCCAACCCGGCACCGCAGTACCTTCCGCCGCGACTGCAGTACTGGAACCAGCTGCCGGCCAGTCCGCCTGCGCCGAAATAGATTCGGGGGCTTCGAGGCTCGCTACGCCCGCACCCCGGTCGCCGGACCCTTCGTGACGCGGCCTCCGCAAGCTCCGGCCGCTCCTCAGGGAACAGAAACAGACACCGGCCCCTCCGCAAGCTCCGACCGCTCCTCAGGGAACAGAAACAGACACCGGCCCCTCCGCAAGCTCCGGCCCCTCCTCAGGGAGCAGAAACAGACACCGGCCTTCGCCACTCCGGACACGACAAGGCCGGGTGGAGGATCTCCACCCGGCCTTGTGTATGTAGAACGCTGAGGTCAGCTCGCGGCGACGACGGCGAGCTGGACGGTCGCCGAGACCTGCGGATGCAGGTTGACGACGACCGGGTAGCTACCGGTGGCCTTGATGTGCCCCTTGGGCAGCTCGACGCTGCGCTTGTCGAGGGTCGGACCGCCCGCGGTCTTGATGGCACCGGCGACGTCTGCCGCGGTGACCGAACCGAAGAGCTTGCCCGAGTCGTGGGTCTTGACGTCCAGCGAGACGTCGGCGAGGCCCTCGAGGGCCTGCTTCAGCTCGTTGGCGTGCTCGAGACCTCGGACCTCGCGGGCCTCCTGTGCCCGACGGATGCCTTCGACCTGCTTCTCGGCGCCGCGGGTGGCCTTGATGGCCAGGCCGCGGGGCAGCAGGTAGTTGCGGCCGTAGCCGTCCTTGACCACGACGATGTCGCCGGCTTCGCCGAGGTTCTCCACGGCGGCGGTGAGGATGAGCTTCATGTCAACTGATCCTTTCCGCTTATCGGCTGGTCGAGGTGAAGGGCAGCAGGGCCACCTCACGCGAGTTCTTCACTGCCACAGCGACGTCGCGCTGATGCTGCACGCAGTTACCGGTCACGCGACGCGACCGGATCTTGCCCCGGTCGGACAGGAAACGACGCAGCAGCGCGGTGTCCTTGTAGTCGATGACGGCCTTCTTGTCCTTGCAGAAGCTGCACGCCTTGGTCTTGGTGACCTTCTCGACGCGAGGCTTCCGGCTCGGCTTTGCCTTTGCCATGTGTGTGTTGCTCCAGTCAATGCTGTCGGGGACGGTCGCTGCCGTTCCCGGGCTGTTCGGGGCGGATCATCGTGCCCCGACCGATATCAGAAAGGTGGTTCGTCGTCCCCGCCGCCGAACGATCCCCCGCTGTTGCTGGCAGGCGCGCTGCCCCAGGGATCGTCGGCAACCTGCTGGTTCGAACCACCGCCGCGGCCACCGCCGCCGCCCGATCCGAATCCACCGCCGCCACCGCCACCGCCGCGCGAGGCCCGATTGACCTTGGCGGTGGCGTAGCGCAGCGAGGGGCCGATCTCGTCGACCTCGAGTTCCACGACCGTGCGTCGTTCACCCTCTTTGGTTTCGTAGGACCGCTGCTTGAGCCGTCCCTGCACGATCACCCGGGAGCCCTTGGTCAGGCTTTCGGTCACGTTCTCCGCGGCGTCGCGCCAGATGTTGCAGCGGAGGAACAGCGCTTCGCCGTCCTTCCACTCGTTGGTCTGGCGGTCGAAGGTGCGCGGGGTGGAAGCCACCGTGAAGTTGGCAACCGCTGCGCCGGACGGCGTGAACCGCAATTCCGGGTCGGCGGTCAGATTGCCGATGACGGTGATGACCGTGTCGCCTGCCATGTGTGTTTCCCCTCGGGTCGTTGGTGGGCACTCGCTGATCGACATGCACCGGATTCTGGGCTCAACCCTAGAACCCGGTACCGACGTCTTCAGACGATCAAGAAACCCTGTGGATTACTTCCGCAGGACCTTGGTGCGCAGAACCGACTCGTTCAGCTTCAGCTGACGATCGAGCTCGGAGACCGTGGCGGGCTCGGCATTGAGATCGATGACGGCGTAGATGCCCTCGTTGTGCTTGAGGATCTCGTAGGCGAGTCGGCGCTTGCCCCAGATGTCGACGCCGTCCACCGAACCGCCGTCCTTACGGACAACGTTGAGGAAAGTATCGAGTGAGGGTGCGACGGTGCGCTCGTCCAGATTCGGATCGAGGATGACCATCAATTCGTAGTGACGCATAAGACCACATCACCTCCTATGGGCTAGGTCGGCCACGGACTGTCCGTGGCAGGAGGGTCGCCTGCGTCGGCAACCGGTCCAAGATACATGACCTGCCCGTTCGCAGAGAAATCCGTGGTCGCGGGCCGCCTCGGCGACACATCATGAGACCACCTACGCTGTTGCCCATGTCGGAGCGGCGGACAACCCCGGGCCGGTGGTCGGCGCGGCTCTCCGGCCGTGGTGAGACGGCCGTGATCGTCCTCGTCTCGGTGTTGGCGACAGCCGCGACGATGTTCTGGAGTTTCCAGGCGAAGCTGCGGTGCGGCGGCGCCCCGTTCGATGCACTCGGACGTAGCGACAACTGGCCGACCGGCGATCCGGACGCGGTGATCCCCTGCTATTCGGACCTGATGTATCTCTGGCTCGGTCGCGACATCAACACCCACGTCTTTCCCTACATCCACGGTGGAATCACATCGGACGGCACCCTGTTCGGTGGCGTCGTCGAATATCCGGTGCTCTCCGGCGTGCTCATGTTCGTCGGTGCGGTCGGCGCCGACACCGACACCGAGTTCTTCACCCAGTCGGCGCTCCTGTTGGCACCGTTCGGTTTCGCGATCACCGTGCTGCTCGCATCGATGGTGCGCTGGTGGGCGTTGCTCTGGGCCGCAACACCTCCGCTGGTGCTGTACTCCTTCCACAACTGGGAGCTCCCGGTCGTCGCCACCGCCGTCGGGGCCGTCGCCGTGATGGCATGGGGCGCGTCGGTCCACCCCGTAACCCGTCGACGACGACTGCCGCTTCGTACGAGCGCGGTGATCGCGGCGGTTCTGCTCGCGATCGGATTCTGCCTCAAGCTCTACCCGGGGATCTTCGTATTGCCGTTGGCGGCATACGTTCTCACCCGCGGAGCCGGCGGAGCGCGCATGGTCGAACGACGACGAGACGCCCGCGGCGGTCTCGACTGGACGGGCGCCGGTTGGGTAGCGGGCGCTGCCATCGTCACCGTGGTCGCGATCCAGTTGCCGTTCATGGTGCTCGGATTCGACGGGTGGAAGGCGGCGCTGTCGTTCCAGAGTCGACGACGAGCCGACGTCGACACCAATTCCATCTGGTACTGGGGGCTGCGCTATCTCACCGGGACCGGTGACACCTACCACTCGCTGGTCAGTGTGCTGTCGCCGCTGCTGATCCTCACGACGTTCGCGGTCGCGATGTACCTCGGGTGGCGCCGCTTCGACCGCGTCGGCACCTTCCCTTGGATCGGCGTGAGCGGCGCGATGCTCGAGGGTTTCATGCTGTTCCACAAGGTCCACTCCCCGCAGTACACGCTCTGGATCCTGCCGTTCTTCGTTCTGATGAAGGTGCGGTGGTCGGTGATCCTGACGTATCTGCTCACCGACCTCGCCCTCGACCTGACGATTTTCCGGCTGTTCCCGATCCGCGATGCCGGCGAGCCGCTGCCGTGGTGGATCGTCACCGGCGTCGCCGGTTCGGTGTGGGTGCACGCCGCCCTGCTGGCCTACCTGATCGTGACCCTCCCGCGGACCCCGCTCCGGGAACCGTTGGCCTCCCGGGTGGCCGCACACGTGCACGATGCCACCGATCAGGGGTCCGCTGACGCACCCCGGCACCCGCCGCGAGACGCGATGGCGAGAGGCTCGTCATGAGTTCCTGGTTGGCGACCGGCCCCCTGGTGCACGGACGAGTCACGTTGCGACCGATCAGCATCGAGGACATCGGACCGTTGGCGCGCGTGGTCGACGACCCGACCCGATTCCGGTGGGTCCCCGGAGTGCCGACGGACGAGGACAGCGCCTGTCGGTTCGTCGACTCGGCGCTCCGTTCCCGGGTGGCGTTCGCCGTGGTCGACAACACCGACGGCAGTGTCGTCGGGTCGACGAGTTTCTACGACATCGACGAGGCCAACCGGGCCGCGTGCATCGGGTACACCTTCTACAGCGAACGCGTCCAGGGAACCGCGGTGAACCCCACCGCCAAGTTCCTGCTGATGCGCCATGCGTTCGAGGAGCGCGGCGCCGTCCGCCTCACCTGGCACACCCACGAGAACAACACCCAGTCCCGCGCCGCGATCACCAAACTGGGTGCCAACTTCGAGGGTCTGCTGCGCAAGCACCGCCGATTCGGCGACGGCTGGCGCACGACCGCCTTGTACGCGATGACCGACGACGAGTGGCCGTCGGCGAGAGATCGCCTGTTACAACGAATCTCTGTCTGAGATTCAGGGATTCGCGGTGTGCTCGGGATGGCCCTGGGTGCGCCGGTCCTCTTTCATCCGCGCCTCGTGCACGTGTCGCTGGCCGTCGGTCAGGTCGGCTCGAACCCGGTTGACGTACTCGCGCAACGGGCCCCAGTAGGTGTCGTCGAATTCCTCGACGACCTGGAATGTCCAGCGCCCCTCGAGAACGTTGCGACCCACCAACTCGGTGGACAGCTCGTCGGCGAACTCCCCGTGTCCGGCCTTTCGTAATTCGTCCACTGCTTCCCCGAGCAGCAGATCGCCGCGTCCGATGAGTTGGTGGAACGAATAGAGGTGGCCGCGGGCGCGCTCGATGTACTCGAGCGCCTCCCCCACCTTGCCGACCGCTTCCGCGGTGTCGTCCGAGATGTGTGGTGCGGTATCCGACATGATCCGTCATTACCCACCGGAGCGGTCACCCAACCGTCAGTACTCCCCGTGGTAGGAGTGCCGGTAGCGATCGCCCTCGAGCGACGCCCTGATCTCACCGACCTCGCCTCCTAGTGCGGTGTTGATCTTGTGCCCCAGCCGCTCGAACTCCTCGTGTGCGGCAGCCGATCTGGAGGTGAGCGCGGCGAGCGTGGACAGCCAGCGGTGTACGGCGCGCAGGTCGTCCGTCGTCAACGGTCCCCTCACCCAGTTCTCGCGTTCCCACGTCTGTCGTTCCCATGCCTGCCACGGATGATCCCAGCCGCTCGGCGGCGAGATGGCGAAGAGGCCCCGCACGATGACGTCGTTGCGGTCGATGCCCGCATCCGCACGCCACCCGTCGACGACCTTCGAGTAGGCGACGTAGTCGGCCGCTGTCCACGTCGACTCGCGAAGGTCCCGCCAGCCGGCACGGCGCAGCGACCTGGCCACTTTGCTCTCGAGGACCGGACTCGGATGTTTCGGCTCCCCGGCGCCCGCGAAGTAGAGAAACCAGGTGAAACCGGCCGGACCCAGACGCTCGATCATGTTGCCGCCCTTGTCGGGCCGAAGCATCGCATACGCCGCGCCGGGCTCCTCGCGGCCCGTCTCGGCCGCGTCTCTCAGCAGCCCGCCGAGGTACTTCCGGTCGGCGGACACCGCGGCGATCCGCTTCTTGCCGTCGGAGGTGCGGCGGCCGAGACAGAACGCGACGACGTTCCACAGCAACGCAATCGCGTCGTCGGGCGAGTCGGTGGCCCGAGACCCCAGCGCGAACAGGTCTGCTCTGCTGATCTTGTTGCCGAGCAACGAATCCGGGAGTCCGTGTTCGGCGAGCGCGTCCGTCCACCACTGCCGGTCGACGGCGACGGTGTCGGAGTGCAGTTCGGCGGCCCGGTCGCCCGCCGAGAGCCAGTCGGTGAGATCGTCGGGGAGTGCGAGTGTGGTGTGCTTCATGGTCGTTTGGACGCAGCGGGGCCCGGTTCGGTTCCGTCGCGTTCGGTGACCGTCATCCGCCCACCGGGGCCGGTTCCCGAGGACCATCCGCGGTGCCGAGCGTCCTCGCCCGGCGGCCGATTCGGTCGGGAGCGCCGTCGAGGACACCACCGGCAGGGTCGTCGTACCATCGGCCGTCGTTCCCGCGGCGGACGAGGTCGTCGCGCGGATGCCAGATCTGCCAGAGGACGACGGCACAGAGGACCAGCACCATCAGTCCGCGGAGCACGACGGCTGCGGTGAACCACTGGTCGGGAAGCCAGCGACGTTCGGCCTCGAGGAACAGACTCATCCGCGGCACCCAGATCAGGGCGTCGAGCGTCATCCAGGCCAGCAGCAGTCGAGTATGCGGGAGGGCAAGCACGGCAAGCGGAACCAGCCACAGCGAGTACTGGGGACTCCACACCTTGTTCACCAGCAGGAAGCCCGCCACCGCGAGAAAGGTCAGTTGGGCCACGCGGGGTCGGTGCGGCGCGAGGATTCCGATCGCGGCCACCGCCGCGATCACGGCGACCGTCAGACCCACCGACAACGCGTTCAGATAACCGATGTTCCATGTGAAACCAGCCGAGTCGGCCACGATCCGGTAGATGGTGTCGGGGTCCGCCGACCGATCGCCGTTGAATCGGAAGAACTCCCACCACCCCGTCGGGTACGGGATCAGGATCGGCAGGTTGACCGCCAGCCAGGCGCCGATCGCCGTCGCAGCCGTGATCCCGAACTCGCGGACTCTCCCGCTGCGCAGACAGAGCGCACCCAGCACCACCAACAGCAGTGCGGGGTACAGCTTCGCGGCCGCGCCGAGCCCGATGAACAGGCCGGCCACCCAGAACTTCTCCCGCGACCAGGCCAGCAGGGCCACCGCGACGGCCGCGGTGGCGATGGCGTCGAAGTTGGTGAACGCGTGGACGACGACGAGGGGGGACAGCGCCACCAGCCATACCGTCCACATGCGGGTTCGCGCGGTGAGGGCCGTCGCCCAGACGGTCACGAGCCAGAACGCCGCCAACGCCAGGGCGGCGATGGTGAAGAACAGCACGACGTCGAGCGCGCCGGGGACACCCCAGTTGGCCTCGGCCCAGACCCAGCCCTGCGTCAGCTGCGCCGCGCCGTACATGAACATCCCGGTGACGACCGGATACTCCATGTACCGCTTGATGGTCTCGCCTTCGGAGCCCTCCTGGAACCAGAAGTCGCGGTAGGGCAGCGCTCCCCGGTTGAGGCGTTCCGCCCCGAACAGGCTGATCACGTCGGAGTAGCAGAGGTTGGTGAACTGGCGCTGATCGTCCCAGTCGAGTCGCATCTCGGCGCTCGCGCCGTTGGCCCCGGAGTCGGCCGGCGCCTGCTGCAGACACCCGGCCTTGCCGAACCAGCCGAGCGCGAGTCCGCACAACGCGAGCGCGAACAACACTCGCAGCGGTGTCAGACGCCGACTCCGCCCGATGACGGCGTGTGCCCCGACCGGCCCACCGACGAGCGAACTCGCTTCTCGCACCAGACTGTCCGTGCGCGTCGGGAGGACGCGCGCGTCATCGACGCGCTGATCGATCGCCAGTGGTGCAGGGCTGTCCCAGACGGGTTCGGAGCCGCTCGCCGCGGAGTCGGCCGGGTCCGGGTCAGCCGATGGGCGGTTCAGGGACTCCTCCCCCACCGTCTCCACCGCCGGGTATGCCGCCGAGGTCGCCACCGTCGCCACCGCCGGCGTCGCCACCACCGTCGCCACCACCGGGGCTGTTCCCGCCGCCGGCGCCACCACCGCCGCCGTTGCGCGGAGCGCCCGGGATCGGGATCGTCACGCCTGGTGCGAGGGTGAGGTTGCCGTCACCGCCCTGGTCGGGGATGTCGAAGTTCGGTATGGAAGGCCCACGTCGGGGCTGCGACGGCGCGTACGTGGTGGCCGGCGCCTCGTACGGCACGCCGGCCACGCCGCCGACCGATTCCGGCTCGGGGAACTGCTTGATCTCCTTGCCCTCGAGCGCGGCATCCATCGCCGACTTCCAGATCGACGACGGCAGGCCGCTGCCGTAGATCGACGCGCCGTTGTAGTTCGTCAGGGCGGTGCCGTCGCTGGTGCCGACCCACACCGCGGTCGACAGCTGCGGGGTGTACCCGACCATCCACGCGTCCTTGTTCTGCCCGGTGTCGCCGAGCTGGACGGTGCCGGTCTTGGCCGCCGACGGCCGCGAACCGAGCGAGGAGTCGTAGAGCGAGTTGCCGTTGGAGTACGCCGCCACCGGTTCGAGCGCCGCGCTGACGTTGTCGGCGACCTTCGCGGGGAAGACGCGCTTGCCCTCGGTCTTGCGCTCGTAGAGGACCTGCCCCTCGGCGTCGACGACCTTCTGGACGAAGTGCGGCTCGTGGTAGACACCCGAGGCCGCGAGCGTGGCGTAGGCCGAGGCCATGTCGATGACCCGGGACTGATACTGACCCAGGACCACACCGCCCTCGGGCTCGCCGTTGGCCTCCTGCAGGGTGTGCTCGATGTTGCCGAAGGACTCGGCCACACCCGCGCGGTGCGCGGCGTCGGCGACCGCCCGGGCACCGCCGTCGAGGTCCATCATCAGGCGGTAGTACACCGTGTTGAGGGACATCTTCATCGCCGTCGCGAGGTTGCAGGTACCGCAGCTCTCACCGTCGGAGTTCTCGACGGTGAGTCCGCCGCTGGCCTGGAACGGCGCGGAGCTGTAGGTCTTCGACAACGGGATGTCCTGTTCGAGCGCCGCGACGAGCGCGAACACCTTGAACGACGACCCGGTCTGCAGGCCCGCCTGGGCGAGGTCCCAGCCGCCCGGGTTGTCGCCGCCGTAGTAACCGCGCACCCCGCCGGTCTGCGGATCGATGGATACCACCGACGCAAGCAGATCATCCGGTTCGCCGTTCAGCTCACCTTCGGGGCACTTGTAGATCCGGTTCTTGCGGCAGGCCGCCTGGACGACGCCGTTCTGGACCTGCGGGTCGATCGTGGTGCTGATCTTGAGACCGCCGGTCCGCAGTTGCTTGTCGGTGATGCCGATGCGGTTGAGCTCGGCGAGGACCTGTCGCTTGATGAGACCGTTGGGCCCGGGGGTCTCGTCGGAGTCGCTGACACGCGCCTTGACGGTCTTGGGGAAGATCGCGTTGTCGGCCTGCGCGCGGGTGATCGCACCGGTCGCGACCATGCCGTCGAGGACGTAACGCCAGCGCGCTTCGGTGACCTCACGGTTGGTATCCGGGTCGTAGTAGGACGGTGCGCGGATGACCGCCGACAGCAGCGCGGCCTCTTCGAAGGTGAGCGGGTTGCGCTCGGCGCGACGCTTGTCGGTGATCGACTTGTTGAAGAACTTCTGCGCGGCCACCGCGACGCCGTAGGCGCCCCGGCCGAAGTAGATCGTGTTGAGGTATGCCTCGAGGATTTTTTCCTTCGACCAGCCGTGCCGGTCGTTCATCTTCGCGGCGATCACGAGCTCTTTGAACTTCCGGGAGTAGCTGACCTCGTCACCGACGATCGCGTTCTTGACGTACTGCTGCGTGATGGTCGAGCCACCGCCGGCGGTCTGGTTGCCGGTGATCTGACCGATGGCGGCGCGGGACAGGCCGCGGGGCGAGAAGCCGTTGTTTGTCCAGAACTCACGGTCCTCGGCGGCGACGATCGCCTGCTTCATCGTCTCGGGGATCTCGTCGAACGGGACGACCGTGCGGTTGCCGTCGGGCGAGGTGACGTCTGCGAGGGTCCGCCCGGACGTGTCGACGATGGTGGCCTTCTGGCTCACCTCCGGTTCGGGGATCTCGGCAGTGAAGTAGGTGGCCGCGAACGCGATGATGAGCACCAGCACGATCGCCGGGACGATGGCGCCCACGATCCCCAGCGCCCACGCGAACCGTCGGTGTCGTGTCGCTGTCTGACTTCTGTTCTGACCGCCGCCGCCCGGACCGGGTCGGACTCCGGTGCGTCGCGGCGTGGGCGAAGAACCACGTGCCTCGCTCATCGTCCACCTTCCTGCCGGGTCGCACGGACATTCGTCATCCGGCGAGCACGGTCAACTTCTCTGGCCTCGTGCCGCTCCACTGTGACAGCAGGCCACCGCCCCGGGCAAAAAACCGCAGGCCGGCGCGCTACTTGGCCACGCGTCGGGAGCGACGCGTGGTCTGCGGCGGCAGCCCGGCAACGTACGACTGGACCAGATGGTTCCAACTGCAGGTCCGGCACACCTCGACCACGTGCACCGAGAACTCCTCGGCGGTCGTCGCGAGCCGGGCGATCTCCTCGTTGCTGCGCGCCGACCCGCTCACCTGACCGAGCCGGTCGCCGAACACCCAGGAAACCAGCGTGACCTGCTCTTTTCGGCAGATCGGGCACATCGTGGTGCTGGGCCGACCATGGAATTTCGCGGCGCGCAGGAGATACGGGCTCGCATCGCAGACCTCGGCAACGGCGGTCCGGCCCGCGTGGACCGAGGACAGCCGAGCGCGCCGCTGCAGGGCGTAGTCGACGATCTGGCGTTGCACGGTTCTCAGGGTACGTGGTCTCTGCCGGGGCGTCGGGCCGACGGGGTCCGGCACGCGGGTCCGACGGACCCACACCCGGGATGGTCGATCGCCGCGTGGTGGCGTCGTCGCGTGTCCGTCCTCCCGCCGACCGACCGCTCGTGGACACGGTTATATCGGTGCGATACATTGGCAAACACATCGGAACGAGGTGTCGGCTCGTCAGAGCGTGCCGGCACATCGATCCGAGGAAGTAGTGACAGTCATCGGCAGGACCGCGAAGGGGGTGGCGAAGTGCTCGAGTTGGCCATTCTCGGACTGCTTCTCGAATCCCCCATGCACGGCTATGAGCTGCGCAAGCGGCTCACCGGCCTGCTCGGCGCCTTCCGTGCGTTCTCGTACGGATCGCTCTACCCGACGCTGCGTCGCATGCAGGCCGACGGCCTCATCGACGAACCGGAGACGCCCCTGGGCGTGAAGGTGCGGCGAGGCCGGCGCGTCTACCAGCTCACCGACGCGGGCCGGGAACGGTTCGCGGAACTGGTCGCCGACACCGGACCCCAGAACTACACCGACGACGGTTTCGGTGTGCATCTGGCGTTCTTCAGCCGCACCCCGGCGGTCGCGCGCATGCGCATCCTCGAGGGACGCCGGCGGCAGGTCGAGGAGCGTCGAGAAGGGTTGCGGGAGATCGTCGGGCGGTCCAACCGGGCCGTCGACCGGTACACCCGTCAGCTGCATCAGCTCAGCCTCGAATCCAGCGAACGCGAGGTCCGCTGGCTCAACGAGCTGATCGCGGCCGAGAGCTCCCAGCAGGACGGGTCGCCAGACCCGTTCGACGGACAGTTCGACGACGACCTCGCCGACGGCGAACGGTCACCGTTCGATCCGGGGCGGCCCACGGCCTCCACCGGACGAGCCGATGACGAACATCAAGACCCGGACTCGACGCCGAGCCGGGACGAACAGCTCGACGAACCCGAGCAACGGAAAACACCGGTTGCGCAGCGAACGACTGCGATGCCGCGAGAAGAAGGAGAACCCGACCATGGGTGAGCCCAATAAGGTGCGCGTTGCCATTGTGGGCGTAGGAAACTGCGCTTCATCCCTGGTGCAGGGCGTGCAGTACTACAAGGACGCCGACGAGAGCTCCACCGTTCCCGGCCTCATGCACGTGAGGTTCGGCCAGTACCACGTCCGCGACGTCGAGTTCGTCGCCGCGTTCGACGTCGACGCCAAGAAGGTCGGCTTCGACCTGTCCGACGCGATCTTCGCGAGCGAGAACAACACCATCAAGATCGCCGACGTGCCGCCGACCGGCGTCACCGTCCAGCGCGGCCACACTCTCGACGGCCTCGGCAAGTACTACCTCGAGACCATCACCGAGGCCGACGGCTCCGGTGTCGACATCGTCCAGGCCCTCAAGGACAACGAGGTCGACGTCCTCGTCAGCTACCTCCCCGTCGGCTCGGAGCAGGCCGACAAGTTCTACGCCCAGTGCTGCATCGACGCAGGCGTCGCGTTCGTCAACGCCCTGCCGGTGTTCATCGCCTCGGACCCCGAGTGGGCCCAGAAGTTCGCCGACGCCGGTGTCCCGATCGTCGGCGACGACATCAAGAGCCAGGTCGGCGCCACCATCACCCACCGTGTGATGGCGAAGCTGTTCGAGGATCGCGGCGTCACCCTCGACCGCACCTACCAGCTCAACGTCGGCGGCAACATGGACTTCAAGAACATGCTCGAGCGTGAGCGTCTGGAGTCGAAGAAGGTCTCCAAGACCCAGGCCGTGACCTCCAACCTGAACGGTCCGCTGGCCGGCAAGATCGCCGACAAGAACGTCCACATCGGCCCGTCGGACCACGTCGAGTGGCTCGACGACCGCAAGTGGGCCTACGTCCGCCTCGAGGGTCGCGCCTTCGGCGACGTGCCGCTCAACCTCGAGTACAAGCTCGAGGTCTGGGACTCCCCCAACTCGGCCGGCATCATCATCGACGCCGTGCGCGCCGCCAAGATCGCCAAGGACCGCGGTATCGGCGGACCGGTCATCCCGGCCTCGGCCTACCTGATGAAGTCCCCGCCGAAGCAGCTCGCCGACGACGTCGCGCGTCAGCAGCTCGAGGAGTTCATCATCGAGGCCTGAGTCTCGTCTAGAGATTCCACTGAACGTCCCCGTGTGCCGGAGTTCCGGCCGCACGGGGACGTTTCTCATCTGCTCGTCGCGAACCACCCCCGGCGGGCATCCGGGTTCCCACAGGTGGTGAGCCCGAGTGCACACTCACTGTGAAACGTCGATCCAAATGGCGAGTTCATCCGGTGACTGCGGATTCTGAACCACACTCTGGAAGCGGAAACCACACGTCGACAAGGCATCTAATTTGGCGCGATTCGCCGTCGGCGATTCGTAGAACCCCATCACAAATCTTCCGCCCGGAGCGGTGAGCGCGTGGACGCTCCGCAGCCACCGCTGGTTCGCGGCTTCAGCGAAGTCGATGTTGTCACCGACTGCCCAATAGACCAGATCGAACTGGCGGGGGAACCCCTCACCCACCACATCGCTCTGGCCGACCAGACCAAAGTTCTCCGGAACCTCTGAGAAGATCCGACGCGCCTCCCGGAGACGGGCGGCATCGATATCGACGCCGAAAGGGACGATGTCGTGCGGGGACCAATTCTGAAGGCATTTGAGGAGAAACCCGTTGGCGCAGCCGTAATCCAGCAGCGTGCCGGGCCGCGGAATGAGTCCGGCGAGGAATCGCCTGCTGTACTCCCATGCCTGCAACATCTCCGATCCGCTCTCTGGCAAGGAGATCCCGCTTCCCTCCAACAAATGGCGTAACACCTCGTCGTCGGAGACGAGGGACGCGAACGAATCGGTCGACACGTCAGCCCGACTCACCGGGCATCTCCTCGAGTGTCCGACACAGCCGACGGGCCGGCTCGACCCACATCCGGTCTCCGCTGGTGGTGGCGTGGGCATCGTGAAAGTAGTCCAGATTTCGAAGAACCCAGTTGCATCTGACCTCAGCCGGGGGATGGGGATCGTAGGAGAGGCGATCATCGCGTTCGACATCGGTCGCGACTGAACGCATCATGGTGGCGTAGCCCCGGAAGAACTCACGCATCGCCTGCTGCCCAGGCGATGCATGACTCGTTGCGACCGCCGCAGCCCACACCCCGAGGTGGTCACAAAAGACCTCGTTGAGTGCGCGACCGGCGTCGATTGCGTACTCCAGCCGGGACATCGGATCAAAGAACGCCTTGTCACTCTGGTCGATCAGACTGTGCAGCCAGGCGGCCACCCGCCGGAGGTCTGACACCGTCATCGTTGATTGCGAGTCATCTCCGAAGTCGACCTCGGTGTGAAGGTCGATCGAATGGGCGAGTTCGTGTCCGACTATGCAACCGAACGTCCCAAAGCTGGCGCCCGGCGCACCGTTGTCGGCGAGGAAGGGTTCGTCGAGCAAGCCCCACGGAAGCAGGAGTTCCCCGCGACCCCGGTGGTAATACCCTGTTGCGCTGTACGCCCTCGCCGGGTCCCAGGCGGCGGCTTCCCGCCAATGCCGAGTTGCTCGCACGGCGGCAGCTTCAGTTCGAAATGCGTTGCGCACATTCTCATACGGGTTGTCCGAACACCGAAACTCCGCGGCAACCGGTCTCGCCTCCGGGAGACCGACTCGGATGGTGACCCGCTCGATCTGTTCGGCCAGATGGCGTCGGCCACCGTCTGAGAGCGGAAGATGACAGAGAATTTCCAGGAGAGCATTCCGGACATCGAGCGCGATCGACATCGCCTGCTCGACTCGGGATTCAGTGACGAAACGTTGTCGATACCTCTCCAGAATCTCCTTGGCGTAGAAGCGTTCCGTCAGCCGTTGACAGGCGAGCAGTCGTGCATCGGGGCTATCGCCACCCCGCAGTTGACCGTAGCGGCACCGGATCACTCGTGATCGCAACCACTCCCGAACGGCGGCGAGCGGGTGCGCGGTGAGTGCGTTCGCCACTGTCTCCACCGCTTCGACGTCCACGACCTGCACGTTCAGTTGTTCGGTCAATGCGACGCCCTGGATGTCGAGCCATCCGGTCCAGTCGAAACACGGGGCTCGATCGCAGAGGTCGAGGACAGAAACCCTCTCAGTTCGGTCCGCACTCCGGGTCCGGCATGCGTGAGCGAGGTCGAGCGAGAGGGCACTTGCCTGTGTGTCATCACAAGTAAACTGGTTCTGCGCTACGCCCGGGCCCGACCCACGGTCGTCCGTCTCGCCGGGAACCGTCCTCACGATCAGACGATTTGGCTTTTCCCCCGATTCGAGAATTGGTTCCGTTCGGACCGTGAGTTCCAGCGCGGCGGTCACACCCATCTCGTAGAGCTCGGCGAGCACACGGGGAAGGTCGGACGGCTCCCGCAGGGTGGATACAACCTGCAGCTCCTCGGCGCACACGATGTGCGGATCGACCAACGGATCCGATGCACTCATCGCTGCGGACCAGAATGTGAAGACAGGCGTGTCCTTCAGCTCGCACGCGATGGTATCTCGCACACGACTCTCGGCCATTCTCCATGCGTCCCTGAATGATCCGTCGATCGACACGTTCGGCGGCATCACGTGCTGATCGATCCAATCACCGTTCACATGACAGTAGAAGTCATCTCGCGGACCCACGCCCACGACCTTCACAACGCGGTCTCCGCTGCCTCCAGAAGCGATCGGTACGCTCGGGCCCTCGCTTCCCCATGCAACTCTGAAAGCTCGATTGCCATCCGCGCATACACATCACGGCGATAGTGGAAGCCGGTCGGATCATCGGGCGAGGCGAGTTGACCGACGCCGTCCACCATCGCACTCATATCGACAAAAACCAGGTTCGAATGCTTACGCACCTCAGCCGCCACGGCTTCGTTCAGTGTCTTATTGCGACGGTACTGGTCATCACCCGATGGATAGCTGACATCCCGGCACAGCTCAGGACCACCGATCAGAGCGACAGTGGTGTCGGAGCAGAGCTCTGCCAACTTCGCGACGTATCCCGTCAGTTCACTGGCAGTCAGCGCTGGCCCATGCATGAACTCGCCGAGATATGTTGTCCTACACATTGACTGGCCCAACCAGTGGCCCCATTCGGCGTCGTCGCTGTACGCAGTCAACCGGATGTACTCCGGCGCGCACACTTCGTCGGGATCCTCCGGATGCCGAATGGTGCTACAGCTGTAGTCGACCCACAAACTGATCACGACGAGATCTGCCTCGGCCCAGTCGCCGACCGAGGGGATCGCTCCGATCCAGGGTATCTGCTTGACTCTCAACGACTCTTCACCGTACGCGGCTGCACCCACGAGTAGCGGCAGGCTGCTCTGACCGTATTGCTGCACACCGTCGGCACTGGTCAGCCCACTGACGAGAACGTCCAGATGCTCGCTGGGTGGCCACATCGCGGCCACAAGATCCATGTCGCAACCACCGACGAGACAGACCTGACTCAGGACCGGTGGCGGATGGTCGGCCTCCGCAGGCTCCACGATGGACGAACAAGGCCCGAAGAACTCGTCGACACCCGAGATCCAGTCGACCTCTCGGCCGAACTCAATCAGGGCCGGGTGATCGACTGTCACCCCGAACTCGGTGCGAATCCTGTCGGCGACAGCCTCGACAACTCCTTGGTTGACCACCCGGCATGACCAGAGCAGGTGCTTCACCGACACACTCGGTTCCACCACCAGGTATCCACACAGTCCGTAGTCGCCGAACCTGTCGGCCACGCGGAAGGCCCGGGACACGAGTCCCCCATCGCGACTTAGCTCTTCGACGGCCTCCGGGTCGATCCGACTCGATGTGAGGTTGAGCCGGTTGCTGCGTTGCGAGAGTTCAGCGATTCGTCCGCTGTTGGCCACTACGTCAACCGGAGTGACGGTGATTCGACTGTCCCGCAGGAACGGGACGAGGTCGTTCCCAGGTGAGTTGGCCCGGTGGGATTCGAGTGTCTTCCATCTGCGCTCCAGCACACGGTAGTGTCCGAGTCGTTCGGTACCGCTCGATTCGTCTCCCCATGAATCGAGATCAGCCGTCTCAATGTCGTTGGGAGCCAGCGTCGTCACGCCCAGATCGGCCGCAAGACGTTCGCGCACCCGCAGATCATCGTCGACCACGACCACCGACTCGGCTGCGACATTGAAGAATGCGAGCATTCGGCGGATCGCCGATGCTTTGTCCTCCCACGATATCTGTTCGAACACGATGTAGTCGGCAAGCCCGTGCTGTTCAAGCCACCGGCGGGCCTTCGCGGTCTCGTTGTACGAGCAGATCGAGTTGACCAGCCCTCGCTCGGTCAAAGCCGGCACCAGCTGAGCTCCCTGACGAAGTTCCCCCGCAACGCTGTCGTCGATCACGCCGTCCCAAAGGGTGCCGTCGATATCCCAGATGATCACCTTGGGCCGGAGGTCGGCAACGACGAGCTTCGCCCTCCGATCGCGGGGATCAGGCATCTCCATCCCGCCGGTAGGTGGCGATGACGGTGTAACGGAACGTGTTCGAGCTTACTTTCGTCACTTCGTGGCCTCCGGGCACATCTATGTTCATGATCAGCGCATCACCGAACCGCAGCGGAAGTCCCACGAAGGCCTCCCGATCACCGTCGGTGAACCGTAGTTCGCCGCCGGCCGTCGGCGCCACGGTGCAGCCGAGCACCGCACGGTAGGACCCGGTCGACGACGAACCTGCTCGATCGTCATGGTCGGAGTGATTGCGAATCGAATCGCCCTCCCGCAGCCGGTGGGCTTTGACGGCCTCCAGGACGACGTTGGTGCCGAATCGACTCTGTATGAGCTCGGGAATCTCCTGCGTGAGAACAGTGTCGAGCCGGGACTTGACAACAACCTCCAGATCCCGCCGATCTTGATCGCCGAATGCACCCGATCCGCGAAGCCATTCGCCCTGACTCAGCTCCGGATACTGTTCCGCCGCTGCGTTCCTGGTACCCGTCGATCGATAGAGCACCCACGGACATGCGTCGGTCGAGTCACCTGCCACCGCCACCACATCTCGGCCGTCGCGGGCTTCCGGTGGTGCGGGCTCAAGTCTTTCTACATTCTGTCCGAGCCACGATCGGAGTTCGTCGGACAGCGGACCCAGCACACCGTTCTCCAGGCCGGCTGTGACCTCACGCACCCATCGGGATTCCCGTTCGCGTGCTTCCTCGTTCTGCTCATCGGACACGCCGAGCGAAAGGGCCCGCCCACGGACCTGGGCGGCTCGCCCGAACGAGATGAGCCCGTGGATGACATCGGACAGGGTGCGGGTCACACCCGGTTTCCACGGGACAGGCATCGTCAGCTCGGACTCCGGAAGCACTCCGCCGAGGATCTTCTCGGCCGCATTCATCAGTGCATGCGCTTCCTCGTGCGCGAGGCAGGCCACCAAGTCCACCGGAGTCCGTCGAAAGGACGAGTACAGCACGAAGGGCGCGGCTTCATCCGTACCCGCGTTCGAGGTGTGCTCCCCACGCTTCAGCGGAACGACATCAGCCTGATAGCGATCCATAAGCGTCGGAACAAGTTGGTGCGCCATGTCGGCTGCCGCAATGATCTCCTCGTGCGCAGTCTCCCAACAACCCTCGGGTGCGAGATCGAACAGCGACTTCGAACGGGGAAGCCGGTACGCACTCTCGAAGGCGTCGACTCGCAGGCCGCCGGTTCTCGGTCCGGACCGATACTCCCCGTGCACAATGCCGGACTCTATACGGAGCCCCGAATCGGAGTTCAGTTCGAAGGCGCCGATAGACGGTAGGGAAACCACCGGCCCGCCCTCGGCACCGCGTGAGAGCAGGTCGGTGCGGAAGCCATCGGCAACATACGAGCTACCCGAGAGCACAGCGGCTGCCGCCCGGAATCGCTCAAAATCGGCTGCGAGCTCCTCGAACCGGTTTGTGTCGTCTACTCGTATCGCACTGTGAACCGATGTCATCCAGATGTACCCCGCGCCGTAGCCGACCACGTGCGGCGCCATCTCGAGTACCTCGAAGATCGTTCTCGACAGCTCCGGGAACGGAACCTCGAGACTCTGGGCGAGAGTGCGGAATGACCCGCGAATCCGTCCGCTCAGGAGGTCGAGCACACCCAAAGCCCGCTCTGGACGGACGTCGAGGTCAGCGAGTTCGGTCCAGATGTCGTCACTCGCTCGGTCAGTTCTCAAGTCGCATCCTTCTCAGACGCTGAACAATGCTGTGTACAAGTCGATCTCGCTCCACCTGATAGTTCGCCCACGTGACATGCGGCCCGCGCCGGTTGATCAGTAGATCCACGGCCGGATGCTTGCTACGCGGGCCGAGTAGTGGACGCTGTCGAACTCTGGGGTGCGCGGTATCGGTCGCCAACTCGGCACATACGGTCTCAAAGAGCTTGACCAACGCCTGCTCGTGAACGTCGCTGAAGCTGACCACACCTACGTAGCATTCTGTGTAGTCCTCGCACGGCTCACGCGAGACTCGATGGCCGTCGCAACTGGAGTACGTGACCAGATTCCACTCGGTGACCAGTTCGACAACAAGGCTAGTGACCGCAGGCTCCAAGCACTCTAGAAACTCCGGATGGTTCCGGGAGACCGAGGCTCCTTGGCCCCATGCGAACGTCCCTTCGGGACGCACACGCCCGTCGGCGTCGGCCACGAGCGAACGCGACAATCTGTTTCGCTCGTGATCTCCCTCCAACCACGATTCCAGGAAGGAATCGATGTCACTGAGGTAGTTGAATCCTTTCTGCGCGCGCAGGACCCATAACTCCGACTTCTCACCGGAAGACGTCACATCGGAGCGACGTGCACTCACCAGGAAGCCGGCGTCCCGTGCGATCTCCTCGAACTCGTCGTCCGTCAGAAGCAGCGATTTCATCTGTTCCTCGAATATCGCTGTGCCGTCCCGTCGTACCACGAACCGGTGGACCAAAGATTCATCAGCGAGGTGGCATTGTTCGGTGATCGATGTCCCTTCGACCGCTGCCCAGACCCTCTCCCCAGCGGTGATCGAGAACTGCTCCACCACAATGACACCGAAGTCCGGCATCGCACTCCGGATGTTCCGGAGATCAGACCGCAACCCGTCATGCGACTCGTTGATGAACAGGATGTGCGACAACGCGACAACCACGTCGAATGCGCCTCTCACCCCGATGTCGCTGAGCGAGTCGCCTACGACACGTACCGCCGGATGCAATGCTCTCGAGATCCGCCTGAGCGTGCCGGATGTCTCGAATCCGACCACTTCGCTCGCACCGCGCCGGTGGATCTCGGCCGCGTACCTCCCGCAGCCACTCCCCAGGTCCGCGACGCGTTTGCCGTCGACACCCCCGCAGGAGTCGATGAGATCGCGGATCAACGCCGCGTCGTTGTCGGGTCGCATCTGCGATGTGCCGACCACCGTCATCACAGCCCAGAAGTCATGCGCCGCGATTCCCTCGTCGAGGGCCGACTTCACCAGAGCGCTGGGGATGCCAAGCGCGTCCACGACTCGATCATCGGGACCGAATTCGTCGACCTCATCCGTTGCTTGCGGACTCGATGAGTTCACCCCGCGGCTCCGACGCCGGCGGTGTCCGCCCGCTCCACTCGCCCACGTACATCAGTGTCGATGTGGTCGATGATCTTCTTCATGTCCGAGCAATAGACAGTCTGGTTCTTGAAGCCGTTCAACAAGTCCCATCGATGGGAGATGAGACCTCCACCGCACACCTCGAGAACGGGGCAGCTTCGGCACACCTCCGGCAGGGCTCGCGCCCCGATCTGTCGGCAGACTACGCCGGGATGGGTCAGGACCTCGTCGAGTTCATGGGTCATGACATTCGCACCGGTGGCGGCCGCGCCGTCGTAGGTGAAGCCGATGCTGTCGACCAGTTCGATGTCGCCGTTGGATTCGATCGTCACGAGTTGGGCCGGTGCCAGGCCCAGGGATTCGAACGAGTACTCCCCGCCGAGTAGGAGGTGAATGATGTCATCGAACAGACGCAACCGTATCCGTGACTCATCGGTGGACCACACACGGTACAACTCGATCAGCCAGTCCCCGTACGGCGCGTATGCGTCGAGTCGACGGTCCGGGTTCTTTCGTACCGGTAGCGCTTCCCATGTCCCATGTGGAAGCAGCACGTCAAGGCTGGTGAATCCGAGATCCTTGATCGTGCCGTACACGTCGGCGGGGTCGTTCTCGAGATCGATCACCGCGAGAGCCCCCTGAACGAGGCCCGGGAACCGCGAAAGATTCGAGATCCCGCGTACAACACGCGCGAAGGACGACTTCCCCCCGAGGTCCAACCTGTGGGAGTTCGACTTCTCTCCACCATCGAGGCTAACCCCGACGTGGATATCGAGTTCAGCCAATCGAGCAGCGACCTGCTCGGTCACCAGGGTGGCGTTGGTCTGCATCGAGATCTCCACGTGGACCGGCGCGAGACCGGACTTCATGCGCCCGACAAAGTTCTCTATTCTGCTGATCCCGCGTAGTAACGGTTCACCACCGTGTATGGACACTGCCACGGACGGCAGGCCGTGTCGCATTGCGTGCGAACGAATCCGAGCCGCCGCCGCATCCACCAGTTCGTCACTGAGTTCCGCGGGTGCTTGTTTCCACGAATCATCACCGAGGTTGTACACGTAGCAGTAGTCGCAGTTGAGATTGCAGCGCGTTTGGATTTTGAAGATGAACTCGTTGATCGGATGGGGACGCCACCCCTCCGCTATCGAAGTGGTGGCATCGCACGATCCGTCGTATGGCCAGAGTTTCACGAGTCGCTACGCGTTGTGCGAACCGAACTGTCCGTGACGGAAGAACTCGACGCTGTCGGTCTCCTTCTCTCTCTTGAGCCGCTCAACTGCCTCGGCCAGGAGGGAATCGCTGTCGACCGCGCTTCGGACGAGCTCGGAGAGCTTCTTCTTGCCAGTGGTCATGTGTTGTGTCCGTTCTTCTTTGGCGGATAGCTTGGACCAGCACTGCAATGCTAAGCGGGCGATTTGGGGGCGGCAACGTAAGTGCCGAAATTCGTATGAATGGAGTAGCGAGGCTCTGACACCGACCGATGGTGTGCAGGTCACGTCGGACAAGATCGAGTTGCTCCCACGCCATCATCGACCTCGACCCTGTGATCGAAGGTAGCGGCGATGGTCCGAGTTTTCTACCAAATCTGCACTCGCGGTGCTGTTTCCAGCACTTCAGCGAGGTCAGGATCCAGTGCGGCAGCCATTGCGCGCTGACGTTCCAGGAGCAAACGCCCGTTCCCGTCAACCAACGCCGGTGGCGGCGCCATCGGCAACTCGGCAGTCCGCAGGAACGTGGCGGCGAGCCCGAGCACGAGCGACGTCGGTGGTTCGTCCTGCATGGCTGCGCCTGCTCGCGGTCCGGTCGACACGTCCAGTGCCACCGGTTCATCCGGCATCAGCGTCCCCGAGAAGCCATACACCCCGGCGTTGATCATCGTGTCGATGAGATCCGCGGTGACAGTGGTCGCACCCAATTTGTAGGCCAGTAGGAACGTCCACGTCATCCGGTGTTCGAGCGTGTCGCGCCACCTGGCACGCCGCCACGAGTCCGTGAACTGGAAGCGCTCATAGTCGGACGCGATGAGGGACGCAACTGCGGTGTCGACCGCTTCGGCGCCGAGTGTGGCCTGCCGCTGCGGGTCGAGGGCGGCCTCGGTCGTGAGGCGTTTGACGCGATTCCACTGCAGCTTGGCGAGCTGGTGGTGCATTCCCGCTGCCGCGAGCCCGTTGCTCGCAGCGTCGAACGCGGCATCGGCGACAGCGAAGTCATGGCGGGCAGTCGCAGCATTCGCGCGGTTGTACTCGCAGATCGCAACCCGATCGGGCTTCCCGATGCTCTCGTAGTAATCGATGACCTCTGCGAGTAGTATCTCGCCGCGGTCGACTTCCCCCGACCCGAGTAGAACCAGCGCCAAACCCATCCGGCTCTCGGCAGCGTGCTCTGCGTCGCCGGCCGATTCGAAGATCTTGATCGCGCGTTCGAAAGCCGGTCGTGCGAGATGAGCCCGACCAGATTCCACGTGGACCGCCGCCAGAGACGTCAGGCACATCGCTTGGCGCACCGAGTCGTGTCCGAAGAAGTCGACGAGTTCGGAGAGGAGCCGCTCCGCATCCGCGCCCCGGCCCGACTGGTAGAGGTTGTTCGCGAGGTTCAGCCGTACTTCGGCAGCGTCATGGAGAAGACGGCGATCCAGATATATCGATTCGGCCATCCGGAGCACCTCCTCTCCTTCGTCGAACTCGCCCACCTGTGTGCACATGGCGCCGAAGTCGTTCAGCGAGCTCGCGAAGTGCTCCGGGTCAGCGACGCTTGAGAGCTCCTCACACGCGATTCCGAACGCGTCGTAGGCGGATCCGAAGTCACCGGCGGTGTGTGCGAGCAGACCGACGGTTTGCAGAAGCTCGGTGGCCCGCGCCGGATCGACTTCGAGACAGGCCTCGCGTGCAACGAGAAGCAACTCGATCACGACATCGTGATCGGCAACGCCTGCAAGGTGTTCGGCGAGGTCCACGTAGGCCTCGACAACCTCACGCGGATTGCCGCCGTCGTCGGCCCGTTGCGCCCGCTCATCTAGTTCGTCGAGGCGTCTCGACCATTCCTCATCCGATTCCTCTGTGTGCTGCCCGTCCTCCGGCACGGTCACGATGATGGCCTTCCTCGGGATGCACTTGCCGCTCCCGCAGTGACGGGCCGATACCCGCAGACATGGGTGCCAACCGCAGCCCAGGTGAGTGGTGAGGTAGCTGGTCCCGGCGTGTCACGCCACTGCTGCAGTTTGGTCCGTTGCCATTCCGCCAGAGCGGCAGAAGGATCAGACGTCGTGTGCGTGTCGTCCACAGCCAGGGCCAGTTCGGTCGTCGGACCGGGAACCGCGGTCACACCGGCGAACCTGTCGAAAGCCGCGTCTGAGGGCAACGTCCAGCGTGTTGTGGTGACGATCTGGGCGCCCCCGCCGAACATGGCGACGAGCAGTCCGAAGGTCTCCGAGCTCCGATAGTCGACCCCACCCTCACATGCGATCACCGCCACTCGCGGAGGCATTGGCCACCATTGATGCCCGGATCTCCTGTCCCGCACAGGATCAGCGTCCTCGGGACCGACTTCGGGGTTGGCGGTACCGAGCAGCAGATCCAGTGCGGTGAGCGGTCGATGAGCTCGATTCACCGACGCGGCCAGTCCCCACACCTGCTCGTCGTCGTACATGTGGATGGCCGCAGACCCGGGCTGGTCAACCGTAGAACTCACATGTCCGAAATAGAACAGCCGACTCGGTCGCGATTCGTTGAGTTCTTCACTCAGATCCCATCTGCTCACGGCCCGCCCGATGCCCGACAGATCGGTCGTCGGATGCCGAACGATTCGGTCTCGAAAGAGGCCCTCGTTGGTTGAGCCTCCTGTTGTCGCGAGGCCGCGCGACGATGAGGTGGCGAGCACCTGCCTCAGTCCAGATCCGGCCGGCAACCTCGGATCCACCAAATACAGAACCGGGCGTTGCGGAACCGCTCCTGTCCAGGGCTCCGGGGTCCGGGCCCGCCCCAGATGGAGTGCCGCGGGCGGTTCGTACACGACGTCGGCGAGCTCGATCAGCCGCTGGTCATCATCGATGACGAGCAGCTCCAGCGGCACCCTCGCCAGAGACCTGCTCGGCGTGACGCGGATCGAGATCCGACCGTGCCTAGCCCGATCGCCTATCTCGGTCATTATCTGTGCAGGCACGATGGCCCGCGCGAACGCTTCACTCAGTGTGTACTCGCTCCAGTACCGAGTGAATTGACCGGACAACGCCTTTCGGACCGCATCGCCCTCGGCATCTCCAGTGGGATGGTCGATCTCGGTGTCGGCGTCAGTGGTGATGAGTGCGGAGTCGAGCCGGGCCAGCAAGCGACGCATGGTGGATGCGGGTATCGCATGCACGATCGGATGGTCCGGGTTGTCCAACCAGCGGAACGACACGTACGTGCTGTCCGCGTCGACAGCTCGGATCAGCAACTCCGACGCGGGTGCCGGGTTCACCTCCGCCCGATCATGTGCAGTTCGGCGAGCGTCGGGCCTGCCGCGCCATCGCTGGGCGGTGGTTCGGAGAATCTGGCTGCGAGAGAGACCAGGATGTCGCGATAGGACGCCACGAGCGCGGACCGATCAGTGTCACCCCACCGTCGCGTCATCTGTCGCAAGAGCATTCGGGCCTGATCGATCGCCTCGGCGGCACCAACTTGTTCTGCATCCGCCATCTGCGCCGCGGCCGCTATCCGGCTCTCGTCGTCCACCACCCCCAGGCCGGCGCGGATGGCGCCAGCCGCCCGATACCGAGTCCAGGCGTAGCGGCAGTGACGGTCGACCCGGGCGACGGACATGCCGAATGGATCGAGTCGCAGTGCCGAAAGGTCGGCATCGGCCCCCAAAAACGCACATCGTGCGCCCTCGACAAAACCATCCGGATCGTCAATGCGTGCGACGACCCGGCCGTCCACCGCGACAGCCTGTGCGAACGCCAGTATCTCTCCGGAGGAACGGTCGGCTGCGACGGCGAATATCCCCTCGGCGGTGACTGATTCCGCGTCGACGCTCGACCGAATCGCGGCCGAGATCTCGATCGACCCGTCCGCGTTCTCGTGCACCTCGATCTCCGGCTCCTCCGGGCCGTCGAAACGCAGCAGGCGGGCAGGCAACGATGCGAGGTCGGCGACCTCCATCGTCACTGTGGAGATGGAACCGAGTTCGGATGCCAGGGCGAGTTCGGCGCCGGCGCTCGTCACCTGAAACACGTCCCATACGGCATCAGCTCGATCAATGCGCGCGCTGAGCAGCGACAGCGCCTCGCGGCGCTCATCTTCGGGCATGGAATCCGTCGGCGCCGCTGCGATCACCTCGGCCAACCTGTCGACCATCGGGCCGAGTTGATCCGTCGATTCGATCTCGTCGACGAGACGGCCCGGGACCGATGCCGCAAGAGCGTAGTACCAATCGGTCATCGGATCTCCGACGAGCGCCCGGGAATGGGCTGCGTCGAGCAGCAACACCCCATCGTCGAGCTCGCCGAGATGAACGACATCGACAGCTGCCACGGTCAGGAGCCGGACGAGTTCGTCGCCGAGGATCGGATCCGGCACGGCCTCGGAGTCGCTTGCACCGAGCAGCTCTTCGAAAGAAGACGGAAGGGCGAAGCCGTTCGTCAACCGGCGCAGGGATTCGCCGGATTCCGCCGTGAGCCCCACCGGCCTTTCGGGCAGCAAGGCGTCGACGGTGATGGCCACACCGCCGATGGTCACCGTGATCGGCAGGATGGCTTCGGGGTGCTCGGCTCGCCATTCCATGCTCCCGTCCGGCCTGTGTCTCACCGTCCCACTCACGATGCCTCCTCCGGGCGGAGGTGTGCGTCGAAGACGCGACGAGCTCGCGTGACAGCGGTCTGCATCATCAACAACACTGTCATTTCGGCGGCCGACGACGCTTGGCTGCGTGAGTCACCTGGCTGTTCTGCTTGCCAACGGCCCGAGATCGTCTCCCGAAGAACCTGCTGGGACCCATCCAGATCGAGGCCTGCGGTCAGCAGGGCCATCGCTGTTCGTGCCTCCCAACACAACTCACCGTCGACACGACTGGCGCGATCCTGGCCTATCAGCGTCGCAGCGACACGTAGAAGGTCGTCCGGACCTGAGTCTGACGGTGCGGTCGTGTCCTCCAGCCGATCGTCGGCGCGGGCGCTCCCCTGGTCGTCACCGGTCACCAGGTGTGTCTGGCGGCGGCGCCGAATCGTGCCGCGCCGCCATTCATCGATCCGGACCGCGTCGAGACGCACGAGTAGGTAGAACTCGGTGCCCTCCAATGCCTTTCCCGCATGCAGTCGATTCACGTAAGTCGTCACCACACGTTCGTACGCTTCGGCCAGGTGATCCGGGTCGAACGCCCTGTTCCCGAAGCGCTCCGCGATGACCCGGTTCAAGAACTCCACCGCGACCCCGCGCAGCTCGTCCCGGCGCCGGTCCGAGAGTGGTTCGTCAGGAACCGCGCCGAATTCGGTCATCACTCGATCGCCCAGATCGGCGAGGTCGGCACGATCGGCGTCGGTCAGTACATGGTCACCGGTGAATCCTCTGTGGACCAGTTTCGCGATCGCAGTGGCGAACGTGTCCAATGCGATGACCTCGTCGGCATCGGTTCGCTTGCCGGGTCCGAGCGCGAAGTCGCGCACCGTGGCGAAGGATTCGTGAACGGCCGGCGTCGCGGCCAGGCTCCGGCGCACACTGCGTGCCGCGGCGCGGCGCGCTTCACGAACCGCGACGCCGATGGGTTTACGCAACCCGACCGGGGTGACGTCAGCCAAGCTGGTGAACCATCCGGCGGTGTATCGACTCAGTGGCGCGACAGCGTCGTGGCACGCCTCCCCAAAGTTCGCGATCGTCTCGGCGTCGGCGATTCGCACTTGACGACTTCGCGCCATCAGTGCGCTGGTGGCGCAGTATCGCTCACCGAACCACGCCTTACGTCCGAGCGCGCCGCACCAGCCGTGCAATTCTCCTGTCAGGGTGTGCATGTCGGAAATCGGCGACCGTATCGCCCGCCGGTACTGCGACATGTATCCCACTCGGTCGATACCTTCCGGCGGAACCACAGGCAGGAAGTCGGCACCAGGCCCGGGGTCTCCGGAAATATCGGGTGGCGCAAGTCGGCTCACTCCGGCGCTCCTTCGTCGATGTCTGCGGTAAGTGTACGGATTACCCGCCACGCGTTCGCATTCCCGGCGAGGCACCCGCAACTTCATCGTTTTGGAGGAGACCACTTCGTCCATCCGCGGACTACCGTCGCAGGCATCGACATTACAGAGAGGGCCGAGGTGACTGCGTGCGAGCGATGCGCGCGACTGCTGGACGTTTGTCCTACATGCCGGGGGCAGGCGGGCGGTTACAGCATTGCCGGACGCCTCACCTGCGTTGCTTGCCTCAGCACCGGCCGACTATGCCCCGTCCACGGCTCGTGCTGGCGGGCGGCTCCTTGATGTCGCAGACGCGGCAGGCCCCGAACAACTCTGGGCAGCGCCACCTGCGCCACGCGGCGGATATCCCCGCCGGCACTCAGCGACGGAGCAGTTGGTTGCGATCAATCCAGCCATCGGCCATCAACTCGATGAGCAACTGCGACTTGTTCGACACCTGGTGTCCGGCCTCGACATAGCGTTCGGTGACGCGGCGCAGGTGTGTGCGGACGGTGCTCTCGGCGATGTAGTGCTGCGCCGCCGTCTGCCGAACCGTCGCACCGAGCACATAGGTCAACACGACTTCACACTCCCGGTCGCTGAGTCGAACTCGGCGACGCGTGCGGGACGGGGCGATCTTCTCGAGTACCTGCCGGAGGACACCGGCCGAGAACGCCGAATCGGGGAGCCCGACACCGGTAGACGGGTCCGGTCGAACCCCGATTCCGATGATTCTCGAGTCGCGGAACCAGCCCAACTCGCTCAGCCGCGCCAATCGTCGTTCACTGCGGACGATCACGGCGGCGACCGGGCAAGGTGGCAGCATGTCGGCCTCCGCATCGACATCGATGATGCTCACCCGATGACCGAAGTCCTCGAGGAGTGCCATCAGTGCGACATCACCCAGGTCGTGCTCGGCGATCACCGCCATCGGCTGCCGCACAGTGAGTTCGCGCATGGGGACGTCGAGATCGTGGCTGATGTCGGTGGTCATGAACACTCCTCGGGAAGGGGTACGGCGGGCGTCGGCGGGATATCGGGTACCCGTCAAGAGTGAGGTGATCCCGCCGAGCGATCAGCCACAGTGACGACATTTTCGTGCTGGGTTCGGACGGATTCCGCCCCCGAAGAGCGACGCGGAGGTGGAATCGCGCATGAATCGGACCAGTACGGCAAGATGACGCGGGTGACGACCGGACTCCGCATCCTCATCGCCTCGCCACTCGGGCACGTGGTGGCAGACCCGCTCAAGGCAACGGTCGAGGGCTCCTTGGTGACAGTCGCCCGGGATCGCGATGAGTTTCGCAACGCGATCGCGGCACGCGTGCGTTTCGATGTCGTCAGCGCAGACCTCATCTTCAACCACGCCGAACTCGAGTGGACTTTCGACGGCCTCGACGTCATCGAGGGGCTGCGCACGTCGGATCGTCTCGCGCCCGTCCTGCTGGCCACGCAAGGCCACTCGATGGAGGAGGACCATCTCGCCGAGGCACGACGACTTGCCGATGTCTCCGGTGTGGTGGCCAAGTCCGCAGGTCTGCACACCTTCGTGGAGTCCTTACGGACTGTCGCCTACGGCCAGCGGATCACCAGTCGGCCTGAGTCGGGCTCGCGCCCATCCCTGTTCGAGATGTTCAACGGACGCCGCGGAACCACTGCGGCGCGCATGGCCGGGGCGATCGCCGCCGGCAACGCGGCCGACGTCGCGACCCTGGCGGAGGTGGCGCGCGTGTCCGCCAACACCGCGAGCAAGGTCGCGTCCAACTACGTAGGTCCCATGATGCGTGCCCGCAACGAACACGACGAACGCCTGCCGCTAACACAGGCGTCTGTCTTCCGGTGGTGCGGTCTGCACGCGCGCTACATCGTGAGCTGGTGTCGGCGCCATGGCCACGCTGATGTCCTCGCGCCACGGTAGGTGGCGGGAGTAGGAATCTCATAAACACACCAGATCACCCGCGCGGACGTGTCTCCGTCCCGAAGGCACCCGGCCCCCACAGACGATCCGTCGAGCAACGGTGGCACCGACCGCGCCGGCAAGAGTCGCTGCGCTGCCCAACTGCGGCCATGACGGGATCGAGCGGCCGACCTCGCCGAGAGCATCGTGCACCCGAGGTGACACGTCGGGTCCGACGATCGCGCCGGCAAGGCGAATCTTGTTGGCGGGGTCGGAGAGTTCGTCGGCGCTCAACGACCCCAGATCGCCCGCCATCCCGTGGAACTCGGGATAGTCGGGCTCCAGGTCGTAGCGTTCCACGTCGACGATGACGTCGTCACCATCGTCGGTGACCATGATCAGCGGAACCGCCGCCGCCCTCGCGGCGCGCCGAATCGCCACCTTCATCGCCAGATCGTCGACCTCCTCGAGGACAACGTCTGCACCTGGGCCACCGGGGGGCGTCAGAAAGCGCTGTAGGTCATCGGGGCCGACACCTCGGTCGAATGTCTCGACTGTCGTATATGGGTCCAGTTCGAGTAACCGCCTCTGCGCGAGAGTCGTTTTCGCCACGCCGAGATCGCACACCGACCCGTTCAACCGGTTGAGATTCGACGGTCCGAGCACATCTGGGTCGCCGATGCGAAAGCTGCGAGCCCCCGTCAGCGCGCATGTGTGTAGCAGGGACGCACCCACACTCAACCCGGCGACTGCGATCGTCGCGCCAGACCACCTCGCCTGCTCCTCGTCGGTGATGAGGAACCGATTCCGGGACGTGCGGATTCGGTGGAAGATCTCGTCGTCGGGCAGGCGGACCAGCACGTCCCGCCACGGATAGAAGACATAACGGCTCCGGCGTTCGAGTTCGCAGTGCGCCAGCGGCTCCAGCTCCGTATCGAGGCGCACCATTGCGCAGTACTCGTCGAAAGCGTGTGCCCAGGCATCGACGACACGAGTACCGGCGCGTCGGATCTCCTCCAGACGTCGGCAATCGAGCCGTGGGTCCAAGATCTCGATCATCGCCGACCCCGCAAGGTGTAGGTGTGCTTTGCACCGGGTCGGAAGGGCCCGGTTCCGTAGGGGTGCACGTTGACCACCGGAGTGGTCCGCTCCTCCCCGTGTGAACTGCGCAGCGTTCGGAACTCGTCGTTGTTGTCCAGTAGGGCTGCCAGACACAGACTTCGCAGTCTCTCGGCCAGACCTGGTTCCGGCGTGGTTGCTCCGGCCGAAAGCTCGACGTCGATGCGCAATACCGGGCAGTGATCGTCCCCCGGACTTCCGTCCGCGCAGAACCGCCCGGTGACCGACCGTGCGACCGACGCGGCGTCGAACGCCGAGGCCAGCTGCGCAGGGAAGATGGACGACGAATAGAAGGATGTGGCCACATCCGGCCGACCGGTCAGGACCACGAAGCACCCTTCGGGATCGACGATCGTGGACAGATCGTCGAATCCACTCATCTTCAGCACCTCTTGGAGTTCTAGGCCGGTGAGGACGCGACCCTGGTCATTGATCCGGTAACGCACCAGGGGCAGGGCACTGTCGATCGTGAACAAGAGGTACCCGTCCTCGTCTACCTCGGTGTAACGGCGCATCGGGTCGACCTCGACGAACGTGGTCAACGGTGTCGCGTTGCGACCGAACAGTTCCCGCCGCAATTTGTCAGAAGTGAATGCCGCCCGGCGGACGGTCACGGTCGTCGGTGTCTCGTGACCCATCACGCCTGCCTCAGCTGTCCCGTACATCAGGCATACCCGCTCCGGGCGGTGAAGCCGACCGAAGCGTTCCAGTACGTGGTCGCGCCATCGCTCGGTGATGCCTTCACCGGCCAGCAGGAGGTGCAGGTCCTGGGTGAGTGCGTCGGCGGGCAACATGTCGAGCACGTCTTTCACCAGGGGGGGGTAACCCGCGAGTATCACCTTCTCGTGGCGTGGACCCAGTTCGACCAGACTCGCAACCGCCGCCGCGACATCGATTCCCGGTGTCGCCACGGTGATTCGACGATCGTCTTCGTGTAGTCCGAGAGCGGCCTGATAGCTGTACGTGCCGCCGATCCAGGTCCCCATCGCGAAGCAGACCACAACCAGGGTCGTGTGCCCTCCGATATCGAAGCACTCCTCGAAGATCCGCCCGTAGTAGTCGGCAGCATCACGAGCGGCCCGGGAGTCGCGAGGGAAGTATGTCGGCGATCCGGTCGAACCAGATGTCGCCGACCATGTCTGTGCCCGTGAGATGTCACCGTCCCACATCAGTTCATCCAGCTCGTGGGGAGCCAGGTAGTCGATCTTGGTCGTGATCGGCAGCGCAGCGAAATCGTCTCTCGTCATGATCCGCTGCGGATCGCAACTGTGTGCCCGGAGATGGGCTCGGTATGCCGGAACCCGGCGGACGACGCGGTCTGCGACATCGATGGCGTGGTCGAGGCCTGCCGCCGCAGCAGTCCGTTGCGTGGATGTCGGTAGTTGATACATGGTTCCTCCTGGTCGTTGTGACCGAGGAGCCGTTTCCCCACCCTGCTGGATGCCGCTTCTTCTGTAGGTTGCTGTCTCTGACGAGTCGGCCGGATACAACAGAGCGCCCCGTCCGACTGGCTTGTCGGACGGGGCGCTCTGTCATGGTGCACCGGTCCCTCGGAGGCGCCAACATGCACGCAACCCGACGGGCGGCGTGGTCACCCAGGGTAGGTCGGGTCACCCCATTCCGGTGTCCATTCGGCCGCGACCTCCGCCGGCCTGATCACATACCCCGACAGTTCGTACCCGTGCCGTACCCGCTCGACGATCCGCAGTGTGTCGTCCGAGCTCCCGCGCGGGCTTCGACTCGTGACCACTCGGTGTCTGGCCTTGTCGACCTCTGATCCCGGTGGGCACTCGATCGTCTCGATGCCGAAGTCCTCGAGAATGTCGTGCAATTCGTCGACCACGCTGGCGCTCAGGGCCCATGGGTCGACCTGCCGACGTCCCTGCTCGAGTTCGACCCGATCGATCAAGGCCGCCAGCTGCCGCGCGATGGGACGGAGCAACGTCTGCGTCATCCCGACCTCGGCGGCCGCGGCACGATCTCGGAGGGCGATCAGCGACTGCTCATAGTTGCGCTCGACGACCCCGGAGGCAGTCGCCATGGCACTCTCCATCCGGTCGAACCGAAGGTGCAGTTCGCTGAAATCCACTGTGCTCGAGACCGAGGACCATGCTGCCGCCGGCCGACCCGACACCTCTCCCGTCGGCGCACCCTCGCGCGAGGCGGCTCGATCGGTCCCATCCACATCCGGGTACACCGGATCGCACTCGGTGAACTCGCCGACGTCGGTGCGGGCGGGACCGGCAGGCGCCGGGTCACGTACCGGATCAGCGGCCCATCCGGTGCTGTCCGCGGAGCTCACTGCACCACGATCTCTCGACTTTGTTTACGGAGGGACTGGACTTCCATGGCATCGAGGTTGGCCGTTCGCTGTACGTTCATCTGGCCGATCAGCCGACCGCTCACCGCGTCATGGAGCTCCGCCTCGACAGTCTGGTTCTCTCCGATGACGAACACGACCCGAAGCGGCGCCTTGGCAGGCAAGTCATAGTCGAGAGCGAGTAGCGACTCTCCGATCACTTTCACGTACTGGAGTTCGGCTCCGTTCTCGTCACCCTCGGTGATCCGGAAGTTGATCTGGCGCGTCGCCCCCACCGTCGAGAAGGAGCTGACTTCAACCCGATTGGGCACCCTCGTGTTCGGCACGACGACAAGGCTGTTCAGCATCTTCGATCCGTCGTCGGCCAGAACCGCGACGCCGAGTCCCTGCGCGACCACGTCGGACACGGACGCCTGCACCGCTGGTGGTTCACCTGTCTCTACCGCGTTGCGGAGCTCTGCAACGATGGCCGCTCCCAGCGCGACGGCCTCATCGGGATGAACGCTCTTGTCGGGCTCGAGTCCGGTCCACTCCTTGACCGACCGCTCCACGATCTTCATCCGGGTGGATCCGCCGACCAGCAACAGTTTGTCGACGTCGGAGTAGGACAGTCCGCATTGATCCATCACATCCTCGAGGATGTAGCGGGTCCGGGTCACCAGGTCGCCGACGACCCGATCGAATTCTTCACGCATGATCGTGATGGACTCGGTCCCGATCCGGATCTTCGCTTTGTCGCTGGTGGACAACCTGTGCTTTGCCGCCTCGGCTTGCTCGCGGATGAGCGCCTGTTGTTTGTCATCGTCGGGATCCAGCTCGCCTCCGAGATCCCGATACTTCGCTTCGGTCAACCTGATGAGCTCGTTGTCGAAGTCGAAGCCGCCCAGGTTGCGATCGCCTGCCGACGCCAGGACCGTGAAGTTGTTGTGCGAGATGTCCATCAGCGTCACATCGAAGGTGCCACCGCCGAGGTCATAGACGAGGACCCTTCCGTTGTAGCCGCCCTTGAGACCGAAACTCAGAGCTGCAGCGGTGGGTTCGTTGATCACCTGCAGAACGTTCAGTCCTGCGATCTCTCCGGCCTGGCGTGTTGCGGTTCGCTCGGCATCACCGAAATAGGCCGGCACGGTGATGACCACCTCGTCGACCTTCTCGCCGAGATAGGCCGATGCATCGTCGACCAAGAATCTGAGGATGAACGACGAGATCAACTCGGGTCCGTATTCGGTCGAGTCGCCGTCAGGGATGAACTTGTAGTCGGGGCTTCCCATGTGACGTTTGACGTAGCGGACGACGTTGCCGGGCATCGACGTCTCTGCGTTCTTGGCCTGCTTTCCGACGGTGACGTCACCGTCGTCGAACAAGACCGCGGACGGAGTCGTGTTGTCGCCTTCGCGGTTGTGGATGATCGTCGGGATGCCGTCGTCAGCCAGCACCGCAACCGCTGAATTCGTTGTACCCAGATCGATTCCGATGACCTTGCTCATTGCAGGTGCCCAATCATCAGCGCGAGAGAGTTCTTACGCTTGGACTTCTTCCAGCCCGGAACGTAGGACTGCCACACGATCAGTCCGACAGCCGCCAGTGACGCGAGAATGAGCAGTACCCCGATGCCGGAGGAGACGCCCATCAGCACCACCCCGAGCAGGAACGCTCCCACGACACCACCCAGCCACATGAACGGAGCGTCGGACACTGTTGTCGGTAGGCACCACGTCATCTCGTTCTGCTTGTGCAGGTATTCGAGAATCCGCGCCGCCTCCTGCTGAATTTCCGGGTCCCGAGAGAGCTGCTGCGCCTCGGACGCGAGTGCGACCATCGGAGCGATCTCCTCCTCCGCGGTCACCGCGTAACGGCCGTTTCCCTTCAGCTTCGGAACTGTCTCAGCTTTCTCCAGCAAGGCGATTCCGAGGTAGTAGCGCACCGGATCGACAGTCCGGTGCTGGGCGAAGACTCGGCGGTACATGTCGATGGCCTCGTCGAGGAGCCCGTTCTGCTGAAGCACCGAGCCTTGTGCGAGGGGATAGACGAAGTTCTGCGAATCGAGTTGAGTGGCCACTTGATACTCCTTCAGCGCTGCCACCCAATCCCGGAGCTGCTCATGGACGTTGCCGAGATTGAAGTGATACTCGGCGTTGTTCATCTCGATCTCAGTGGCGTGCCGCGCCTCGAATAGGGCGTCCTGCACTCTGCCCAGTCCGAGGTTCGCACGAGACCGAAGGCTCCAGGACTCGGCGTTTCCGGCTAGCACAGTGGTCGCCTCTTTCGCCGCGTAAGCAGCGGAATGATAGTCGTTGTTCGCCAGAGCCTCTCGGGCCGTTGCAACCCAGTCGACCTGGCCGCCCGCTCCTACAGGCTGGCGTGACGGTGCGGACGCCGGCGCCACACCCTGCGCCAGCGCGCGATCGTACGCCGCGCGCTTGTCCGCGCCGCCGAGAAGAACTTCGCGGGACTCACGTAGCCGCTTCATCTTCGTCTCGGCCTCGTGCCGCACGTCGATGTTCGGCGAGGATGCGCGTTTGGTCCACTGCCGGGTCGCCCGTTTCGAGGCCTGCTCGATCTCGGCCTCACTCGCAGTGCGGGTGACGCCGAGCAGTTCGTAGTAGTCGACTTCAACCATCAGCAGACACGCTCCTAGGAGATGTACTCGCCTGGTCATCACACATGACGCTTCCGCGTACTCATGGGTTAGAGACGAGTCCGAGATATTCTCAGAACATCGAAGCTAACAGCCGGGGTCAGCGCGCTCTGTCATCATTTTGTACGAATTCCATTGCATCAGTGCGGCATCTGCGACGCAGACATCCGGCACGAGCGCGGTTGTCGGCCTGTCCGGACGCCGGATTCCCGAGGCCGACGTTGCCGGACATCCGTCTGGGACGTGTGTCCCACACAGGGGCTACTCTTGGCGGCGCACACGTTCACATGTTCATAGGACAGCCATCGACCCCGACCTGTGGCAAACTTCTCCGGTCTCACCTCTCTGGACTGAGCACGGAGGTCTTCGATCTTGACGTACGCGGATTCACCACTGCCCACTTGGCTTCGCGAGGTCGACGTCGCACTACCGGCCAATCCGCAAGTGGTGTTGACCGGCAACCTACGAGACCTCGTGCTCGTTCCGAATCCGCGGCCTACCGGGCCTCGCTTCGTCACGGTTGACCCGACGTCAGCACTCGTACGCACGCTGCACGAGGCCGGACATCTGACACTTCTCTCGTTCAACCCGGCTGAGGGGCTGGGGATTCTGGCGGAGCACCAGCAGGTCGGCTCTGAGTTGATACGCGCAGCCGAGTCGAGTGCAGGGCCGGAAGCGTCGTTGACAGGTCAACTGCGCCGGATAGTCCGAATGGTTGCGATGTCGGAGTCTCCGTGTTGCCTCATCATCGAGGGCGCTTCCCGCCTGCGGGCCGACTCGGAGTCTTTCGGTGGCGAGCTCCACGAGCTCCTGGTGACCGCCGAGCGCGTTCTCCTGACAGCGCCCCGTCGGCGTGTGGAGGGCCCCCACCGATCGCCTCTCTACAACACCATCTTCTGGATGATCGATCGGGAGTCCGACCTCCCCCACTGGATCGTCGGTAGTGACCTGGTTCGGGTGATCTCGATTCCGTTACCGTCCCTGGGAGACCGACGACATCTGATCAAGCCGTTGGTCAATTCGCTTCCGGGCGCGACACCCATGCCCCTCGATCAGGATCCCGACCCCGAAACTGCCAAGCTCATCGACCACTACGCCGGGCTCACCGGTGGCATGACACTCCGCTCGATCACCGAGATCAACCGTCTCGCGATCGACCGCGGAATCCCGGCCCCGAATATCGACGACGCGGTGCGCACCTTCCGCGTGGGCATCCCCGACAACCCGTGGCATGACCCGGCACTCAAGGCGAAGATCCGCGACGCCGCAACCCGTCTGAACAAGAGCGTGCTCGGCCAGCCCGCTGCGATCCGCAAGACGGTCGACATCCTCATCCGGTCGACGATGGGCCTCACCGGCGCGCAGACAGCCAGTTCCGGCGGGCGCCCCCAGGGTGTCCTGTTCTTCGCCGGACCGACGGGCGTCGGCAAGACTGAACTGGCGAAGTCATTGGCCGAGTTAGTTTTCGGCCGGAAAGATGCATTCCTTCGGTTTGACATGAGCGAGTTCTCGGCCGAGGGTGCCGAAGCCAGGCTGATCGGGGCCCCACCGGGCTACGTGGGCCACAACGCGGGTGGCGAGCTGACGAACGCGGTCCGACAGCAACCGTTCCGACTCATCCTCTTCGACGAGGTGGAGAAGGCCCACCCGCGAATCTTCGACAAGTTTCTACAGATTCTCGAAGACGGCCGCCTCACCGACGGAAACGGTTCCACGGTGTATTTCTCCGAAGCACTGATCGTCTTCACATCCAATCTCGGTGTCTACACCACCGGGGCCGACGGACACCGAACGCCGCGGATCGCCCGAGGTGCCGGTTACCGCGAGGTGGAGTCGACCATCCGCGAGGCCGTAGCCGAGCACTTCACCCGAGAGCTGGGTCGCCCGGAGCTGCTGAACCGAATCGGTGAGAACATCGTCGTATTCGACTTTGTGTCGGAGACGGTCGGCGACGACCTGGTCGACCTGTTCGTGACGAACATCGGTAACCGCGTTCGCGAAACCACCGGCGCGCGGCTGACAGTCGCCGAGGATGCATTGCAGACTCTGCGCCAGGGCGCGACATTGAATCTCGACTTCGGGGGCCGTGGTGTCGCCAACGTCCTCGAGGCCATGCTCGTGAATCCGTTGGCACGGGCGATGTTCGAGCTGGCGACGATCCCGCCGGAGCTGACGGTCACCAGGGTCAAACGCTCAGGTGAGACCTGGACGGTCTGGTTGCGGTGACTCCGAGCATCCGGCGCCCCCATCCGGCCTTCGAGTACTCGCAGGGTCTCGACACGCCACAAACCCACTCACAGAACGAGGTCGGCGACTGATGCCCATCGATTACACCCATCCGGGCCGGATCAACTATGAACATCCGGGCCGGGGATCTCGCGCCAGGCCGGCCACTGCGGATCCAGTTGCGGACAGTCCGGCCGATCCCGTAACCGAGGCATCGTCGAGCCAGCCGATCAACTATCGACGGCGCGATCGTGTGTCACGACCTGCTCCGGACCGACAGGACGCGGCTCCCGTGCCAACGCCCACTCCTCGCGTACACGCCAACGATCAGGTCACCTGCACGTGTGGCGCAACGGCGGATCGCAGCGTGCTGGCCCAGTGTGTGTCTTGCGGTGCCGACCTCTGGGCACTGGCGGGTGTGCACAGCCAATCCCGGAATGCAGCGGCTGCCCCCGTCACAGCTCGCCGCCCCGTCGGTTTTCACCTCCCGGAGTCTGCGCCTGAATACCTCGACAACGGGTTTGTGGCACAGATGCAGTCCTACTCAGACGGTCTGCGCGCGAGCGTGAACGCGGGGTTGGAGTATGAGGGTCGAGTAGTCGACTCGGAGTGGAAACAGGTAGCTGCTGCGATCCTGCGCCTTCACTGGTGGGATCCCTCCGCACTCACGCTCGAAGTGCTTCGGGTCAACATCATGAAGCTGAAGATCCAGGAATGGGCGGCACGAGGCGGTATGGCCGACCTGTCCGAGATCGGCTGGACGCACGTGCTCGACTTCGTCGAGACCATCGACACCGTGGACACCCCCGGAGATCGTGACTGGACCACCGGCGACATCGAACTCCAACATGTCGATGCCATTCCGCAGCGATTCGATCATCTCGAGTCGATCCGCCGGATCGGGGCGATGGTCGCCGATGTCGACGTCTCCGGTCAGGACGTGTTCATCAAGCTCGCCAACGTGTTCAACGGCCATATCAAAGACTTCGGACGGCGCAACAACTGCGAACTCGAGATCGTCGCAACTGACATCACGGATGCCATCACGTCCCGCAGCGGTTGGCTTCCCGATTGGGCTTTCGCGTGGCCCACGTACTTCGGCGAGCTCGGCGTCTACGCCTACAACGACTGGGTGTGCGGTCAGGAGCGCGCCGAATGGCATATCGCGAAGTACATCATCGACGAAGCACGGGGAGCGAACTGACATGACCTCCACATCCGAGCCGCGACTGAGCGACCTCACCGGCGCAGCCGCCGACGCAGCCGCGCGATTGCGCGCCCAGCGTCGGCCGCTTCCGGTGGTCGGGCACAAGGAGGTGACCCGACAGGTCGAGCGCAAGGGTTTCCTGGGCCGAACCGAGACTGTGCCCGAGACCGCGCGAGTACCGATCGAACTCCCGGGGTGGCCCATCGGTCTCAATCGCGTGGTTCTGCGTGCCGCCTCCGACACCATCGACGAGGTCGTGTTGACCCCGGAGGGCAAGGTCGTCACGCTGCGCGTCGATCGGGACAAGCCCGAGGAGGTCCGCGTCGCGTCCCCCCACGCCCGATACGCATTGCGCGTCGCGCAGAGCGTCGGAGGAACACCGGAATGGGTACAGACCGGCAACGGATCCGACAGCGCCGCACGTCACCAGCGGGCGACCACTGCCGGTGATGCCGTCGGGCGACTGGTCGAGTTGATCTCCCGGATGGGTTGACCATCACCGCCCCGCACCGGCAGTGTCCGGATCGCCGAGGGCGAACCCGCAGGTCATCCATCCGAACCAGTGACCGGGTCAAACCGTTCACATAGAGTGTTGTCGATTGCTCCGAGTGGCCCGTACCGGGCACATCGGACATCACGAGACCCCGTACCAACAGAAAGGCGCAAACCATGGGCGTGAGCCTGAGCAAGGGCGGAAACGTTTCGCTGAGCAAGGAGGCTCCGGGCCTGACTGCGGTCTCCGTCGGCCTCGGCTGGGACATCCGAAGCACGACCGGTACCGACTTCGACCTCGACGCCAGCGCCATCGCGCTCGGCGCGGACAAGAAAGTCCTCTCCGACCAGCACTTCATCTTCTTCAACAACCTGCGTTCGCCCGACGGCTCGATCGAGCACACCGGCGACAACCTGACCGGTGAGGGCGAGGGCGACGACGAGGTCATCAAGGTCGACCTCGCGGGCGTTCCGCCGAACGTCGACTCCATCGTCTTCCCCGTCTCGATCTACGACGCGGACGCACGGTCGCAGTCGTTCGGCCAGGTGCGCAACGCGTTCATCCGCGTCGTCAACCAGGCCGGCGGCGCCGAGATCGCCCGCTACGACCTCAGCGAGGATGCCTCCACCGAGACCGCGATGGTTTTCGGTGAGCTGTACCGTCATGGGTCGGAGTGGAAGTTCCGCGCGGTCGGCCAGGGCTACGCCTCGGGTCTCGCGGGTATCGCCCGCGACTTCGGTGTGAACGTCTGAGTCTCTCGTAGACTCCGGCTGTCCGCCTGAACGTGCTTGTGGATGCCGCACCCGTTGTCGAACGGGTGCGGCATCCGCGCGTCACCACTCCTCTCCGACAATGCGGTCGGCTGGTTTCCACGCACCCTAGAAAGGCCACAAGCCAGTGGTAGTAAGAATTTTCGGCCTCTCGGTCGTCGTGACGATCGTGTCGCTGATCATCGCTTTCCTCTATGGCGGCGTCGAAGCGCTGATCCTGACCGCCATCCTCGGCGTCTTCGAGATCTCGCTCTCCTTCGACAACGCGGTCATCAATGCCACGATCCTCCGCCGGATGAGCGAGTTCTGGCAGAAGATCTTCCTCACCATCGGCATCCTGATTGCCGTCTTCGGTATGCGACTGGTGTTCCCGCTGGTCATCGTGTGGCTCGCGTCGGGTCTCAACCCGGTTGAGGCGCTCGACCTCGCACTGAACCCGCCGCCCAACGATGCGGCCTACTTCCCCAACGGCGATCCCAGCTACGAGACGATCATCACCGACGCCCACCCGCAGATCGCGGCCTTCGGCGGCATGTTCCTGCTGATGCTGTTCCTCGGCTTCGTCTTCGAGCAGAAGGAGCTCACGTGGCTGACCTGGATCGAGCGGCCGCTCGAGAAGATCGGCAAGCTGGAGATGCTCGAGGTCGTCATCGCCATGACGCTTCTCGTCCTCACTGCGACCTACATCGCCGCGCCCGACGAGCGGTCGACGGTCATGATCGCCGGCTCACTCGGCATGATCACCTACATCCTGGTCAACGGCCTCGGCGAGTACTTCAACGTCGAGACCGCGGAAGATGACGAAGCGGCCGAGCCCGGCACCGACGCCGCGGAGAAAGCGGCAATCGAGAAGACCAACGGAAAGTCGGGACCGTCGGACCTGGCCAAGGCGACAGGCAAGGCCGGCTTCTTCCTGTTCCTCTACCTCGAGGTGCTCGATGCGTCGTTTTCCTTCGACGGCGTCATCGGCGCGTTCGCCATCACGGCGGATCCGATCATCATCGCCCTCGGCCTCGGCCTCATCGGTGCGATGTTCGTCCGTTCGCTCACCGTCTACTTGGTGCGCAAGGGCACGCTGTCGGAGTATGTGTACCTCGAGCACGGAGCGCACTGGGCGATCGGCGCGCTGGCGTTCATCCTGCTGTACTCCATCGGCACCCACGTCCCCGAGATCATCACTGGCCTGATCGGCGTCGCGCTGATCATCGCCGCACTGATCTCCAGCATCGTCCGACGCAACCGCCTCGCGGCGAAGGGGGAAGAGGAGAAGGTCAACATCTGACCATTCGCTCGCTGAGCTGAGGTGCGAGCGAAGCGCGCTCCTGGGACGTGCGAGCGAAACGCCTCCCTCCTTTAGGTACGAGCGAAACGCCTCCCCCTGTCCCCTGAGGTGCGAGCGAAGCGAGCCTCGAAGGGTTTGGTGACTTGAGTCGCCAGGCCCTTCGAGGCTCGTCGACCTCGACGCGCTCCTTCGTCGCTTGCTCGGCCCGGCGGCTTTCGCTCCTCGCACCTCAAGGAGCAGTGGCTATGTCGCCCTTCGGATTAGGGAGCGGAGAAACAGCTGCGCCGCAGGACCCCGAAGGTCCTGCGGCGCAGTTGGTTCGACGACCCGGACTCAGCCCTGCTGCTGCCCGAGTTGCTGGGTGATCTGCTGGTTGATCTGGTGCAGGCTCGGCACCGACATGCCCGGGAGATGGCCCTGGATGGTGCGCAGGACCGACGAGTCGTCGCGCACCTTCTCGCTCGATTGCACGAGAACCGTTCCGGCGCCGGTGAAGTCGAACTGGCGCTCCTCGCCCGAGTTCAACCCCATCCGCCGGCCCGCGGCCGCGATGAAACCGTTGACCCACGCCTCGTCGTAGTGGTGACTGGGCGACGGGCAATCCGACCATCCGACAAGCGCTTCGGGATCGACGCGCACCGGCGGTTCGACGAACATCACCGGGCCGTTCGACGACGCGAGGAACTTACCGGTGCCGATGAGCGTCAGGAACCCCGGCACGATCGACTGGTTGAGCGACAGGTTCGGCTGGAAGGCAAGAAGATTGGCTGCCCGGATGGTGAGGTTGCCGTCTTCGAGGTCGTAGGCGTTGATGTCGTATCCGCGGTCGCCGATGATCAGCTTGCCGTGGCCCTCGGCGACGACGTAGTCACCGAGGTACAGCGGGGCGGAGAACTGCTGCGCCACCATCTGCAGCATGTTCCCCTGCAGACCCTGGGTCAGCGCGGTGAACTGCATCTGCCCGTAGTAGGCGATCATCGCGCCCTTGGACATGAACCACGGCTGGTTGAGGTCGATGCAGAAGGAGTAGTTGTTGTCCGGCACGTTGTCGTCCGACGGCAAGTTCATCGGACTCCACACGGTGTTGAGTTGGCTCATAGTTTCTCCTCCGATGCCTGCACGTACACGATGCCCTGTCCGGAGCACTCCAATTGCATTGCCTCACCGCCGGTTCGGCCTACGTTGCGCCAGCTCATCGCCGACCGCAGGCTGGTGTTGACCTGACCGGCCGACCCGACGAATGCCTGCGGGTCGACGGTCACCGGCGGCTTGGCCGGGGACACCTCGAGCTCGAAGACCCCGCCGTGCCCGAGCAGCACCGCCGAACCCGGACCCGACAGCTGCGTCGTGAACATGCCCTGACCGGTGACGGCTCCGGCAGCAGCGGACCGCAATGCACCGAACAGGCCGCCACCGCCGCCGCCACCGCCGCCCTGTGAGGCGACCGAGACGACGGAGGCCTGCAGATTGGCCGCGTAGGCGAGCAGCCGCGACGCCTCGACCCGGATCGTGCCGCCGACCGCCGCGAGATCCACGACGTGCACCTCGATGCCGAGGAAGCCGTAGTGCACCTCGCCGTGCCCCTGTGCGATCATCGTCGACTCGTGCTCGCCGGCGAGCATCCGGCCGGCCATGCCGCCCATGCCGCCCAGTCCCGGCATCCCGCCGCCCATACCGCCGGCTCCCGCGATCTGGTGGGGCTGGAAGTGCACGTTGCCCTTGTAGAAGAGCATCGCCCCGCGTCGTGCGACGACCGGCCCGGTACGGCCGATGTCGACGGAGACGACCTTGCTGTTGACCTTGGTGAACATTCTCGCTACCTCACCCTCACCGCTCGGCCGGCTGGATCGACACGACGCCGCTGCCATCCCAGCGCAACGAGAACGCCTCTCCGCCACCCTGTCCCAGCGCCGACCGCCAGGAGACATCGGTGACGAAGGACTGACTCAACTGGCCGCGGGCGCAGACGAACGCGTCCGGGTCGACCACGAGCGGATACTGCGGTGACACCTCGAGGTGGATGAGCGGGCCGCCGTTGGACAACAGTGCGATCTGTCCGTGGCCGCTCACCGTCGTGGTGAACAGACCCTGACCCGACGACGCTCCGCGCAGACCGGCGAAGGTGACATTGGTCTGCAGGTTGCCGTTGAGCACCATCAGCTGCTCGGACTCCACTTGCAGGGTCTCGTTGTTGAGCTCGATGACGGTCGTCTCGGCGGCGTTGTGCGCGAAGTACACGATGCCGTTGCCCGAGGCCTCCATGAGCGACAGCGCCTCCCCGGTGGCCCGCTGCTTCAGGCCCGCGAGCACGCCGTCGCCGCCGCCGAAGCCCGCCGATTTGAAGGTGACCTGTCCCTCGTAGGCGACCATCGACCCGCTGATCGCGCGGACCGCGGAGTTGTTCAGCCTGGCTTCCACCACGCGTTTGGACCGTTGTACCAACTGCATTCGACGTGCCTCTCTCGCGCCGTGGGGAGGCCGCCGATCGACCATCCCTCGTTCGTCTCCCGACGCCATCCCCGCACCGCGGCACCTGCCGGCATCTCGGCATCCCAGCTCGCCGTGAGCCGGGGAATCCGGCCTCATACCGAGATGAAAATAGCCGATAGCATCGAGTGGTGCCCGGAAACTTCGTACGTCGTTGGTTCGGGAACGATTCACGCACGAATTCCGCGCCACCTGCATCATCGGAACAAATGACGGCGGCGTTCCTGGAGTCCGAATCCGTCCTGGCCGAGATCGATCCGGCCGTCGCGGTGACCGCCGCCCTCGACCCGCGGTCGCGCCTGCGCGCCTCGTGGTCGGACATCCGAGAGCACCACGCCCAGGCGACGTCGGACTACCTCCGGCTGGTGTCCCCGCCGGCCGGCACACGCGTCGACCCCCGGGATCTCGACCGGTCGACACAGGCGCTGCGGTCGATCACCGCCTCCATGCGCGACTTCGCCCAGACCAACGCCGAGACCCTCGAGCGGGCGCGGGCCACGGTACGGGCCGCCGACGCCCAGGACCACGAGGCCCGGGTAGCCGCCAACCGGGTGATGACCGCCCTGGAGAACGCCGCACCGGCGGTGGCACGACTGCAATCGGTGTCGGATGCCACCGACGACCTCGCGCGTGCGCTCACGGCTTTCGACCAGGACGCGGGGCTGCGTGACCGGCAGTCCGCCGCGGCAGCCGTACTCAGTTCGGCGCGCCGCCTCGAACAACTTCTCGCCGAGGCCCCCGCCTTCGCCGACCGCGCACAGCAGGTCATCCGTTCGGTGGAAACGCGCCGGAGCGCGGTGTCCACCCGGAGCGCGCAACTCCCCGACACGCTCTCGGCGCTGCGCCGGGAGTTCAGTGCCGATTGCTCCCTCGATCTACAGCGCAACGGCTCGGTCGTCGACGAACGGCTCGAACACGCCGACGCCGAGCTCGCGGCCGCCCGCGCGATGGTCGATGCTGCCCCCGACCAGGCCATCGGCCGCGCCGACGCCGCCCGCGACGACCTGGCCGTCGCGGAGAAGGCCGTCGACGCCGTGCTCGACCGGTTGCGACTCCTGCGGGAGGTGCGCGCCGACCCGCGGGGCGCGGAGCAGCGCGTGCGCTTCCGCCTGCGCGACGCCCAGCTCTTTGCGGTCAATCACCGTCTGGTTGACGAATGGGGCTCGGTCCTCGATGCTCAGGCCGACCGGATCGAGCGCGCCAAAGGGGTTCTGGATCGCATCCACCCCGACTACTGGAGCTACCTGACGCAGCTGCGTGCGGTGGACGACCGGATCACCGAGATCGTTTCGCGGATGAGAGGACAGGTGGCCGCAGGATGACCACCACTGCACGACACGACGACACCGGTCTCGAGCCCGGGACGATCCGGCACTTCGACCACCTGGAGCCGTCGGTCTCGAACTCCCTGTTCCACCGGCAGCCCGAGCCGATCGAGCCGACCTGGCCGGCGCAGCGGCTCGCCGTCGCGCTGGGCGCCACCCTGTACGTCCCGGCAACCCGGCCCGATCTCGCCGAGGTCATCCGCCGACGCCGCGCCGAGGGTGTGATCTCGATGGTCATCGACCTCGAGGACGCGGTCGCCGACGACGAGGAGGCCGAGGCGATCGAGCACGCCGTGGCCGCGTTGCGCGCTATCGCCGCGAACCCGTGCCGGCCGATGTTGCTGTTTGTCCGTCCGCGGTCGGCCGACCGGATAGTGCCGATCGCCACCGCGCTCGACACCCCGTCGGTGCTGACCGGGTTCGTCATCCCGAAGTTCTCGTCGGAGAGTGCACCCGAGGCGCTCGACGCCGTTGCCGCTGCCGGACAGATCCTCGACAAGCACCTCTGGGTCATGCCGGTTCTCGAGTCGGCCGCGGTGGTGCACCGCGAGACCCGCGACGACGAGTTGACCGCCCTCGCGTCGCTCCTGAGCGCGCACCGCGACCACGTGCTCGCCGTGCGCATCGGGGCCACCGACATCTGTAGTCATTTCGGCATCCGCCGGGATCGTGACCTGACCATCTACGACGTCCGGGTCGCGGCCGATGTGATCGCCGGCATCGTCAACCATCTCGGCCGCAGCGACGAGAGCGGTTTCGTCGTGACGGGGCCGGTGTGGGAGTACTTCGCCGACCACGAGCGCATGTTCCAGCCCATGTTGCGTCACACGCCGTTCCGCGAGAACGACGCCGTCTACTTCCGGCAGCAGCTCGTCAGCCGCGACATGGACGGTCTGCTTCGCGAGATCACCCTCGACCGCGCCAACGGCCTGCACGGCAAGACCGTCATCCACCCCGCGCATGTCGCCGCGGTGCACGCGTTGTCGGCGGTCACCCACGAGGAGTATCACGATGCACTCGACATCCTGGCCGGCGAGTCCGGCGGGGTACGGGCGTCGTCGTACCGCAACAAGATGAACGAGCTGAAGCCCCACCGCAACTGGGCCTTGCGGGTCATCGATCGCGCTGCCGCCTTCGGCGTGACCCGCCAGGGGGTTTCGTTCGTCGACCTGCTCACCGCGCTCGCCTCGCCCGGGCCGGCCAACTCGTGAACGATCCGGACACCGTCGGCATCGACTGGGTGACCGAATGTTTCGGCGTCGAGATCGCCGACGTCGGCGACACTCCGGGTCACGCGGTCCGCGACCTCGTCTCACTCGGCTTGCGCCACAACCGACGCCGTGCTCATCTGCTGGTCTCGACCGTGCTGGGCAAGCACATCCCGACCTCGCCCGCCATCGTCCGTGGCGCCGCCGACGATCTCGGCGCCGCGATCATCGCCGAGATCGGTGCGAATGCGGCACGCGACGCCGCCGTCTTCGGCTTCGCCGAAACCGCGACCGGACTCGGACACTGTGTCGCCGAACGCATCTCCGCGTCCCGGTATCTGCACTCGACGCGGCGCAGACGAGCCGGCGTGACGGTGTCAGGAACCTTCGAGGAGGGGCACTCGCACGCGACGACGCATCTGCTGCAGCCCAGTGATCCCGCATTTCTCGACCCCGTGACGCCGGACGAGGTGCTGATCCTGGTCGACGACGAGATCTCCACCGGCAAGACCGCGCTCGGCGCCATCGAGGCCATCGTCGCGGACCGTCCCCGTAAGCGGTTCGTCGTGGCGTCCCTGGTCGACATGCGTACGCCCGCGCAGAAGTCCGAATGCGATGATCTCGCAGCGAAACTCGGCGTCGAGGTCGCCTATGTGGCGCTCGCGCACGGCTCGATCACCCTTCCCCCGGACCTCCTCGATGCGGTGTGGCAGCTCGGGTCCGACGAGCTCAACCCGGTGGCAGCCCGGCGCGGCGGCCTGGTCGCGGTGGCCCTCGACTGGCCGGCGGCAGTTCCCGACGGCGGGAGGCACGGAATTCTCCGCACCGACTCGACGGGCTTCCGGCGAGCGGCGACCGCGGCCGCCGACACCGTGGCGGCACAACTCGATCCGCGGCGCCCGGTTGTCGTGATCGGGCACGAGGAACTGATGTACGCACCCTTGTGCATCGCCGAGTCGCTGGAGCGTCGTGGCTTCGCCACCGGATACCAGACCACCACGAGGTCGCCGGCCCAGGTGCACGACGTCCCGGGGTATCCGCTCCGGCGCGGATTCCGGTTCACCGCACCGGAACCCGATCCGGAGACGCCGCGCTATGTCTACAACGTGTCCTCCGTCTACCATCCGGACCCGCAGGTCGTCCTGATCGTCGACTCGCCGGCGGACACCGATGAGTTACGCGCGCCCGGTGGACTCGTCGACGTCCTCACCGCCGCCGGGCACCCGGTGGTGCTGGCCGTCTTGCCCGCCACCGACCAGCCTGCCCTGGCACGAACCCGAGAGGCGGTGCGCTGATGGACATCGCCACCACCACACCACCGCTGTGCGGACCGGAGTTCGGTTCGTACGCGGCCGACGAAGTCACCTGGCTGCTCAAAGACCTGTCCGACGTGGCGCTGGAAGGTGAACTGCGCGAACGGGAACGTCGAATCCAGTCCGGTCAGGCCCACTATGCGGAGTCGCTGCCGATCGAGTACCAACCCGGCCGCGAGTACCAGGAACTCTTCCATGCGACGCTACGGTCTTCCGCCCAGCGGCTCGCGGAAGCCGTCGGAGTGGTGTCCGAACTCATTCTGGCCGAGCGGCATTCCACGCCGACGCTGGTGTCGCTGGCGCGGGCCGGCACCCCGGTCGGCATCCTGATCCGACGGTGGATGGCGGCCGTCCACGGCATCGAACCCCAGCACTACACGATCTCGATCGTGCGCGCACGCGGGATCGACACCGTCGCACTCGATCACATCATGGCGCGGCACCCGGCGGAGTCGGTCGTCTTCGTCGACGGCTGGACCGGCAAGGGCGCCATCCAGCGCGAACTCACCGCCGCTGTCGACGAGTACGCGCGCACCGGGCGGCCGCAATTGCACGACGAACTCGCGGTGCTGGCCGACTCCGGCTCCTGCACGACCCTGTTCGGCACCAGGGACGACTTCCTCATCGCCTCCGCCTGCCTGAATTCCACTGTCTCCGGCCTGGTCTCGCGCACCGTCCTGAATGCCGACCACATCGGTCCGGGCGAGTTCCACGGAGCGAAGTTCTACCGCCATCTCGCCGACTTCGATGTCTCGGGACTGTTCCTGGACACCGTCAGCGCCGAGTTCGATGCAGTCGCCGACCGAGTTCGGGCGACGGTGTCGGCGATGACGCCGGAGTCACGCCGGCCCGACTGGTCCGGCTGGCGCTCCGTGGAGCAGATCCAGACCGAGTACGGCCTGTCGTCGATCAACCTGGTCAAGCCCGGCGTCGGCGAGACGACGCGGGTGCTGCTGCGTCGCGTACCGTGGCGCATCCTGGTGCGCGCCGACGATCTGCCCGAACATCGCCACATCCGGTTGCTCGCCGCCGAACGAGATGTGCCCGTGGAGGTCTCGCCCGATCTCGCGTACTCGTGTGTCGGGCTCATCAAGGAGGACTCGTGAACGCGCTGGTCGCCACCGATCTCGACCGGACCATGATCTACTCACGCGCCGCCATGGGCGACGAGCAGTTCGCGACCCTGGAGACCGTGTGCGTCGAGATCTACCGCGACGCGCCGCTGTCGTACATGACCACGACCGCCGTCGAACTGATGACCCGTCTGGCACGTGAGGTCGTCGTCGTACCGACGACCACTCGCACCCCGGCTCAGTTTGCCCGGATCGAGCTGCCGGGCAGCCCATTTCGCCACGCCGTGGTCAGCAACGGTGGCCGGATCCTCGTCGACGGCGCCGACGATCCGGAATGGCGTGCGCACATCGACCGCGAGGTGACCCGCGCGGGCGCCACCCTCGACGAGGTCCGCGACGAACTCCGAACACGCATCGACGACTCCTGGGTCACCGCTCTGCGGACCGCCGACGACCTCTTCTGTTACCTGGTCGTCGACCCCGCGGTCCAACCGCCGGAGTTCCTCGAACAATGGCAGCAGTGGTGCGACGCACGGGGCTGGACGGCTTCCCAGCAGGGTCGCAAGATCTATGCGACCCCGCAGCCGGTGACGAAGTCGGCAGCTATCGCCGAAGTCCGGCGACGGCTCGTCGCTGACGGCACCCTCGACGACTCGGCAGCGCTCTGCGCGGCCGGCGACGGCTGGCTCGACACCGACCTGTTGCTCGCCGCCGATCACGCGATCCGCCCGCGGCACGGTGAGCTGGAATCGCTCGGCTGGTCGGCGCCCGGGCTCACGATCACCGCCGACACCGGGGCCCTCGCCGGTGTCGAGATCCTGCGGTGGTTCGGCGAGCGGAGCGGGATCACCGTGCCGGAATCCGCGACGCCGACACCGCGAGACCGGACCGTCGGGGTTCACGCGAACTGATCAACCGAACTGATCACGTGGGCATCGATCCGAGGACGTCGGAGTGCCCGTGGCGTCGGCACCAGCTGATCAGGTATCGCGCGTGTAGACCGCACCACCGGTAGACGGCGGCCTGGGTCACCGGCAGCGATGCGTCGTGCTCACCGCGCTCGACGATGATGGGCCCGAGGTAGTGGCTCGTCACCTTGTTCGCGGTGTTCGGCGACACCTTGGCGGCGCGGGCCAATGAGGCGTTGTCCGAGGCGCTGCCCGACGCAATCGCCCCCGCGAGACGGCCCGCGGTATGGCCGCGCCGACCATCGAACAACTCGTAGAGCGGTGGACGGCGCGCCGACGCGGCCCTGGGCAGGGCCTGGCCGAGCGCCACCGAGCGCACAACACCGACCAGCGTCGCGAAACCGTCCGATTTGGCGATGACCCCCGCGACCTCGTCGCGCAACCGCGCCTCGTCGAGATGGTCCTGTTCCAGCCCGTGTCCCTGGGTCGCCAGGACAACCGGCGCGTGCCGGTCATGGTGGTCGAGGGTGTCGATGACGTCGAGTCCGTCGAAGGTCCATTCCAGGTCAGGTCGGTTCCAGATCAGATCCGCCACCACGACGTCGAATCGCACGTTGCCGGCGATGCACTGGACGAACTCGTCGCGGCCGGTGGCAACGGTGACCGTGGCCTGGTCGAGCGCCTTGGTCAGCGGCACCGCGACCACGTGTCCCAGCGGGGAGGCGACAAGGACCCGCATGTCGGTCGGCACAGGCATGATCATGCCCGATATGTCCGCGATGTGCGCGATCACGCATCCGATCGGACGAGAGGGTGGTTATTTACCCTGCAATCACCACATCGGGTTCGAGATACCGCTGACAAATCGTCTCACGTTCGTAAGGCTGAAGAAGTTGGCGTTCGTGAAATAAGTTCTCGATGCCCGATCGCGAGCCATGTCGATCATCCGAGAGAGTCCCGCCGTTTGTTCGGCTCACAGCTCCCGGCCGAATCGAAGTCGACAGGAGATCCCGGCACGTGTCCGTACCCCTCAACGACGCCCCCCGGTCGGCGACCCCCGGCACCGGGCCCACTGCCGCGCCGAGTCCGGAGCGGCGGATCACGGCCGTCGTTGCCGAGCACGACATCTTCGACGCCGCCCTGGCCGCTCTCGTGGAGAGCGCCGGCTACGACGCGACGGTCGTCGAACCCGCCCAGCTCGCTGCCCTACGGAACCCGAGCGCGATTCTGGTGCGGTCGGCCGCGATGCTCGGGTTCGTCCGGCGGGTGGCATCGCTGCGCACCGTCAAGGTGATCTTCGTGGGCAACGGGGTCGCGGGCTTCGATCACATCCGTGTCTCACCGCGGGCCCCGGCCGCCGAGGACGAGCTGCAGCGGGCGCTCGAGACTGCGGTGGGGCCGCCGACCCCGCCGTCCGCACCCACACTTGCGAACCGGGTACGCATCACCCAGCGGGAGCTGGAGATCCTCCAGACCTACACATTGGGTGCGACGCTGCGTCAGACGTCGCGTGTCCACGAGATCGCCGAGAGCACGGTGCGCGAGCACTATCGGCGTGTCGCCCGACGCTACGAGGAAGCCGGCCGGCCGATCGGGAACAAGGCCCAGTTGCTGGTCGAGCTCATCGCCGACGGCTGGGTGCGCCCCTGACACCGCCGCCGTGGCCGACGTGCGGCTCAGTTGGTGTCCTTTGCCTCACGACAGAGGCTCTCGGACGGTGCAGACTTCCGACCATGACCGCGCCTGCCGACTCCCTCGACGAACGGGGGATCGGGAACCGACGGACCGGCACGGCGTGGACGCTCGCCGGGATGGAGCTGTTCGTGTCGTTGTCGGCACTCGCCGGCGGCTCGGCTCTCATGACCGATCAGTGGTCGATGCCGCGGGAGTGGCTCACCCACACGCCGTTCGAGACCTGGACCGCTCCCGGTGTCGCACTGATCGCCGTAGTCGCGTTACCCCACCTGGTGGCTGCCGTGGTCGCCGCCGTCCCGTCCGTGCCCGCGCGGTTGGGCATAATCGGCGGCCTGCTCGCCGGGTCGTCGCTGATGGTCTGGATCATCATCCAGATCGCGCTGCTGCAGGTGTTCTTCTTCCTACAACCCGTGCTCTTCGTCGTCGGCATCGGTGAGATCGCGCTGGCGATCCGCTGGCGGCGCGTCCGCTGCCCGTCGACGCCGGGTGACGGCGCTGAACCCTAGAAGAGCCCCACGGCGCGGCCGATCAGACCGAGCGCGACGATGAGAAAGATGATCGCCGCGATGGCGATGACGATCACGCCGCCGGCACGCCTGCGTTGCGGCGGTTCGTGCTCCTCTCCACCGACCGCGGATTCCGCCGGCGGTGTGTCACCGGGCGCCACTCCGCCGCCGGGCTCGAGTCCCGCCGTGCTGGACGGGTCGGGGTTCTGCGGGTTGAACGGTTTGCGGGCGGGGTCGTTGTCAGCCATACGGGCGGTGTACCCGGAATGGCGCGAAGTCACTCGTGGGCTGTCAGAGACCGGGTGCGAGTGCGGCGAACATCACGGGCAGATCGTCGGCCCAGTAGGGCCATGCGTGCGTTCCGATCGCACGGAAACGGACGACTGGCTGCAGCCCCTCGGACCTCATCCGGCGGGCGAACTCGTTCGAGCACGCGTTGACCGAGTTCTCGAGTACCGCTCCCGTCGCGATCTTCTCCCCACGGTGCCGGCCCGGGTCGAGCCGGGTGCGTTGATCGAGGGGGCCGGGCGCGCCGGTCCCGGACGCGATGAAGACGCGCTTCCCGACGAGGGTCGGCAGGCGGCGACCCGGGTCGTGGTCGGCCCATCCCGGCGCGTTCCACGGACCCCACATGTTGGTGGGATCCCCACCGTCCCGGATGATCGCGGCTCGGATCTGCCCTTCGTGCACCGGGCCGGTCGTGAACGGGCAACCGCTGATGGAACCGACGCCCGTGTACAAGCCCGGCCGGCGCGTCGCGAGTGTGAACGCGGCCTGGCCGCCCATGGACAGGCCCGCGATCGCGTTCCGCCCGTTGCCGTGGAACCGGCCGTCGATCAGCGACGGCAGTTCGACGGTCAGGAACGTCTCCCACTGCGGACGCCCGAACGTCGCGTCGTCGTGCTGCCAGTTCGTGTAGAACGCCCCCTGGCCGCCGGGCAGCACCGCATTGACGTCCTTGTCACGAAAATACCTGTCCGCGCGGGCTTCCCGAATCCAGTCGCTGATCGCCGTCTTGCGGCCGCCCCCGTCGAGGAGATACAGCGTCCCGCGCGACCGGGAGTGCGCCGGGTGCAACACGCTCACCGGCACGTTCCGGCCCATCGCAGCCGAACGGATCACCAGATCGTGCCGCTGCGGCCCGACCGCCACACTGCTGATCACCGACGCCGACGCGGATACCGGTGCCGCCGAGACGATTCCCTGCGTACCCGAGACGATCGGACCGGCGACGAGCGCGGCCGCGAAGACCCTGGTCAACCGGCGCCGAGCACGACTCATCCGGGTAGCACGCCCAGTTGTCCGAGGAAGTCGAGCTGATCGAAGTACAGGTGCTCGGACATCAGCTCCGAGCCGTCGATCCGGTAGGTCGCACTCCATCGGAACGAGACAGGCCGTCCGGTGGGTTCGACCGGACCCGACGGACTCTGCAACACTCCGTCGTGGACACCGTCGAACGTGCCCTCCACCGAGGCGTTGTCGCCGTCGACGACATACGAACCAACGGTGAGGCGACCGTCGGAGAAGGCGCCCTGGAAGACCGACAGGAAACCCAGTACGCCCTCCCGTCCCGTGAACACCCCACCCGGCGAGACCAATTCCGCGGCGGCGGACCATGGTTCGTTCTCCGGTGCGCGGCCGTTGAAGGCATCGATGTGCGCGTCGATGACTGCTCGTGCATCACTCATGTCGGGCTCTCTTCCTCGGTTGTCGTCGGCAGGTGCGCCGACATTCGGGTATCCGGATGACACCGACCGCGCGGCGGGTCAGGATGAGCGGGTCGATCGACGAACCGCCCGATCGACTTCGGTCACGATCGTCTGGGTCGAGTCGTAACCGGCGATCGCATGCGCCATCTGCCGGCACCGAACGGCAACGTCGTCGTCGGCCAGGATGCGGCGTACCGTCGCGGCGAGGTCCGCAGGAGCGGGTCGCCGGGTCCCCAGATCTGCGCCGACCCCGAAGTACGCCACCCGAGCCGCGACTTCGGGCTTGTCCTCACCCCCTGGTGCGACGACGACGGGCACGCCGTGGCGCAGTGCCTGCAGCACTCCGCCGTAGCCGCCGTTGGTGATCAGCACCGATGTGCGCGGCAACAGTGCCTCGTAGTCGAGGAACCGCGCGACCCGCGTGTTGTCGTTCCGCGGCACGGGATCCGGGTCCGCACCGCCGGTTGTCACGACGACCTGGACGTCCATCTCGGCCAGCCCGGCGACGGCGGGTTCGATCAGTTGGGAGAAGTCGTCGTTGTCGAGCGTGCCCTGGGTGACGTGGACGATCGGGCGGTCGTCGTCGACCATCTCCGACCACCACGGCGGCGGGGGAACAGCACCGCCAGGGAACACCGGCCCCGCGAACACCGTGTTCGGCGCGACATCTGATCGCGGATACTCGAATTCGGCCGGCCCCAACTGGACGAAACGGTCGAACGCCCTGGACAGGTCGAGGACGAAATGATCAAGCGAGCCCCCGGCCCGTCGGACCAGGTCACGCGCCGAGGACTGCGTGGACGCGAACAACACCCGTCGTACTGCCATGTGAGCCAACCGGTTACGGAGCCGACCCAGTGGACCGGACATCGGCGGCAAGCCGCTGTTGAAGGGGGCGACGTCGGGACTGGACTGAGCGAGCGGCATGGTGCCGACACCGATCACCGGAGGCCGCCGGCCCGGGGGCCGGGACAGCAGGGGGATGATCCCGGCGAAGGTTCCGTCGCACACGATCACGTCGACACTCCGGCGGCCGAGGACCGATGTCACCGCCGTCGCCTGCTCCGGCAGCGGCGCGATGAACGTCCGCTCGACCTGATAGCGCGAGAGCGCCAGTCCGCGGTACCGATGCCGGTCGGGGGTGAAGCTGTCGGGGTCACGTTCGTCCAGATCGGCGACTCCGGTCAGCGATTCGACGGTCAGCCCGGCGTCGCCAACCCGGTCGGCGAAACGCGAGCCGGTCAGCATGATCACCTCGTGACCCCGATCCGCGAGCACCCGTCCGACAGCGGTGAGCGGACCGACGTGTCCGGCCAGCGGGGTGGCGCACACCAGAATGGTCGACATCATTCCTCCATTTGGATAGAGCTCGACTCTAACCAAATCGGACGACGGATGAGCGCTCTCACGCGATTGGTCCCATCTTTGCACTTCAGCGAGCTAAATGAGTTCCGGGGACTGTGATCGATCTTTGGGCAAAGCCCAGCAACGCCACTACTATCGTTGTCGTTGGAGTCCGACCCGATCGGAGGCCGGCGTGAGCAAACGCCCCTACACACCGCGTAAGCGCGCGATCAGCGCGGCGCAGACGCGGACACGCATCCTCGACGCCGCCCAGGCGCTGTTCGTCCAGCAGGGATATTCGCGGACCACAGTGCAGCAGATCGCGCAGCAGGCCGGGGTGTCCGTCGGCACCGTGCATCAGGCGGGGTCGAAAGCGTCCCTCATGACGGCCGTCCTCGAACGCGCCTTCACCGGTGACGAGAAGTTCGTCTCGCTGCTCGAACGACCCGAGTTCATCGCGATCATGAACGACACCGACACCGATCGCGCCATCGGGCGGTACGTCGACCACGTCGTCGCCGCCAACAGTCGGATCGCCGATCTATGGCATGCCGCGACGCTGGCGGCCGACACCGACCCGGCCATCGGCGAACAGCTCGAGCGGTCTGAGCTCCGCCGGCTCGACGACGTGCACACCGGCTGCCACTGGTTCGTCCACCGGGGCCTGATCCCCGACACCCGGGTCGACGAATTCGCCGACATTCTGAGCTATCTCACCGGCCCGGCGACCCATCGCTACTTCACCGTCGAACGAAACTGGAGCACCGCGCGATTACGCAGTTGGCTGCTCACCGGCATCATGGCGGCGATGCGGTAGTCACACCTGCGGGTCAGCGGCCGTGGTGAGCGGTGGTCGAAGGACCAGGACGACGACGATCGCGACGAGGAAGACGGCGGTCAGGGCGAACGGGACCGGGATGACCGGGTCGAGCAGGACCAGCACGGCACCAACCGGTACCAGGGTGTTCACCACGCGATCGGCGTTGGCGCGCAGAGCAATCCACCAGATGCCCAGGATGAAGACCGCGATGGGGATCGTGACCGTGAACGACGCCTGGGTTTCCGTCAGCTCGCTGTGGTGGGTCAGGACGTCGATCTCGACCTCGATACCGGCCGAGAAGGCACCGGCAGCGGCGAAGACGAAGTAGTGGACGTATCCGTACCGGAGGGAGTCGGCGAGCGATCCGATGGCCCGGTGGTGCGGCGGCCAGAAGTAGATCCACCACAGCGCCGCGGTCGCGATGAACGTGAGGATCGCGATCGAGATCAGCGGGGCGAGCTCCTGTTCGTTGTGCAGCGCCTCGATGATGGCGTTCGACGACGCCAACAGGCTCTCGCCGAGCAGGATCAGCGTGAACAGTCCGTACCGTTCGGTGATGTGGTGTGGATGCCACGGAGTGTTTCCCTGCTTCTCGGCGATCACCGGCACCGCGAGCTCGGCACCGACGAGCACCACGAACCCGATGGTTGCGGCTGCTCCCGACGGTACGAGGAGCCATAGCAGCCAAAGGATCTGGACGACGGCGATCCCGGCGGCATAGAGCCGGGTCGTCCGGCGGCGGTCTCCGGCAGAGCCGGAAGCGCGCAACCACTGGGCGACCATCGCGACGCGCATGACCACGTAGCCGAACACGACCAGGGTGAACTCGTGGTCGACGAAGGCGGGCTCGATCCCGGCGGCCAGCACCAGCACACCCGCCATCTGGACGAAGGTGAGCACCCGGTAGAGCCAGTCGTCGGTGCCGAACGATGTCGCGAACCAGGTGAAGTTCATCCACGCCCACCAGATGGCGAAGAAGATGAAGGCGTACGACACCACCCCGTCGACGATGTGGTTCTCGGTGAGTGCGTGATGGAGCTGGACGGCCGCGATGCTGACCGCGACCACGAAGACCAGATCGAAGAAGAGCTCGAGCGTGCTGGCCGTCCGGCCCGGTTCGGCCGGGTCTCGTAGGCGCATGGTGCTCAGGTGAAAGCGCTCAGACATCGTTGCCCCCGATCGGTCGCTGCGTGTGCACGAGATCATGCCATCGGCGCCGAGGGCATGCGCTCAGGAGTGCGGGTCGGGGTGTCCCACCGCCGACGGCGGTCGGCGTGCGGGGCGCACGCCGTGTGACCTCGGCGATCTGCGCAGGTGACGGGCGGGATGGACCCGTCGTGGCACAGTGAACACGTGCTGCTGCCCACCCTGACCCCCACCGCACCGGACGATCCCGCCGTGATCCGTGTCGGCGACGACAAGCTGTCGCGCGAGGACCTCGTCGGGGCCGCGACGGCAGTCGCCGAACGGATCGCCGGCGCCCGAACCGTCGCGGTACTGGCCACGCCGACGGTGGAGACGGTGCTGGCGGTGGTGGGCGCGCTGATCGCCGGGGTGCCGGTCGTCCCCGTTCCGCCCGACTCCGGGCCGCGCGAGTTCGAGCACATCCTCGCGGACTCGGGGGCACAGGCGTGGCTGGGGCAGGCCCCCGCCGAACCCACCATTCCTGTCATCCCGGTCCGCCGCTACGCGAAATCGTGGCACCGTCACCCGGAACCGCACGCCGATTCGACCGCACTGATCCTCTTTACCTCCGGCACGACCGGCCTCCCCAAAGGTGTTCCGATCACCAGGCAGAGCATCGCCGAGGGTCTCGACGCACTCGCCGATGCTTGGCTGTGGACCGCCGACGACACTCTGGCGCATGGCCTTCCGCTGTTCCATGTCCATGGGTTGATCCTGGGGGTCCTGGGTCCCCTGCGACGGGGCGGACGACTGATCCACACCGTCACCCCGACCGCGGACACCTACGCCGGTGCCGCCGGATCCGGCGCGACCATGTTCTTCGGCGTCCCGACGGTGTGGAACCGCGTCGCCGCCGACCCGGCTGCGGCACAGACGCTGTCGTCGGCGCGAGTCCTGGTGTCGGGCAGCGCCCCGCTTCCCGTGCCGGTCTTCGAGCGGATCCACGAGCTCACCGGCCACGAGATCGTCGAGCGCTACGGCATGACCGAAACACTGATCACCGTCAGCACGCGCGTCGACGGACAGCGCCGGCCCGGATGGGTGGGACTCCCGCTCGCCCACGTGGAGACAAGGCTGGTGGAAAACGGCGAGCCGCTACCCCACGACGGCGAGAGCGTGGGCGATCTCCACGTCCGCGGCCCGATGATGGCGTCCGGATATCTCAATCGGCCGGATGCAACCGCCGAATCCTGGCTTCCCGACGGCTTTTTCGCGACCGGTGACGTCGCGGTCATCGACGGAGACGGGATGCACCGCATCGTCGGCCGACGAGCCACCGACCTCATCAAGTCCGGCGGGTTCCGCATCGGGGCCGGCGAGATCGAGACCGTCCTGCTCGCCCACCCGGCGGTCCGCGAGGTGGCGGTGATCGGCGTCCCCGACGACTACCTGGGCCAACGCATCGTCGCCTACGTCGTCGGCGACCAGGTCGCCGACACCGAGCTCATCGAGTTCGTCGCCGGCGAGCTGTCGAATCACAAGCGGCCGCGCGAGATCCGGTTCGTCGAGTCCCTTCCACGCAACGCCATGGGCAAGGTGCAGAAGAAGCTGCTGGAATGACCGTCGTCTGAAGACCGCCCGGTGGAGCGGACCCGACGACGGTCTGCCGGCTGTCCGTTTTCCACGGGCGGTTTTCACACGGCTGACGTAGTAATCCACAGACGTCTCGGACGCCGGGTTCTGCCCGCCGCCACGATAGACACTGTCCCGCATGACCTTCGACGAGCTCACCGAGCGGTTCGGCGGCGTCGTCGCCACCCATCAACTCTTGGCCGCCGGTGAGACCGCCGCATCGATCCGGGATGCGTGCCGTTCCGGCACGCTCTCGTCGATACGCCACGGGTGGTACCGGACCGAGGCCGCCGATCCAGAAGTGGTCGGGGCAGTCGCCGATCATGGCGTTGTCTCCTGTGCGACCGCGCTACGACGCCACGGACTCTGGATACCTGAACATCCCGAACAAGTGCACTCGCGTGTGACGCGCCACGAGCGACGCCGATCCCACGACAGGTGCCGACGGTACGGTCGGCCGACTCCGGCCGACGGCGCCGTCGACGATGTCGCGACAGCATTGCAGTACGCCGCCCGATGCTTCGACGTCGAGGGTTTCGTCATCCTGTGCGACTCCGCACTCAACACCGGCAAGATCACACCCGCACGACTCCGCACCGAGTTCGATGACGCGCCGATGTTCATCAAGCGCGCCATCGAGAAGACTCACCAACTCGCCGCGTCCGGAACCGAGACAGCAGCCCGCCTACGTCTCCGGAGCGCCGGCTTGCGAGTCACGGTCCAGCACCACGTATCCGGTGTCGGGTGGGTCGATCTGCTGGTCGGAGAACGGCTCGCGCTCGAGCTGGACAGCGTCGAACACCACACCGGGATCGAGAAGTACGAGGAGGATCGCACTCGAGACCGAAAGCTGATCTCACGCGGTTACTTTCCGTTGCGAGTCACCTATGCGCAGGTTTTCGGTGATTGGGCCAACACCTATGCGGACATTGCCGAGATCATCGCTCACGGGTACCACCGCAGCCGGTCGCCTGCCTGGAGAAAGCCCAGCCGATAACCGCCCACCAGAAATGGACACCGAACGCTACGTCCCCGAGCACTTTCCACCGGGCGGTTTTCAGCGAACCCAGGCCGTCAGTTGGCCCACCCCCGCTCGGCCAGCCACTCGGTGATGGTCCCGACCGCTTGACTCAGGCGTGGGATCTGGTCCCGGCCCGAGTAGTAGTGCGTCGCACCGACGATGGTGTGCAGGGTCTTGTCGGGATGACCGACCGCGTCGAAGAGGCGGTGCGTATGACTGGGCGTGCACGCGTTGTCGGCGGAGTTGCCGATGACCAGTGTCGGGACCGCGAGATCGGCCGCACACCGGGGACCGTCGCCGTTGGCGTCGTCGAAGCTCCACTGCGACAACCAGCTTCGGAGGGTGGTGAACCGGGCGAGCCCGACCGGGCCCATGTTCACGATCCGCGGATCACCCAGATAGCAACCGAGCTTGCGATCGCTGGGGTCGACGGTCAGGTCGAGCCAGCGCGGATCGGCCATCGTTCCGTGCACGATGAAACCGCGCTCCATCAGCGGTTCGCCCCGCCCGCGCAGATCGACGAGTCGCTCTTTCACCCAGGCGGTGATCCGCCGGTTGCGGTCGATCTGCGCCGCGCGGTAACGGTCGAGGAACTCCGCCGAGTACGGCGGCTGGTTCGGGTTCGAAGGGTTGTAGAGGTCCAGCTCCGGATCGCGGTTGTCGGGGTCCGACTCGTCGAGGATCGACGGGTCCATCCACTCGGTCAGGGTCCCGTGCCGCGAGACGTGCGCCGCAAGCAGCATCATGCCGTCCGCGGCGGGGAGGTCGAGGGCGGTCAGGTCCGGCGGCTCACCGGCGGGGGTCGCGGTGACCGTCGCGTGCTGTGCCTGCTGCTGGTAGTACAGCGACAGGGCGCCGCCACCGCTCCAACCGGCCAGGATGACCTTCTCGTAACCGAGGCGTTCGCGCGCATCCTTCACGCACGCACCGAGATCCTGCACCACCTTCTCCATGATCAACGCACTGTCGACGCCGCGATACCGGCTGTTGCAGTAGATGACGTGGTGACCGGCGCGGGCGAGGGCATTGGTCATCGGCAAGTAGGCGCCGCCCCCGATCGGGTGCATGAAGACGATGACGTTCTTCGACGCCACGCCACGGGGGCGGAGCAGGTAGCTCTCGAGCACCACACTCTCGGTGACCCCGCCGTAGGTGTCCTGGTACGCCGAGAGATCATCGAAGACAACGAGATAGGGAATGCGGTTGTAGTCGTGACGGGGCACGTCCCCCCGGTCGCTCATACTCGTGACCCGGCGTCGGCCTGTGCGGAGTCCGCGACCCCGGATTCGAAAAGTGCGGGTGCGGCGATCAACCGTCGACGGGTGTCGATCGAGATCACCTGCCATTCCACGCGGTCGAACTCGTCGAACTTGCGCCGGGAACGCTCTCGCGCCCGCTCCGGGATGCCGTGATGCATCCCCTGGGGTGCGTGGGAGATCAGGCCCGGCGGCATGCCGACTCCGAACATGCTGCCGCCGTGGAAGAACGCGATCTCGTCGAAGTCGGTGTTCCGGTGGTACCACGGCAGCCGTTCGGCACCCTTGCGCGCCTCGGCGGGGCGCGGCAGGAAGTTCATCACGTACACCCCGGTCGCCTGCATGAACAGATGCACCGTGGGCGGCAGATGCACCGTCTCGGAGGTGATGACGTCGTAGTCCTCGATGTTGAACGTGAACGGGAAATTGTCTCCACGCCAGCCCTCTACGTCGAGCGGGTGGAACGGGTAGAACAGCGATGTCTGCCCCTCTCGCTGCCGGAACCGCACCTCGTACTCGTCTCGGCCGTCACCGTCGAACGCCTCCGCCTCGGGAACGACGACGAGCGAGGAGTCGAAGGGGAAGAACCTGCCCAGCACGCCCGGCTCGGGCACCCGGAACTCGTCGACCGCCTCGATGACGAGCAGCAACGACGCACCGTCGGGCACCTGACGATAGGTGCACCCTTTGGGGAGATATACGTAATCGCCGGGCCGGTAGGGCAATCGACCGAACTCGGTCTCGAAGTACCCGGTGCCCTCGTGGACGAAGACGAGTTCGTCGCCGTCGACCGGGCGAAACCAGAACGGAGCGGCCTCTTTCCGACGACTCAAAGAAATCCGGCAGTCCTCGTTATGGAACATCAGCAGCGGCTCACCCGCGGGGTCGTTCTGGTCGGAGGGCACGAGGTCGGTGACGATCCGATCGACGCCGGTGTGGGTGCCCACCGCCCGGAACTGCGTCGGGTCGTTGCGTCGATACAGGTGTGCCGTGCGACCGGTGAAACCGTATCGTCCGAGCTCATCGTCTTTCAGATCGGCGACATCTCGGTGCACCTGCCGAGGCGTGCGCCCCTTGCGATGCTGGACGAACGATTCCATGCCGAACTCCTGTCTCTGGGTTTTTCTGATGCTAGATTCAGGTTCAGAAGATGACAAGGGTCACACTGCTCGTCGATTCGAGTGCGGTCTTCGACCCGTCCACATGGTTCGATGGGGAATCGGTCCGCGGAAGGAGCTCACGGTGCCGCCGACGAACAAAGGTCGCCAGACCGAGGCCGCGTTTCTCGACGCAGCGCGCCGGACGTTCGCCGAAAAGGGCTACCTGAACACCAAGATCTCGGACATCTCCGCCGCTGCCGGCCGCTCGACGGGTTCGTTCTACAACTACTACGACAGCAAGGACAGGCTGCTCGAAGCCCTGCTGGATCAATTCTCTGACGAAGTGGTGGAGCAGTCGCTCGCGACCCGGCACACCGACCCGGAGGCGAGCGTCCGCGCGGCCGTGACCGCGTATTGGACGACGTACAAGAAGTACCTGCCCGAGATCATCGGCCTGTTCCAGATGTCGATGACCGACGACGATTTCCACAACCGCTGGCTGGCCAACCGGGTCTCCGGTGTGAAGCAGGTGCTGTCGGGTCTGCACGGTGCCGAGCGCGCGGGGTACTCCATCGGCCTGCCGCTCGAACCGCTGGCGTCCGCACTGGTCGCGACCCTCGAATCCACTTGCTGGACCTGGCTTGCGGTCCGCGGTGACGCCGCCGGGCCCGTACCCGACGACGACACGGCCATCGAGATCCTCACCGCGATCTGGTACCGGACCGTCTTCGGGGCCGGACCGGCGAGCTGACCACAACCCCCTTGCCCTCCCGGACCGAGCCGACGACCATGGGGCCCATGCCCATCGAGGTCCGGCCCGCGACGATCTTCGACGACATCGCCACGATGGTCGGCCCGAAGAAACCGACGTCGAACGTCTGCTGGTGCCTGAGCTACCGCATCCCGAGCAAGCAGAACCAGGAGCTGGTCCGCGAGCAGCGCGGGGAGTTCGTGAAAGAGCTGTGCGACAGCGGCATTCCGATTGGTGTGCTCGCCTACGACGACGCGGGCGAGGTCGTCGGCTGGGCGGCCGTCTCGCCGCGCGCGGACACGAGCTTCGCACGCAACCGGAAGATCCCGCACGTGGACGACCTGCCGGTGTGGTCGGTGTGGTGCATCCGCGTCCGCCCCGGTCATCGCAAGCAGGGGATCTCGCACGCACTGCTGGCCGGGGCCGTCGACTATGCGCGGTCGAACGGCGCGCCGGCGATCGAGGGTTATCCCGTCGACAATCAGGGCGCCAAGGTCGATCTGACGATGGCCTACGTCGGGACCCGCGGCCTGTTCGAGAAGGCCGGTTTCACCAAGGCGGCCGACACCTCGTCCGTCCTCGCCGGGTTCCCACGCGTGCTCATGCGGTTGTCGCTGGACTGATCGAGACCACGACTCAGATCAGTTCCGCCAGTTCGGCGGTGGGTACGTGGATCCAACCCTCCCGCGCGGCGACCGGCCGGTCGGTGGCATCGGGCAAGATGGTCCGGCCGAGCTCGGCGGCACGCGCGATCAGTGCGGTGATCACGGCGTCGAACGCGTCGTCGTCACGGGCCATGGTCTCGGCATGATCGCCGAGATCCAACCATGGCGCAGCTTCTTCGAATGCCACGACGAGTCCGGCGAGCACCGAAACGTTGGCGGCACGTTTGTATCCGCGCGAGGTCAGTCCCCATCGTTGGAGTGCCCCCGCGGGGTACGCCTCGACCGCCCACCCGTCGACGCGGTCGTCGACTCCCAAGTCCGAGAGCAGGCCAGCGCATCGGAACGCGACGTGCGCGATCTGGTCCGCCGACACGCTGAGCGGGCGACCGACACCGGCGTCGACGATCCGCAGATCGGTGCGACGTAATGCCAGTGGTCGTCGACGGGCGATGTCGTCGAGTTCTCGCCCCTTCGACAATTCGTTGCGATGATGCGCGACGACGAAGTCGACGAACTCGTCAGGCCAGCCGAAGGGCGAATCGATCCCGATGCGGGTCGACCCCTCGACGAGACGCCGGACGGCGGTGTCGTCCGCGCCCACGACGAGATCGGTGAGCACGGCCTTGTCGGCATCCCAATCGACACACGCGACAGCAGTTTTCGCCGGCGATGCGGACAGGTCGATGCCGACCGTCCGCATCGCCGGGATCACGGTTCCGGGTCGAGTCAGAAGTTGCCCTCGAGGAACTCGGCATACGCGGGCAGATCGAGTTGCCCGTGGCCCGACAGTCCGATCACGACGACCTCGTCCTTGTCGCTGTCGGCGACGTGCGAGGCGCAGGCCGCAATCGCATGCGTCGACTCGGGAGCCGGGACGATGCCCTGGGTCCGGGCGAACTGCACGCCCGCGGAGAACGCGTCGTGCTGGGAGATGGCGACACCCTGCACCAGACCGAGCTCCACCGTGTGGCTCAGCGCCGGCGCCATGCCGTGATAGCGCAGACCACCGGCATGGATCGGGTCGGGCACGAAATCCATACCGAGCGTGTGCATCTTGAGCAACGGGGTGAGTCCGGCGACGTCACCGTGGTCGTAGCGGTACTCCCCCTGCGTGATCGACGGGCACGCGGCGGGCTCGGCGGCGATGACGCGCGGATCCGAGCGGCCGTGCAGCTTCTCCCGCAGGAACGGGAACGACAACCCCGCGAGGTTCGAACCGCCTCCGGCACAGCCGAACACGACGTCGGCGCCACCCGGCTCCACCGCGTTGAGCTGGTCGACGGCCTCCTGCCCGATGACACTCTGGTGAAGCACCACGTGATTGAGCACGCTGCCCAACGCATAACGGGTGTCGGGGTTCGAGGCGGCGACCTCGACGGCCTCGCTGACGGCCATCCCGAGGCTACCCGTGGTGTTCGGGTCCTTGGCGAGCATCGCGCGACCCGACTCGGTCAGCTCGGACGGACTGGGGTGGATGGTCCCGCCGTAGGTGCGGATGAGGAACCCCCGGTAGGGCTTCGAGCTGTACGACGCACGGACCTGCCACACTTCGACGTCGATGCCGAACTGCGCACCCGCGAACGCCAGTGCGCTCCCCCACTGACCGGCTCCGGTCTCCGTCGTCAGTTTGGTGACGCCGTCGAGGCTGTTGTAGTACGCCTGCGCGACAGCCGAATTCGTCTTGTGGCTGCCGACCGGGCTGACACCCTCGTACTTCACGTAGATCCGCGCCCTGGTGTTGAGCGCCTCCTCGAAACGACGCGCGCGGATCAGCGGCGACGGCCGCCACATCCGGTAGATCTCGCGCACCGGTTCGGGGATCTCGATGTAGGGCTCGGTGGACACCTCTTGCGCGATGAGGCCACTCGGGAACAACGCGGCGAGATCGTCCGGCCCGACCGGTTCCTTGGTGCCCGGATGCAGGTGCGGCGGGATCGGGGAGTCGAGTTCGGCCGCGAGGTTGTACCAATGGGTCGGGACATCCACTGTGATCAGATCCGGATTCCCGGTCTCGACATGCATCGTCATGGATCACCACTCTAATCCTCGGGCCGGTACCCGCGCCCCGTGCCGACCGATCCCGCTGTCACCCCCCGGGCAGTCGATACTCCTGCCGGGGCCGCCCGGTGGCGCCGTACTGCAGCGACATCGTCAACCGTCCGGCCGCCACGAGATTCGCGAGGTGCCGCCGCGCGGTCGGTGCCGCGATGCCGATCTCCCGCGACACATCGTCGGCGAACAGCGGAGCGCCCTCGGCGAACAACGCCAGGATCCGCTGTTCGGTCGGCGACCCCCCCTCGGCCCGGTCCGCGGCGCGGGTGCCGAACCGCAGTGCCGACAGCGCTGCGTCGACGGCGTGCTGGTCGACGTTCTCGCCCGCCAGCATCCGCCGGTACTGGGCGTAGCCGGCCAACCGACGCGCGAGGTCGGCGTCGTCGAAGGGTTTGATCAGGTAGGCGAGCGCACCGGCACGCATCGCGCCTCGTACCGCCGAGGCGTCGGTCTCGGCACCGACGATGAAGCAGTCGCAGTCGAGTTCGGCGACCAGTTCGATGCCCGAACCGTCCGGCAGGTAGACGTCGAGGAGTGCGAGATCGATGTCGGGATGTTCGGCGATCGCTTGACGTGCCGCACTGATGCTGCCCGCCCGGGCTCGCACGGTGAAGCCCCGGACGGCGTCGACGATCGCGGAGTGCAGCGCCGCGACCCGGAAGTCGTCGTCGACGATCAGGACGCCGAGGTCGTCGGTCATGGGGTCACTCCCGGTTCGTCGGTCTGGCTGTACGAGTCGTCTTCGGCCTGGTCCGTCGGCGCGAGCACGCCGGGCAGGCGGGCGACGAACACTGCCCCGCCCGGTTCGCCATCGTCCGCGGCCACGCATCCCCCCGCATCGGCGACCCACACGTCGCCACCGACCCGGCGCGCGATCTGCCGGGCCAGGGCCAGTCCCATACCGCGGCCGCCGGGTACGTGCGCGCCGGATTTGGTCGTGGCGCCCTCGGCGAAGACGTCGTAGGGGTCCTCGAAGGCGATGCCGGGTCCAGAATCCCCGACGGTGACCAGGACCGTGTCGCCGTCGGCGATGACCTCGACCTCGACCTCACCGGGCTGTGCACCGTCCGGTCCGGACGCGGCATCGATCCCGTTGTCGACGAGGTTGCCGACCACGGTGGTGACGACGACGGGTTCGGTGAGCACGCCCTGAATCCAGGTCTGGTCCCCGAGTCGCAGCACCACCCGGCGCTCGCGCGCCTGAGCCGCCTTCGCGTCGAGAAACGCGTGGAGGTGTGGTTCGCGCACGTTGTCGAGTCCGGCGAGGAGCGCCCCTCTCGGTCCGGTTCCGGTGACCTCGTCCAGGTAGGCGAGCGCTTCGTCGGCGTGCCCGTGCCGGAGGAGGCCGGCGAGTACGTGCATCCGGTTGGCGGTCTCGTGGCGCTGTGCGCGTAGGGCGGTGCTCATCGACCTGATCGAATCCACCTCGCGGCTGAGTGCTTCGACGTCGGTGCGATCGATCACCGACAGGACCATGCCGAGGTCGCGACCGTCGGCCCGCACCCGATGGGAACTCACCAGGACCACCCGTTCGCCGACACCGGCGGCGAGGGGTTCGTCGGTCGGCGTCGCCAGGACGGTCGCCACCCGCGGGGTCAGGCCGAGGTCGCCGGCGGGGGTGCCGACCGGGGCGTTGATGTCGAGCAGCGCACGCGCCCGGTCGTTGACGACGCGCACGATGCCGTCGGCGTCGACGGCGAGCACCCCGTCGGCCATCGAGTGCAGCACGGCCCCCTGTTCCCGGACGAGCTCGGCCAGTTCGTCGGGCTCCAAACCCAGGGTGAGTCGGCGCCAACGACGGGCCAGCAGCACCGAACCCACCGCGCCGATACCCAGTGCCGTAAGCGCGAGGAGCGCGATCGCGACGATGTCGGTGCGGGTCTCGGAGCCCAGGCGTTCGGTGGAGACACCGACGCTCACGAACCCGACGACTGCGCCGTCGGCGTTCAGGACCGGGACCTTCGCGCGGACCGACTCGCCGAGGGTGCCCCGGTCGGTGTTCACCTCGTTCGATCCGGACAGCACCTTCGACGGGTCGGTGGAGACCGTCCTGGCGAGCTCCGTCACCTCGGGGTGTGCCAGACGGATGCCGCGGTCGTTGCCGATGACGACGAACAGGGCTCCGGTCCGGGCTCGTACTGCCGCCGCCTGCCGCTGCAGCGGGCCGTCGACCAGGTCCGCCGCGTCCACCCGGTCACCGGGATGGGCGGCGACCTCGCTGCGGACCTCGGCGTCGGCGGCGACCGACTGCGCGATGGCGAGCGCGCGCTGTGCGTACTCGTCGCGCACCCGGTCGTCGGCTCCGGCGATGACCAGACCGAACCCGACCGCGAGGCTGACCGCTATCACCGCCAGCTGCAGGAGCAGCACCTGCGTCCGCAAACGCATGGTGTCAGCCTAATGCTCGCTGTGGGGCGGGCACGCCGACGCGGCGATCCGGGCCCCGCTCCCTGAGGAGGCCCGGAGCTTGCGGAGGGCCGTCACCCCCGCTCCCTGAGGAGGCCCGGAGCTTGCGGAGGGCCGTCACCCCCGCTCCCTGAGGAGGGCCGGAGCTTGCGGAGGGCCGTCACGAAGGGTGTCCGACACCTGCGCTCCTGGATCGCGGTCATCGATGCCGGATCAGAACGGGATGGCCCCGACCAGGACCCCGACGGCGAGCATCACCAGCGAGACGACCGTGGCGCGCCACAGGACCTTCTTGTGGTGGTCGGCCAGGGTGACCCCGGCCAGTGCGACCAGCAGCAGGATCGCCGGGACGAGCGGGCTCTGCATGTGCACGGTCTGGCCGGTGATCGATGCCCGCGCCATCTCGGTGGGGTCGATCCCGTAGCGGGTCGCGGTCTCGGACAGGACCGGCAGCACCCCGTAGTAGAAGGCATCGTTGCTCATCAGGAAGGTGAGCGGGATCGAGAGCACGCCGATCACGATGGCCATGTGGGGGCCCATCCAGTCGGGGATGCCGTCGGCCAGCCAGTGCGCGATGGCGTCGACCATCCCGGTGCCGTTGAACACGCCGGTGAGGACGGCGGCGGCGAGGACCATGGCGACCACCGACACGATGCTCGAGCTGTGCCGGGTGATGGCCTCCTGCTGCTGCTTGATGTGCGGGAAGTTGATGGCCAGGGCGATGCCGGCGAAGATCATGAACAGCACCGGGATGGCGACGATGTCGGCACCGAGGATGGCCAGCAGGGCCACGGTGAGTCCGGCATTCACCCAGAAGAGCTTGGGGCGCAGGGTTTCCCGATTGGGGTCGAGGACGCCCGAGAAGGATGCGTCGCGGTCGTCGTCATCGGCGCCCGCCACGGGGCGGCTGAGATCGTGATCGCCGGTGGGAGCGTCGTCGTAGGCGCCCGGGCCCGTTCCCCTCGAACCCGAACTGCTTGCCCGACGACCCTTCGGCGGCAGGCCGGTTCCGCCACCGGCGCCGACCAGCACCTCTTCCTTCGGGGCGAGGATCGAATCCCGGATCTCCAGCTTGCCGATGCGCCGGCGTTCGAGCACACCGAGGTGATAGGCGAAGAGCAGCACGACGACCAGCGCCGCCACCAGCGCGGGGACCATCGGGACGAAGACGTCGTTGGTGTCGATGTTCAGCGCACTTGCGGCGCGGGCGGTGGGACCGCCCCACGGCAGGATGTTCATCGTGCCGTTGGTGAGTCCGGCGACGACCGTGAGGACGACCGGGCTGACGCCGAGCTTCAGGTACAGCGGCAGCAGTGCGGCCGTCGTGATGATGAAGGTCGTCGAACCGTCGCCGTCGAGCGACACGACGCCGGCGAGCACCGCGGTTCCGACCACCAGGCGTGCGGGGTCGTCGTGCACCGCACGGACGACCGCCCGGACCACCGGATCGAAGAGTCCGACGTCGATCATGATGCCGAAGAAGATGATCGCGAAGAACAGCATCGCCGCGGTGGGCGCGAGGTCTTTGATGCCGTCGGTGATCATGTCGCTGATGCCGAGGCCGGCACCGGCGAAGAGGCCGAAGGCGACGGGGACGAGGATCAGCGCCACCACGGGCGTCGCCCGCTTGGTGATGATCAGCACCATGAAGGTGGCGACCATCCCGAGGCCGAGGGCTACCAACATTGTCTTACTCGATTCTGCAGCGGATGTGAGGGCGACCACATCGGGTGGTCACATCAGAAGTGTTGGGGGTCACCGGCATCACAGTCACGCTTGGGCGCATAAGTAGCGTTTCGCGCTTTTCGCGCTAGTCGGGCAGCATCGGTGCGTCGTCGCCGTGGTTGCGTCCGATGAGCACCGCGCGGGTGACCGAGTCGCGGCCGAACCGGTCCCGCAGCAGATCCATCGTCGCGTCGAGTTCTGCTCCAGTCGCTGTCGGCCCGCTCGCTCCGCTCCCGGCGCCGGCGTGATCGGTGTCGAACGGCAGCGTCAGCTGGATGTTGTCGTGGTCGTCGAGGTTGGTCAGCGACAACCCGACCAGGGTGCATCCCCGTTCGCGAATGAACGGCATCGCGTCGGCGAGGAGGCCGCGTGCCGACGCCATGATGAGGTCGGTGCGGTCGGTGGACTCCAGCAGGGTGCGGGACCGGGTGGCGCGGGTGAAGTCGTCGAAGCGCAACCGCAGAACGATTGTCCGACAGACCCGTTCGGCCGTTCGGAGTCGTTTGCCCAATCGTTCGACGATCGCGGTGATGGTCGCCTCGAGGTCGGCCTCGGACTTCGGGCGTCGGCCGAGCGCGCGTTGTGAACCGATCGAGCTGCGTCGTTTGCCGGTTTCCACCCGACGCGGGTCCTGGGCGAGTGACAGCGCGAAGAGGTGCCGGCCGGCACCCGACCCGACGATGCCGCGCAACGACCGCTCCCCGAGGGCGGCCAGCTGGCCGACGGTCTCGACTCCTGCGTCGTGCAGCTTGGCCTCGGTGACCGGACCGACCCCCCAGAGTCGACGGACCGGGAGCGGATGCAGGAAGTCGAGTTCGGTTCCCGGCTCGACGATGAGCAGGCCGTCCGGCTTGCCGACGGCGCTGGCGACCTTGGCGAGGAACTTGCTGCGTGCTCCGCCGACCGTGATGGGGAGACCGACCTCCTCGCGGACGCGGCGTCGAATCGTCGATGCGACGTCGTGCGGCGTACCGCTGATCCGGCCGAGCCCCCCGACGTCGAGGAAGGCCTCGTCGACCGAGATCCCCTCGACCACCGGAGTGGTGTCGTGGAAGATGTCGAAGACCTCCCGACTCGCCTCCATGTAGGCCTCGAACCGCGGCCGGACGACGATCGCGTCGGGACAGAGTGCCCGCGCCTCGTGGCCCGGCATCGGCGATCGCACCCCGCGGGCCTTGGCCTCATAGCTCGCCGCGAGGACGACGCCGCCGCCGACGAGAACCGGACGGCCGCGAAGCGAAGGGTCGTCCCGCTGCTCGACCGAGGCATAGAACGAGTCGAGATCGGCATGCAGGATCGACGGATCCCGCCGTTCCCGCCGCTCGATGCGCATAGAACACATGTTCGCATGACGCTCGGACATGCACCAGCACGTCCGAGGCAGCCGACGCGGGCTATGGGCCCATCGGCTTGGTGGAATCGCCGATGCCGGCCAGGCGGCGCACCGCGACCAGACCGTCATCGCTGCCGGGCCAGTGACGCTGGAGCGCACCTTCGCCGGCACGGCGGACGACCGAGCGCAGCGCCAACATCACGATGATCGCGTCGTCGGCGTAACCGAGGACAGGGATGAAGTCGGGAATCAGGTCGATGGGAAGCACCAAGTAGACCAAAAGCAGCACCAACCGGACGCGGACACCGCGGGGGAGTTCTCGGTCAGCGGCCAGCCGTCGCAGCAGTACGACGGTGTCGGGCAGTAGACGAAGGAGGTCTTTGGCCCGCAAACCGGGTGGGCGAGCGACGAGGAGAACGATCACCAGGATCACCCACAGCAACAGCACCCCACCTGCGACGGAGGTCCTGACGGCGGACGGCGACGAGGCGTTCCATCAGGACGGCTCCGTTCTCTAGGCGAAGGGTGAGACGTCCGCCACTTTATCGGGAACCGTTGTCAACACGTCTACGCTGAATCCATGCCAGGACCGAGCATCGCCGAGATCTTCAACTCGACCAGTCCCGATTTCGACCTGGTGACTCCCCTCGTCTGGGGTCCGGCGGGCGAAACCCTCGTTGCTCGGGCACGGGTCGCGCTGGGCGATGAGGTTCTCGACATCTGTTCCGGCACCGGTGCCAGCGCACTGGCCGCCGCACGGGTGGTCGGACCCGACGGACACGTCACGGCGATCGACTTCGCCGCCGATCTGGTGGAGCGTGGCCGAACCAGCGCCTATGCGGCCGGTCTGCGCAATATCGACTTCCGGGTCGACGACGTGACCGCGCTGCCCGGCCGGGAGCGCGGCGAATACGACGTGATCACATGCGGTTTCGGCGTGTTCTTCCTGCCGGACATGGACGACTCGGTGCGCAATCTACTGCCCCTCCTGCGCCCACGTGGTCGTCTCGCCGTCGCGGTGTGGCATGACGACGCACTCCACGACTTCACCGGCGCCTACTTCGCCGAGGTCGCCCGCGTGACGAACACGCCGCCGCCACCCGGTCCGCGTGCCCCGTCCGACGGACCGCCTCACCCCATCACGCGGATCGACACCGAGGAGAAGATCGTCAGGTGGCTCGGATCGCTTGGCGCAGAAGAGGTGTCCGCGTCGGTTCTCGACCTACGCGTACCACGAACCGACGAGTTCTCCTGGTCGATGGTCCTCGGCAGCGGGTTGCGCGGCGCACTCGCCGAGCTTGACGCCGACGCCGTCGAGGACGTGCGAGTCGGGTTCCTGCAGCGGCTGGCGAACGAGGGGATCACCGAAGTCGACTGCGACACATTGATTGCCGTGGGCGAACGACCGGCCGACTGACCTCGCGCCACCTCATCTGCTGGCCGAGCAGCGTCGACCGGGCGCAGCCAAGCGCCGTCCGTTCCCCGCTGGCCGAGCAGCGTCGACCGAGCGCAGCGAGGCCGCCGCGTCAGTCGAGGTCACCAAGTGGCCTCGACACGGCGCCTCGATCTCGACGCGCTCCTTCGTCGCTCGCTCGACCCGGCGGCTGCGCTCGGTGCCGGCTCAACCAGCGGAGTCGGCACAACCAGCGCGGGTCGGCACAAAAGCAAAGTCGGCTCACCCAGTAGCAATCGGCTCGCCGGCAGAAGCTTTCACCCCTGCATGGCCGCGAGGTCCATGTAGGAGACCTCCCATGCGTGACTGTCGAGATCGCGGAAGCTGCGACCGTACATCCAGCCGTGGTCCTGTGTGTCCTGCCATGGGCTTCCACCGGTTGCCAGCGCCTTGTCGACCTGTGCGTCGACGGCTTCGCGCGACTCGGCCGAGATCGCGAAGAGAACCTCGCGCTCGGTCGCGGTGTCGGAGATGCCACCGGTGATGAACTCCTGGAACTTCTCCGGCCTCATGATCATCACGAAAGACGACTCGTTGACCACCAGGCAGAGTGTGGAGTCGTCGCAGAAGTCGTCGTTGAAGTCGAACCCCAGACCGCTGAAGAACTCTCTGGTCGCCGGGATGTCGGTGGCGGTGGTGTTGACGAACAGCATGCGGGACATCGGATCTCCATCTCGAGAGGTGTGGCGTCCCCGAGGTGGGACGGTCAGAACGATAGACACACGCGGTGACTGAAACTCATCGGCAGACGACTGATTCGTGACGTGCGTGCGAGTATCGAGCGCACACTCGCGCCAGAGAACTCCGCGGTCAGGTGAAGCGGATCAGGCCCGGCACATCAGCCGGCGCGGTCCATCCGTCTCGCGCGAAGTCCGCCCAGATCCGTCGCAACGTGCGGCCGTCCTCGGCAGCCCGATCGGCGTCGTGTCCGGCCAGGATCGGGGCACCGGCCCAGATCTCCGGGGTTCCGAACAGCAACGGGATGTCGACGGTGTGCACGGCGCGCAGCGGGTGATCTGCTGCGCCCCAGTCGATGACGTACTGCGCGGCCTTTCCTCCGGCGCGTCGGTGGCGTCGGGCGAAGCGGTCGGCTGCCGACGTGTAGATGGCACGGGTGAGTTGCTGGACAAGACATTCGTACAGGCGGGTGCCGACCACCGGAACCGCGGGGAGCGACGACACCCCGTCGATCGCCGCGGTGAAGAACGCGGCCTCGCGGCTGCACCAGCCGATGAGGACCTCGACGTCCCGCGCTCGACTCTCCCAGACCCCGTCCACCTCGTTCTCGGGTGGCAGCGGGTGGTGACCATACTGTGGCCCAAAGGACATGAAGGCCGGAAAGCCATGTTGCAGAACCGCTTTGAGTCCCATCATCGACTCCTGGACGGCCAGGACCTCGTCGACGGTCGCCGACGCCGACACGTGGTGCGACGCAGCGAACATGTCCGCATGCAACCGCTCGCGGCGTCGGGTGATGCCGAGCGGCGCACTCTGGATGATGGCGCGGCGAAACAGGCCCGTCACGCCGTCGGCCGCCATCAACTGTGCAACCGCGTCGCCGCCGGCTGACTCGCCGAAGACGGTGACGGCGTCGGGATCGCCGCCGAAGGACGCGATGTTCCGCTGAACCCACCGCAGGGCTTCGATCATGTCGAGGAGGCCGAGATTCGCCGGCCGACTGACACCGTCGCCGAGAAATCCGAACAATCCCAGTCGGTAGGTCACCGACACGACGATCACCCGTTGCTCGGCGACCAGCGCCGCCGGATCGTGGCAGGGCGCGTCGGCGGCGCCGATGATGTACGACCCGCCGTGAATCCAGACCATCACCGGGAGAGCCTCGTCGGGTCGACGGTCGACCGGCACCGTGACCGACACGTACTGGGCGTGCTCGTCGCCGACCATCTCGCCCAGCGCGGCATCGCCGAAGGTGTCGTGGACGATCCCCTCGCCGTTGCGCTGAGGACAGGCGGGCGACCACGAGGTCGCATCGATCGGCTCGTCGGCCGGCGGCTGCGGGGACGGAACCTCGAAGCGCGCCGCCTGCGCATAGCGGATACCGGTGGCGCGCACGACCTGTCCGTCGGTGCGAGCGATGATCGTCCCGGCCGGACACTCGAAGGTCGCGGTCGTCGTGGGTACCTCGGTCATGCGCGAGCTTCCCCGACCGGCGCCGACGGAGCCGGTTCGACCTGATACCGGATGAGCCGAGAACTGTTGAGCACCACGGCAACCGACGAGGCGTTGTGCAACACGGCGGCGAGGACCGGTGAGAGCGCGCCGCCCGCACCGATCACCAGCCCCAGGGCGTTGACGGCGATCGACATCCCGTAGTTCTGGCGTATCACCTCGACGGTGTGCGAACCCAGATCCCGGATATCGAGCAGCTTGCGCAGATCGTCCCCGGCCAGTGCGACGTCCGCGGTCTCGACGGCGACATCCGTGCCGGCCAGCCCCATCGCGATGCCGATGTCCGCGGCGGCCAGCGCAGGGGCGTCGTTCACACCGTCACCGACAACCGCGACGACGTGACCGAGGGCTTGCAACTCACGAACCACCGCGAGCTTGTCATCCGGGGTGACCTCTGCGGCCCACCGCTCGATGCCGAGTTCGGCGGCGATGGTCGCCGCGGTGACCGGGTGATCGCCGGTGAGCATGGCGATCTCGGTGACCCCGTCGGCACGCAGCGCGTCGAGCACCTCCCGCGCCTCGGGGCGCAATTCGTCGGACAAGCTCACCAGTCCGACCAGGGTGCCGTCGACGGCCAGCAGCAGCGGTGTCTCGCGCGCCTGCCGCAACCGGCCCACCCAGCCGATGGCGTCGTCGGAGATCGCGACGCCGTGCCGGTCGAGGAGCGACGGATTGCCCAGCAGGAGCACGCGCCCGTCTTCGGCACGGGTGCGCATGCCAAGTCCGACGATGACCTCGCATTCCGCGTGCGTCGGGATCTCGATACGTCGTTCCTCCGTGGACCGGATGACCGCTTCGGCGAGCGGATGGCGCGAGTGGATCTCGGAACTCGCCGCGTACGCGAGGATCTGTTCGGGTTGCCAGTCGTCGGAGAAGGACACGACGTTGGTCACGACCGGGCGCCCGACGGTCAGCGTGCCGGTCTTGTCGAACACCACCGCGGTGATTCGGCCGGAGGCCTCGAGGTGGGAGCCGCCCTTGATGAGGATGCCGCGGCGGGCACCGTTCCCGATGGCGCCGCTGATCGCGGTCGGTGTGGACAGTCCGACGGCACATGGACACGCTATGAGCAGCATGGTCATCGCACGACGGAGGTCGCGCGTCACCAGCAGCGTCAGCGCCGACAACGCGAACGACGCGGGTACGAACCGCCGGGAGAAGTTCTCCCCGACCGTCTGGATGGGCGCGCGGTCGCGCTGGGCCTCCTCGACCCGGCCGATGATGCGACCGATCGAGGTGTCGTCGCCGACCGCGTGGGCCTCGATGACGATCCGGCCGGTGAGCACCACCGAGCCGGCCTGCACGCGGTCTCCGACGTGCTTGGTCACCGGCAGGTTCTCGCCGGTCAGCGCGGACTGGTCGACCACCGCCTCCCCGTCGACGACCACCCCGTCGACCGCCACCGCGACCTGCTCGTGCACGATCACCGCGTCCCCGACGTGGAGCGCATCGATGGCCACCTGCACCTCGGTGCCGTCGGCGAGGCGGACCCACGCCGTGTCCTGGGTGCCGCGGAGGAGGTCGGCGATGGCGCGGCGGGTACGTCGCAGGGTGAGGTCCTGGAGGAACTCACCGATGTTGAGCAACCACAACACGGTCAGCGCGACCACGTTCTCGCGCAGCAGCAAACTCGCAATCGTGGCAGCGGAGACCAGTGCGTCGGTGCCGGCCCGGCCGCCACGCAGCGAGCGGAGCGCGCCGCGGAGGAACGGGTAGCCGGAGAAGATGGTGACACCGGTGGCGACGGTGCGCGAGGCCGGACCGAGCAGCGGTGGACGGCGGAACCCGTAGCGCCGGAAACCCAGCAGGACCAGGGCTCCCGCGCCGATGCCCATCCGCAACAGGTCGGCATTGGTGACGTCGGCCGAATGCGGTGCGCGGTCAGGAAGATTCGCGGGGTCGGCGTGAGTGGCCGCCGCGATCGCATGATCGATGGCATCCCGGTCGGTGTCCGCCCGGAACCACACGACGACCGAGGCGGTCCGCGGATAGGCGTGCACGGCGCGCACACCCGTCACCCGGGCGACGCTCTCCTCGATGGCCACCGCACGCCGGTCGGCCATCGCGCGATCGGTGACCCGCAGCCACGGAACCGTCATACGCACCCGGCCCGCCGCCGACGACCGGACGACGATGTCGGTCGGTGGCAAATCGGAAGAGTACGTCGGCGCGGACGTGCTCACGATTCAGTGATCGTGGTCGTGGTCGTGAGCGACCGCTGTCCCCGGCGGGGTCGACTCCTCGCCCAGCCGTTCCTTCGCCTCGGCGACGATGTCGGCGGTGTTGAGTCGCACCGACTCGGCGACCTCCTCGGCCTTGCGTGTGCCACGGATACCCCACGTGGTCGCCACGACGGCTCCCTCACGCAGCGGGGCGCGTCGGGCGACGGTGCGTACGGCGTCGTAGGCGACGGCTCCGACGAAGCCGGTGGCGACCGTCGCGCCGGCCTTGGCGAGCAGTGCATGAAGTGCCATGTGGGGTCCTCGCTATCCGATGTGCTTGCACACGTGGTGACAGGACACCACGCTACAGGCGCACCGCGACTCACATGGTGTGGCCGCGGGTGCGGTTGTCGGACATGCGGTCCCGCTTATGTTCACGCCGGCAACGCTCCCCGCGCGGAGTGTTCCTCCGCCCACCGGAGCGCGTGGTCGGCGACCTTCTCCCACCCCGGCTCACCGCAGGTCCAGTGCGACCGCCCGGGGAACTCGTGGTACTCGGTCAGCGCCTTGGACCGGCGATACTTCTTCGCGTTCGACTTGTTCACCGCGGGCGGCATGATGTGGTCGGCCCCGCCGGCGATGAACAGCAGCGGTGCACGGTCGTCGCGCCGGTAATCCACCCAGGTCTCCTGATGTTCCGGGGTGAGGTTTGCGAACACGCCGTACTTCCAGACCCACGATCCGGGCGCGGCGATCGCGTACCGGTCGTACACCGCGCGCGAGTCGTCGTCGTTCAGGGTGTTGGTGAAGGCGTAGTGCCACTCCTTCGGTGTGAAACCGGCCGCCTTGTGGCGGTTCGAGAAGCGCTTGAGGATCGGGAACAACGACTTCACCTGCGAAAGGGGCTGCGTCCGTATGCCTTCGGTCGGCGCGGAGTTGATGGCCACCGCAGCCGCGCCGAGCCCGCGGTCGACCAGCAGCTGCGTGAGCACGCCACCGAAGGAATGCCCCATGATGATCGGCGGCGACGGCAGTTCGCGGATGATCCCGGCGAGGTGCTCGACCGTCGCGGGTACCGTCAGATCCGCGATCACGTCGGAGTTCTCCCTCAGGGACTCGACTTCCACCTCGAAGCCGGGGTAGCCCGGGGCGATGACCCGATACCCCTTGTCTTGGTAGTAGGTGATCCAGTCTTCCCAGGACCGGGGAGTCACCCACAAGCCGTGGACGAGGACGATGGTGTCGGGCGGCGGTGTGGTCATGTGCAGTCTCCGATTGTCAGGGCCCGGCGTGGGCTCAGGGGGCGGTGTAGGTGTCGAGGAAGGCGAGCAGATCGTCGTTGAGCTCGCCCCTATGCGTGTCGGTGATCCCGTGAGGTGCACCGGGGTAGACCTTCAGCTCGGCGCCGTCGACCAGTTCGGCGGACGCCTTGCCGCCCACCTCGAACGGCACCACCTGGTCGTCGTCGCCGTGGATGTCGAGGGTGGGGACGTCCACGCGTGCGAGGTCGGTCCGGAAGTCGGTGGCCGAGAACGCGGCGACGCTCTCGTAGGCGTTGTGCGCGCCCGCCTGCAGGCCCTGTCGCCAGAAGGCATCGCGCATGCCCTGCGACGGATTCTGGCCGTCTCGGTTGTTGCCGAAGAAGGGCCCGTCGGCGAGATCGCGTTAGGCCTGCGAGCGATCGGCGGTGGATGCCGACCGGATGCCGTCGAACACCTCGATCGGGACCCCACCGGGGTTGTCGTCGGTCTGGAGCATGAACGGGGGCACCGCGGAGACCAGCACCAGTTGCGCCACGCGATCGGTACCGTGCCGCCCGATGTACCGGGTGACCTCACCGCCACCGGTGGAGAACCCGACGAGCGTGAGCTCCTGCAGATCGAGATGCCGGATCAGTTCCGCGAGATCGTCGGCATACGTGTCCATCTCGTTGCCCGACCATGTCTGCGACGACAGGCGGTGTCCGCGACGGTCGTGCGCGATCGCCCGATACCCGTTGTGCGCCAGGAAGAGCTGCTGAGCTTCCCAGCTGTCGGCGTTGAGCGGCCACCCGTGGCTGAGCACGACCGGACGTCCGTCGCCCCAGTCCTTGCAGTGGATCTCGGTTCCGTCGAGCGTGGTGACGTACGGCATGGGTCCTCCGGGGTCCTACGGTGTCGATGTGGGATCACCGTAGGAGGAAACCGGAGCGCCGATCGTGTCGAGACTGCACGGTTCTGTGCTGTCCGTGACGGGTGCCGCTCCTCGCACCGACAGGACGACACCGCGACGGCGAGTTTCTCTGCGCTGCCACGGATCACGTGGCACAGCGCGGGTCTCACCGCCGCGGTGTGCGGGGCTGTCGACCGGAACCGTCAGCGCGGTTGCGTCGCGTCGACCGCTCGCAGCACCGTCCGTGAGACCGCGTCGGGGCGAGAGACCAGTGAGGCGTGCGAGGCGTTGACCTCGGCGGTGCGCCCGGGTGCGGCTCGACCGGCCAGGAAGCGCTGCAGAGCGGGCGGGATCACCCGATCCTGCTGGGACACGAGGTACCAGCTGGGCACCCGTGCCCACGACGGCGGTCCGGACGGTTCCAGGTTGGCGCGGAGCGCGGCGGATTTCTGGTGGGCGAACATGTCGGCGGCGACCGCGGGCGACACGTCCTGCGCGAAGATCTCCCGGAAGTACGGGCGCGCGATGTAACCGTCGACGTTGCGTCCGGCCACGCCGGTCGGGTCGTTCTCGACCACCGTCAGCTGCAGGGCCGGCGGAAGGAGCCGGCTACCGGGATAGGTGATCGGGTTCAGCAGCCCCTGGACGAACTCGCCCGTGGTCGGCGCGAAGGCGGCGATGTAGACGTTGGCACGGACGTCGGGGTCCTGAGTGTTGGTGATGACGAAGCCGCCGTAGGAGTGACCGACGAGGACGATCGGTCCGTCGATGGTCGCCAGCTTCTTCTCGAGCTGCTCGGAGTCGTAGGCCGGGGACCGGAGCGGATTGTCGAAGGTCTGGACCGCCAGTCCCCGGCTGCGCAGATCCTGCGCGACGTCGCGCCAGCCCGACGAATCTGCGAACGCCCCGTGCACCAGGACGACGGTCGGGGCCGACGGCTGGGCGTGGGCGGGGGCCACCGACAGGCCGACGGCCGCGGCCATCAGCGTCGAGACGAGCACTGCCCGTCCGGCCAGTTTCCGGACTGCGATTCTGGGGTTCATCCGACGGCCTGTCCAGGGGAGAACGGGGTCGAGCTGGACCTTAACCACTCCGGCGGGCACCGATCTGGTCACGAGCGCACGGTTCTGTGCTGTCCGCGCACGATCTGGTGACGCCGTCGCCGGGCATCGGGTGTTCCGACCGCTCGACGCCGAGGACCACTACTCTTGCCCTCATGACCAAGCGAACCGAACCGGACGCCGAGATCGACATCAAACCGCGTAGTCGCGACGTCACGGACGGCTTGGAGAAGACCGCGGCCCGCGGCATGCTCCGCGCGGTGGGCATGGGCGACGACGACTGGGTGAAACCGCAGATCGGCGTCGGGTCGTCGTGGAACGAGATCACGCCCTGCAACCTGTCGCTCGACCGGCTGGCCAAGGCGGTCAAAGAAGGCGTGCACGAGGGCGGCGGGTACCCGCTCGAGTTCGGCACCATCTCGGTCTCCGACGGCATCTCGATGGGTCACGAGGGCATGCACTTCTCGCTGGTGTCCCGCGAGGTGATCGCCGACAGCGTCGAAACCGTCATGAGCGCCGAGCGGCTCGACGGTTCGGTCCTGCTGGCCGGTTGTGACAAGTCCCTGCCCGGCATGCTGATGGCCGCCGCCCGACTCGACCTCGCGTCGGTGTTCCTCTACGCCGGGTCGACGCTGCCCGGATACGCGACGCTGTCGGACGGCAAAGAGCGTCAGGTGACCATCATCGACGCCTTCGAGGCGGTCGGGGCGTGCTCGCGCGGACTTATGAGCCGGGAGGACGTCGACACCATCGAGCGCGCGATCTGCCCGGGTGAGGGTGCGTGCGGCGGCATGTACACCGCCAACACGATGGCCAGCGCGGCCGAGGCACTCGGGATGTCGATCCCGGGCAGTGCCGCGCCCCCGGCCCCGGACAAGCGTCGCGACCAGTTCGCCCGCCAGAGCGGGGTCGCCGTCGTCGAGATGCTGCGCCGCGGGATCACCGCGCGCGACATCATGACCCGCGAGGCCTTCGAGAACGCGATCGCCGTGGTGATGGCGTTCGGCGGGTCGACCAATGCGGTGCTCCACCTCCTCGCCATCGCCAACGAGGCCGAGGTCGAACTGTCGCTCGACGACTTCATCAGCGTCGGCAGCCGGGTTCCGCACCTGGCCGACGTCAAGCCGTTCGGCCGGCACGTGATGACCGACGTCGATCGCATCGGCGGTGTGCCGGTGGTGATGAAGGCACTCCTCGACGCGGGCCTTCTGCACGGCGACTGCCTGACGGTGACCGGATCGACGGTCGCCGAGAACCTGGCGCACATCGCGCCGCCGGACCCGGACGGCCAGGTCCTGCGGGCCACGAAGTCGCCCATCCATCCCACCGGCGGCATCACCATCCTCAAGGGATCGCTGGCCCCGGAGGGCGCGGTGGTGAAGTCCGCAGGCTTCGACTCCGATGTGTTCGAGGGCACGGCACGGGTTTTCGACCGCGAACGCGCCGCGATGGACGCGCTCGAGGACGGCACGATCACCGCCGGGGACGTCGTCGTCATCCGGTACGAAGGCCCGAAGGGCGGACCGGGCATGCGGGAGATGCTCGCGATCACCGGCGCCATCAAGGGCGCGGGTCTCGGCAAGGACGTGCTGTTGATGACCGACGGCCGGTTCTCCGGCGGCACCACCGGTCTGTGCGTGGGTCACATCGCGCCGGAGGCCGTCGACGGCGGGCCGATCGCACTGGTCCGCAACGGCGACCGCATTCGGCTCGACGTCGGCCGCGGTCTTCTCGACCTCCTCGTCGACGATGACGAACTCGCTTCGCGTGCACGAGAGTTCACTCCCCTGCCCCCGCGGTACACGCGCGGCGTGCTGGCGAAGTACTCCAAGCTCGTCACCTCGGCGTCGCAAGGGGCGGTCTGCCGCTGAGCGCGGTATCGGTGTTCTGAGCTCATCAGACCGGGCCCGAACGTTTTCTCGGACATGACCGAGCCGGGGCCCGGCGTGTTTGCGTGATGGACGCGCGGGTACTGCTCGGCGTACCAGATGCTCCAGAAGTGCGGCCTCTGTGGATCCGCCTGCAAACGAGCTCGAGGAGAACCTGTGTACCTGCACACTCAGCAACTGATCAACGAGATCGCCGTCGACGAGCCCGACCCGGCCGCCGCCAACGCCTTGCAGGAGGGGCTGGGCGGGCAGTTCGGCGAGATGCGCACGATGATGCAATACCTGTTCCAGTCCATGAACTTTCGCGGCGATCCGGCATCCAAGCCGTACCGGGATCTGTTGCAGGGTGTCGGGACCGAGGAGATCAGCCACGTCGAACTCATCGGCACCACCATCTCCCGCCTGCTCGACGGATCACCGGAGTACAAGGGCAAGAAGACCGACCCGGTCGACAAACCGGGCGCCAAGGGAGCGACTCCCCTCAACATCGCCTTGGACACCAGCAACATTCACCACTACCTCGTCGGGGCGCAGGGCGCGCTGCCGGTCGACGCCGCCGGGAACCCCTGGTCGGGGTCCTATGTGTACAACAGCGGGAACCTCGTTCTCGACCTGCTCTACAACCTGATGCTCGAGTCCACCGGGCGACTGCAGAAATGTCGGATCTACGAGATGACCGACAACAAGACCGCCCGTTCCACGATCGCCTACCTGATCGTCCGCGATCAGGCGCACGAGAACGCTTTCGCGAAGGCGCTGGAAAGCCTCGGGGTCAACTGGGGCTCGATCCTGCCCATCCCGAAGACCAACGCCGAGCGGTTCCCGGAGGTCAAGAAGCTGGTCGACCAGGGATTGCAGAGCGTCCAGTTCACATTCAGTGCCGACAACAAGAGCGACGCGGCGAAGCTGTACCGAGGCGCGTCCCCCAGTGGCGACGGGACCGAACTGAGCACCGAGAAGATGCCCGAAGGGTTCCCGATGACCATCGCGCCCGAGCGACGCGAAGAGTTCGCTCCCGGACTCGACAAGGATCTCTTGGCGCTGATCCAGGCCACCGCCGAGGTCGAGATCGCCACCGCCGACGATCCCGGCAAGAAGTAGCCACGTCCGGCGGGTGGTGCACGGCGTCGAGCGCCGCCCGCCGGCATGAGGTGCCGGCGTCAGGTTGCGGTTTGTCCCGGATTGCGGGACAAATCGCAACGGGATCTCCGGTGACCGCCGTCGAATGCGCCTACAGTCTCTGGCATGGCCAAAGACCGTGGCACCCCGAAACCCGCTACTGGGAGCTCGTCCGCGCTGTCGAAGGTGTCTCTGCCGCAATGGATTGCGCTTGGACTGACCGTTCTCGCGGTGGTCTTCATCGTGCAGAACCGGACCACGGTGCGCATCGACCTGTTCTGGGTGAGTGTCGAGTCCCCGCTGTGGTTCATCCTGGCCGTGGTCTTTCTCGTCGGATGGGTCGTCGGCGTACTCGCCGCGCGCGGACGTTACCGGCAGCGCCGTCCGCACTGAGTTCGACGCCGCTTCGTCGGCGAAACCCGCGCGGTCTCACGACGATCGCCCGGGCGGCAGCTCCTTTCGCGGGATGAGGTGGCCGAGCAGCCACTCGTAGATCGCGTCGTCGTTCAGCAGGGTGAAATGGTGTGCGTTGCCGATGTGGAACCCCTCCTGGAACTTCAGCCCGCGACGCTGCCGCGTGTGCTGCCCGCGCCCACTCGGCGCGAGCACCAGGCCGTCACCCAGCAGACGCCCGACCGGGTGGTCGGGGTCGCGGGTGATCGTCGCGGTGACGAAGAGATGGCGAGCGCCCGCCAGCAGCGGCACGTCGGCGCCGGGCGGCTGCGACCACGCGTCCGGGTCGTGACCTATCCAGTCGTCGTCGGTCAGGCTGCCGTGGAACAGGTCCCGCACCCCGGCACTCCGACGACGCAACAATGAGCCGATCGGGCGGGTGACCGGCGTCCGGTTCAGCGCATTCGTGGCCAGGTGGACACCGCGGGCGAGTGGAGCCCCGAGGTGCGGCGTGCCGAGGCACACTGTCTCCGACACCAGGCCCGTCCAGTAGTCGCCGCGCTGATCGGCTGCGTGGCAAGCACTTCGGACGACCAGTCCACCCATCGAATGCCCGATGAGGATCAGTCGTGTCACCGGCGTGGGCCATAGCAGGACGAGTGCGTCGAGAAGGTCGGCGAGGGCGCGGCCGTTCTCGCTGATGTGGCGACCGGTGTTGTAGCGGATCTGGACCTCGGTGGCACCGATGTCGTGGGTCAGCCGCTCGCCGTATGTGGGTCGGCGGGCGCCGGGAGCGGAGCGAGCGGGCCCAGTTCGCCGGGCGCCGGGAGCGGAGCGAGCGGGCCCAGTTCGCTTCGGTCTGAGCGACCACGCGAACTCCGACTCCATCAGGCCGTGCAGGAACACGACGACGTGTCCACCCGCGTCGGGGAAGCCATCGCGGAGCGACTCGGCGTCGAGGGAGACCGGCCTGCCGTCGACGCGGATCGACATGTCGGCCGTGAGGGGCGAGTCCGCGGTTTCGAGCTCATCGCCGATGAGACCGTTGAGGATGCCGAGGAGCACCGCGCCTCGAGGGGTGTGCGAGGGCGCGCGGCCCTCCGACCAGGGCACATGGTCCGAAGCCGACCGGCCGGCGTCGAGGGCCGCGGTGATCGAGTTGTACGTCCCCTCGCTGACGGCGTCATGCACCATCCGCGCGGTGTCGACGGAACTCCCCAGGACAGGCCGGAGCATCCGGAAGACGCCCCCGGCGATGACGCGGTGCATCGCTCCGACGCCGCGCGTCGCAGCGCCGGCCTCGTACAGCCCGAGGTCGGTGAGCGCCCGCAGCTCGGACTCACGCGTGGTCGTGGCGGTCATGCCCCGAGTGTACAGATGTGCACTCAATTCGGGGCGGAGCTGAAGTCACGACCGCCACCCGTCAGATCAGATTGCGTTTTGTCCCGGTTACCGGGAAAAACGCAACGGGATCTCAGGCGGCCCGGCGTGCGCGGAGCACGACGTCGTGGGTGTGGTGACCGCCTCCCGCGGCCCGTCCACGTGCCCGCGTCTCGTCGGTGACGATTTCCCAACCGTCGCCGAGCAGTCCCGCGAAATCAGCGGGTTGGACGTAGGCGTCCGGGTCGAAGCCATGTGCACGCACATCCTCGGGGGCGTGTGCCACGACGAGCAGGGACCCGCCGGGGCCGACGGCTTCGGCCAGCCGGCGGGCCGCGTCGACATTCTCCTTCGGGATCGGGAAGTAATGCATGGTCACAAGGTCGACGTCGGCCGCCGGCACGTCATCAACGATCACGTCGGCACGCAACCACGTGATCGACGGCCGCGGGTCGATCTCACGGGCCCGATCCACCGCGACCTGCGAGATGTCGAGGGCCGTGACCTGCCATCCGCGGTCGGCGAGCCATCGGGCGTCGGCCCCCTCACCCGACCCGACGTCGAGCGCGGTGCCCGGCTCGATGTCCGACACCTCGGCGACGAGCGCGGGGTTGACGTCGGAGGTCCACAGACGGTCCGCGCTGCGGTACCGCTCGTCCCACCCTTCGGCGGTTCCCGGATCGTTGCTCCCCCGGGACTCGGTCGCGGCCTCGGGGCGATGGCTGTTCTCGGTGGTCATGTCTTCGACTCTGGCACGCACCGTCGTGAGCGGCAAGGACGGTTGCCGATCCGGCAAGAATTGATGGTGGAGCGGAGACCCCAGGTCAGTGCACCACGCCCGCGATCCGCCTGATGGCCTCGGTCAGCACGTCGGCCGAGCAGGCGACGTTGAGTCGAACGAAACCGGCACCCGGATTCCCGAAGGCGTGTCCGTAATGCAGGGCGACGCGGGCTTTGTCGAGAATGACGAGCCCGGGGTCGTCGCCCAGCCCGGTCTCGCGGAAGTCGAGCCACGCGAGATACGACGCCTCCGGCCGCGTGTACCGAACCGTCGGAAGATGCTGCGCGAGCAGCTGTTCGAGGAGATCGAAGCTCTCCCCGATGACCTCGAGGGTGGCGTCGAGCCACTCGTCACCGTGCGCCAATGCCGCTTCGGTCGCAGCGCGGCCCAGAATGCTCGTGCGATAGCGCACCTCCTCGGGTTGCCGCGCGATCAGAGCCCGGCCCCGATCCGACGCGACAACCGTGAGCGCGCACTTGGCACCGGCGAGATTGAAGGCCTTGCTCGCCGAATGTGCGGCCACGCCGACGTCACGCGCCGTGTCGCTCACCGCGAGGAACGGGACGAACTCCACGCCGGGGTGGACCAGCGGCGCATGAATCTCGTCACTGACGACAGTCGCGCCATGTGCCGCGGCCAAGCCGGCCAGTCGCGCGAGGTCGGTCGCGTCGTGGACGAGGCCGAGCGGATTGTGCGGGTGGCACAGTAGAACCGCGCGGGCCCCGGCGGCGAGGGCGCGTTCGATGCCTGCAAGATCCATCCGCCAGGCAGTCGACGACGACCCGCGTTCCTCGAGGAGGGGCACCTCGAGCACACGACCGCCGGCCTCGGGGATGAGTTCGAAGAACGGCGGATAGACCGGCGGCATCAGGACGACGCCGTCGCCGGGACTGATCGCGACGCGCAGACTCTCGACGATGACGACACTCACGTCGGTCGTCGAGCTGACGTCAGCCGGATCCACCCGCCACCCCCACCGACGGTCGGCGAACCCGGCGAAGACCTCCCCTGCCGAACCCGAGGTCGCCGCGTAACCGATGTCGGACGCACGTACCCGGTCGATGATGGCGTCGGCGACCACCGGTGCGAGCGGATAGTCCATCTCCGCGATGAACAGCGGTAGTACGTCGTCGGGGTGCGTGCTCCACTTCGCGCTCGTACGACGACGGAGTTCGTCGAGCGGCGGTGCGACCGGTCTGATGCTCACCGCTACTTCGTACCGCCGATACCAACGCGGCACCACCAGTGCGCGGCCACCATGTTCGTCGACGATTCCGCCGTCAGCGGGCAGACTGGTCGGCATGGCCTTCCCCATTCGCATCGGTGTCCAGATCCAGCCCCAGCACGCACCCAAGTACTCGCTGATCCGTGACGCGGTCCGCCGCGCCGAGGACACGGGCGTCGACATCGCGTTCAACTGGGATCACTTCTATCCGCTCTACGGCGCCCCCGAGGGCGAGCACTTCGAGTGCTGGACGATGCTCGGCGCCTGGGCCGAGCAGACCTCTCGGGTGGAGATCGGCGCGCTCGTGACCTGCAACTCGTACCGGAATCCGGAGTTGCTCGCCGACATGGCCCGCACCGTCGACCACATCAGTAACGGCCGTCTGATCCTGGGCGTCGGAGCCGGCTGGTTCCAGAAGGACTACGACGAGTACGGCTACGACTTCGGCACAGTCGGTTCCCGGTTGAACGATTTCGGTGCCGCCCTCCCGCGGATCAAATCGCGGCTGGCCAAGCTGAATCCGGCTCCCACGCGCGACATCCCGATCCTCATCGGCGGCAGCGGCGAGAAGAAGACGCTGCGCTACATCGCCGAGCACGGCGACGTCTGGCACGGCTTCAACGACGTCGAGCAGTACCGGCACAAGTCCAAGGTGCTGGCCGAGCACTGCGCCGCCGTGGGTCGCGATCCCGAGACCATCGAGCGGTCGTCGGGCGTGCAGTTCGACGGGGACACCGACGCGCTGCTGCGCGATGCCGATGCACTCGCCGACGAGGGCGTCACGCTGTTGACCGTCGGCGTCACCGGTCCCGACTATGACCTCACCGCTCTCGAGGCGCTGTGCCGGTGGCGCGACTCGCGGAACTGACCGCGTAGCGCCCGGGCGCACCCGCGCCCGGGTGCCGACACTCCCCCGAAGGCGTCGACGACACCGCACGCCCGCACGGCTAGGTTTGTGATCATGCATCGAGTGCCGGCACTTCGGGAACTGCTGACACGCGCGGCTTCGGCGGTCGCGCTGACGGGACTGCTGGGCGTCCTCATGGCCCTGGCATTCCCCGGCGCGGCGTCGGCGGAGCCGCCCACCCGGCTGCCGAACTACGTCGTCGACTCCGCCGACGCGATCTCCCCGGCGCAGCGCACCGAACTCGAGACGGCCATCGATTCGCTCTACAACGCCCACGCGGTCCAGATGTGGATCGTGTACGTCCGCGATTTCGACGGTCTGACCAGCGAGGAATGGGCGGATCGCACCGCCGCCGCCAGCGAGCTGGGTGACCATGACGCCCTGCTCGCCGTCGCCACCGAGGACCGGGCGTATCGGTTCTTCGCACCCGACAGCGTGGGCGGCCTCGATCAATCGACACTCGAAGAAGTCGCGAACGACGACGTCGTCCCGCAATTGCGTGAGGCGAACTGGGCAGGTGCGGGCCTGGCGGCGGTCAACGGGCTGTCCGGCGCACTCGATCCGAACCACACCGGCCTGATCGCAGCCGGCGTCGTCGGCGGCGTGGCCGTCCTCGGCGGCGGCGGCGCGTACCTCTACTCCCGACGCCGCAGGCAGCGTCGTATCGACGACAGCGTCGAGTCCCTGCGCGAGCAGGAACTGACCGTCGACCAGTTGGCCGCGCAACCCGTCGAGGTGCTCGACCCGTGGTCGCGTGAGGTGCTCACGGACCTCGACAACGCCATCCGCACCAGCAAGGAAGAGCTCCAGTTGGCGGTCGGCGAGTTCGGTGAGGCCGAGACGGCTCCGTTCACCGACACCGTGCGGCACGCCGAGCAGGCGCTCGGACGGGCGTTCGCGCTGCGCCAGCGTCTCGATGACAACGTTCCCGAGACCGACGACGAACGACGCTCGATGCTCGTCCAGATCATCACCACCTGCACCGAGATCGACAGCACACTGGACGACCACGTCGAGAACTTCGACGCGATGCGCAACCTCCTCATCAATGCGGACTCGCGATTCGACTCCATCACCCAGCAACTCATCGGTCTGCGTGCCCGTCTGGAGACGGCGTCGCAGCAGCTGACCGAGCTCATCGGCAAGCACGGCGAGGCCACGTTGACCTCCATCCTCGACAATGTCGATCTCGCCCGAGCCCAGATCGACTTCGCCGAGGCGACCGCGGATCAGGGGCGCGCCGCCATCGCGGCACCGGTGGGTCAGCAGGGACCGGCCGTCGCTGCGATCAGGTCGGCCGAGGGATCGATCGAGCAGGCGACCACGCTGCTCGACGCCATCGATCATGCAGACGCGAACATCGCCGTCGCCCGCTCGCGGATGCCGGCGCTCATCGCCGAGGTGGACGACGAACTGGCCGAGGCCAACGCCCTGGCACAGACCGGCGGGACCTCGCTGGCGACCGTGATCGAGGTCGCGAGCGCCGCGGTCGCGAATGCCCGCAGCAACTTCGACGCCGATCCGCTGGGTACCTTCACGGCGCTCGTCGACGCCGATGCCGATCTCGACGACGCACTCGCCGCGGCGCGGGACGCCGCTGCCGAGCGCATCCGTCGGGCACAGGTCCTCACCGCGGCACTCGAATCGGCGGAGGCCAAGGTGACAGCGGCCGCCGACTTCATCGGCACCCGGCGGGGGGCCGTGCAGTCCACGGCACGTACCCGACTGGCGGAGGCGCAGCGGCTTCTGCAGTCCGCGACGGACGCCGCTGCCACCGATGCACCGGTGGCGACCGCGACCGCACGTCGCGCCGGTTCCCTGGCCGACCAGGCGCTCATGGCCGCTCAGACCGACGTCGTCGACTGGCAGTCGCAACAGCGACATCCGGGCGGCTCGTCCACCGCCGGTGCGGTCCTCGGCGGAATCCTCGTCGACAGTTTCCTACGCGGCACCGTCGCAGGACGCGGAGGTGGATTCGGCGGGGGCTTCGGTGGCGGCGGCTTCGGCGGGGGCGGCTTCGGAAGCGGCGGACGCAGCCCCGGTTCCTTCGGCGGTTCCGGATCGTCGGGCCGGATCGGAACCGGCGGGCGCTTTTGAGGTCGAACGTGATGTTCCACGTGGAACCAACAGGGGTGTTGGGCTGCCGTTAACGCTCGGGTAGCCATCGGTTCGTTTCATCCTCCTAACGTGCTCCTCGTCGTGCGCCGGCCCCGTGGCGCGACCATGTTTTCAGAGGAGCCCGTGTGCGTATTCCGTTGCAGCTGTTCATGTCCACCGGTGAGGATGCCGGGCGTTCGTCCCGCGCCTACGTGACCTGCCGCTACAAGTGCGGCGACGCGTGCCGCCACGATCCCGGGAACACCAGCGACAACAACTACTTCCGGGACGTCGTCCGCACCGCGGTCTCGCGTCGAAGCGTTCTCAAGACCTCGGCCGGTGCAGCGGTGGCCGTCGGTGCGACCTCGCTCCTCGCGGCGTGCGGTGATTCCGGGTCGTCGGAGTCGGCCTCGCCGTCGAGCGGTGCGGCATCCGGAGATGCGATGCCGGGCATGAACTTCGCCGCCGTCACGCCGAACACCGAGGATGCCGTGGTGATCCCGGACGGGTACCGCCAGGAGGTGGTGATCAGGTGGGGCGACCCGATCCTGCCCGGCGCTCCTGAGTTCGACTTCGCCAATCAGACGCCCGAGGCGCAGGCCGGGCAGTTCGGCTTCAACAACGACTTCGCCGGCCTGATCCCGGTCGACGGCGTGGCCGATCACCACTACCTGGTCGCCAACCTGGAGTATCCGACCGAGCCCTTCATGTTCGCCGGTTACAAGGAAGGCGAACCCACCGAGCAGCAGGCCCGCATCGCCATGGCGTCGGTCGGCATCGCAGTCGTCGAGGTCACCGCGCAATCCGGCAGCGGAGCTCTCAAAACCGTTGTGGGCCCTCGAAACCGACGTCTGACTGCCTCGAGCCCCTTCCGCCTCACCGGTCCGGCCGCGGGCAGCGAGTTCGTCAAGACGGCCGCAGACCCGGCGGGCACCACTGTCCTGGGCACCTTCGCCAACTGTTCCGGAGGTCTCACCCCGTGGGGCACGATGCTCTCCGGGGAAGAGAACTTCAACAACTACTTCGCGAACCCGAGCACCGTCACCGATGCCAAGGCCAAGGAGCGGCTCGAGCGCTACTCCTTCGAGGACGACGGCGACGAGCACTACTGGGGACGGTTCGACAAGCGTTTCGACCTGGCCGTCGAGCCGAACGAGGGGAATCGCTTCGGTTACATCGTCGAGGTGGATCCGCACGACCCGAATTCCGTTCCGGTGAAGCACAGTTCGATGGGCCGGTTCAAGCACGAATCGGCTAACATCTACGTGGTCGGGAGCGGGCCGGACAAGGACACCGTCGTCGCCTACAGCGGTGACGACGAGAGGTTCGAGTACATCTACAAGTTCGTCTCCAGCCGCAAGATGAAGTCCGGCCTGTCGAAGACGGCCCGCGACCACAACATGGGCATCCTCGACGAAGGCACGCTCTACGTCGCCACCTTCACCGGAGACTCCCCCGACCCGGTGGACGGCACCGGAACCCCGCCCGCCTCAGGGAAATTCGCCGGCAAGGGCTCCTGGAAGCCGCTGCTGACGGTCAATGCCGACGGTTCGGCACGCTCGTACATCCCCGGAATGACCCCTGCCGAGGTCGCGGTGTTCACCCGCCAGGCCGCCGACGCCGTCGGCGCGACCAAGATGGACCGGCCCGAGGACATCGAACCGAATCCGAAGTCCGGCAAGGTCTACTGCGCGCTGACGAACAACGACGATCGCGGCACCGATGGTGAGGCGCCTGCCGATGCGGTGAACCCCCGCAACGAGAACAAGAACGGTCAGGTTCTGGAGATGACCGACGATCACACCGGCACCGAGTTCACCTGGGAACTCCTTCTGGTGTGCGGCGACCCGGCTGCTGCCGACACCTACTACGGCGGGTTCGACAAGACCAAGGTCAGTCCGATCTCCTGCCCCGACAACGTCGCATTCGACCCCCATGGCAATCTGTGGATCTCCACGGACGGCAACGCACTCGACAGCAACGACGGGTTGTTCGCGGTCGCCCTCGACGGCGATCGACGCGGGGAGACCAAGCAGTTCCTGACCGTGCCCAAGGGTGGCGAGACCTGCGGTCCGATCATCGACTCCAATCGTGTCCTGATCGCGGTTCAGCACCCCGGCGAACTCGACGACCACTCCGCGGACAACCCGGCGTCGCACTGGCCGGACGGCGGACAGTCCCAACCCCGGCCGTCCGTCGTCGCCGTGTGGCGGGACAACGGAGGCGAGATCGGCGTCTGACCACACCCCTGCATCCTGAGCACCCTCGAGTCCCGGCGCTGCGGCCCGGCTCGGGGGTGTTCTGCATCTCCCACCAGGACTGTCCCGCGGTACCGAGTCGTTGAACTGGATCTTTCGTGGACCGCACCCCATCGTGACAGTCGTCAAGCTTTTTCTTGACGAGTGTCAAGACCGGGGCTTAGTGTGGCGTGCAGCACATGTCACCTCGACTGTGTCTTGCTTCTCCGCCTCGGCCGAGGCGGTCTCACGGAGGTGGAACGATGACGAGTTATGACCTGACCGGGCGGACGGCACTGGTCACCGGTGGCGCGCAGGGCCTCGGTGCCGGGATGGCCGAGGCGCTCGCCGCAGCGGGTGCGTCCGTCGCGATCGGCGACGTGAACTCCGACGGCGGTCGGCAGACGGTCGAAACGCTTCGGGCACAAGGCGCGAAGGCCGAGTTCGTCGCGCTCGACGTGACCGACGACGCGGCCTGGGAGTCGGCCGTGGCGTCGACCGTCGAGTCGCTGGGCGGGCTCGACATCGTCGTGAACAACGCCGGCATCGAGGTGACGAACCTCCTGGTCGATCTCGACGCCGGCGAGGCGTCGAAGATGCTGGACGTCAACGTGCTCGGTACTGCCCTCGGCATCAAGCACGCGTTCCGCGCGATGCGTCCCGGCGGCATCGCGGGCAAGGGCGGAGCCGTCGTGAACATCGCATCCGTCGCTGCGACAATCGCTTTCCCCGGCATCAGCGTCTACTCCGCGACGAAGTCGGGTATCGACCGCCTCACCCGGGTGGCGGCCGCCGAGTCCGGCAAGCTCGGCTACGGAGTGCGCGTCAACTCGATCTATCCCGCACTCACCCCGACCGCGATGGGCAACAAGCTTGCCGTCGAGACCGCGGCCCTGGGGCTGTTCGAGTCCCCGGAGGCGGCTGCCCAGGCAGTCGCGGAGCTGACACCCCTGGGCCGACTCGGACAGGTCGACGACATGGCCGACGCCGTGGTCTTCCTCGTCTCCGACGCCGCGAAGTTCATCACCGGCGCCGGCCTGCCGGTCGACGGCGGGATGGGGATGTAGCAAGCTCATCGAACCCCGCTCGCCACAACACTTTCCACGATCCATCCGCACCACACAACCGTCCCAGACCCGAGGAGTCCCACCATGCCCACTGACAAGCGCGTCGTCGTCTACGGAGCGTCCGGTTACACCGGTCGGCTGATCTGTGAATATCTGCGCGAGTACAACATCCCGTTCCTGGCGGCGGGCCGCGACCACTCCCGGCTGAAGAGCGCCGTCGAGGCGGTGCCGGGCATCGACACGGTCGCGTACGACATCGTCGAGGTCGAGCACACGGTCGAGGCGCTGACCGAGGCCTTCCGCGGCGCCGACGTCGTATTGAACACGGTCGGGCCGTTCGCCCGCTACGGCCACGAGGTCGTCCAGGCGTGCCTGGAGATCGGGGCCCACTACACCGACACCAACGGTGAACAGAACTGGATGATCGATGCCGAGGCACAGTACGGAGCCGAATTCGCTTCTCGCGAACTGGTCTTGACGCCGGGCCTGGCGCAGATGTACTCGATCGGCGAGATCGCCGCGAACATCTGCCTGGAGAACCCCGGACTGGACACCCTCGACATCCAGGTGTTCTGGAAGGGCCACCCGACCGTCGCGTCGACCAACACGATCCTCACCAATGCCGCATTCGCGAAGGCGTACTACCTCGAGGAGAACGAGTACGTCGAATGGCCGGCGGACGCGGGTCTGTACACGGTCAGCGTGCCCGGTCAGCACGACCTCGGTCTCGCTCTGCCCTGGGGCGGTACATCACACCCGGTGTGGTTCAAGAACGACCCGCGCGTGGCCACCGCCAAGGCACTCGGCGGCGTCTTCAATCGGCCACTGATGCAGGGCGTTCCGGTTCTGGTGGCCGCCGCGCTCGAACAGATGGAGGGCAAGTCCGAGGAGGAGAAGTACCGGATCATCGACGAGCAGTCGGCCGCCATCCGCAGCGAGATGCCCCCGCGTGAGAACCCGCGCCTGAACACCTCGCTGGACTCGGTCTACGCCTCCGGTCCGCTCGGCCGCGCGCACTGCGTGATCCACGGCAACTCCAACTACAAGCAGACCGCCCTGCTCAACGCGCACGCCGCGAACGAACTGCTCCAGGCCCGCCCCCGCCGTGTCGGCTTCGTCTCGAGCTGCCAGGCGTTCGGCCATCGCGAATTGCTCGGCACCCTTCGCGCTTTCGGTCTCGTCCTGGACCCGATCGTCACCGTGCACCGCTGAGGACGACATGCGACTCTCGGAGTACCTCGACAAGGGCGCCTCGCTGGGGCGCGACGCGCCGTGCCTCACCGCCGGCGGGGTCACCTCGACCTACGGCGAGGTCCAGGATCGGTCCACCGCCATCGCGGGCGCGTTGCAGCACAACGGGATCGAGGCCGGCGACCGGGTCGCCGTCCTGTCGGCCAACGATCCGCTGGCCCTGACATGCGTCTTCGGCATCTCGCGTGCGGGTGCCGTGTGGTGCCCGGTCAATCCGCGTAACGAGGCCGAGGAGAACCGACAGCTGTTCGATCTCTTCGGGTGCCGGCTGCTGTTCTTCCAGGCGAAGTTCGCCGGCCTGATCGAGAAGATCAAAGATCGGCTCCCGCAACTGGACCGGTTGATCTGTCTGGACGGCGACGTCGACTGGGCGACGCCGTTCGACGGCTGGCTCGACGAACATCGGGCCGAGCCGGACGAACGCCGACGACCAGATGGCGGTGTGTGCATGCTCGCCGGTACCGGCGGGACGACCGGCCGACCGAAGGGGGTGCGACTCACCGAGGACAACATGATGACCTCGACAGCACTGGCGTTGATGAGCTACCCGTTCGGTGAGCGCCCCCGGTATCTGGCGCTCGCCCCGCTGACCCATTCGGCGGGGGTGCTGACGTTCCCGATCCTCAGCCTCGGTGGCGAGGTCGTGATCATGCCGGCACCTGACATCGGCGAGTTCCTGGCACTGATCGAGCGGCATCGCATCACCCACGCGTTCCTCCCGCCGACGGTGATCTACGGGGTGCTCGACCATCCCGACCTCGACAGTCGAAATCTGAGCTCGCTGCGGTGCCTCTGGTACGGCGCCGCGCCGATGTCGCCCACGCGGCTGGAAGAAGCACTGACGCGCATCGGCCCGGTGCTCGGCCAGTTGTTCGGGCAGACGGAGGCGCCGAACATGATCGCCACCCTCGCGCCCGCCGAGCACTTCCACGACGACGGGTCGATGGCCACCGAGCGGTTCGGATCGGCCGGTCGGCCGACACCGCTGACCACGGTCGCGATCATGGCCGAGGACGGGTCGCTGCTGAGTCGTGGCGAGCGCGGGGAGATCGTCGTCCGGGGACCGCTCGTGATGGACGGGTATCACGAGAACCCCACGGCCACGGCCGAAGTGAGCGCGTACGGCTGGCATCACACCGGCGACATCGGCTACCTCGACGACGACGGCTACCTCTTCGTCGTCGACCGCGCCAAGGACATGATCATCACCGGCGGGTTCAACGTGTACTCGGCCGAGGTGGAACAGGCGTTGCTGGCCCATCCGGCGGTGAAGGACTCGGCCGTCATCGGGCTGCCCGATCCCAAATGGGGCGAACGAGTGACGGCCGCCGTCGAACTGCGTGCGGGGCACGACGCCGACACCGAGGAGCTCATCGCCTTCGTCAAGGAACGGATCGGCAGCGTCAAGGCGCCGAAGGAGATCGAGATCTGGACCGAACTGCCGCGGTCCAAGGTCGGCAAGATCCTGAAGACCGAGGTCCGGGGCGCATTCAGCTGACCGGATCGAGGCCTCACCCGGTGCCCGCCCGGCCGGCGCCGACAAGCGTCGAACTCGGCCGGGTGGGTACACTCGGGTCTCGAACTCCATCACTCCCCGAGCAAGGGAATCCCCCGGCAAGGACCGCGAGATGACACAGGTCGTCGACCGACAGGCCCGCATCGAGGCCCGCGCACGAGACAAGTTCCAGGCCAAGCGCGACGAGCTGGCCATGGCGACTCTGACGACGCTGGCCGAACTGGGGTACGCGCGGACGAGCCTGCGCGAGATCGCGCAGAACTCCGAGTACTCGCACGGGGTGTTGCACTACTACTTCACCGACAAGCTCGACCTCATCGCCCACGCGGTCCGGCAGTACGAGGCCGTCTGCGTCACCCGCTACGACGAGGTCGTGGCCCACGCGGTGACCGCGGACCAGTTACGCGACGAGTTCGCCGACACCTTCTTCGCAGGCATGCACTCCGAGGCAGCCATTCATCGGCTCTGGTACGACCTGCGCAACCAGAGCATGTTCGACGACTCCTTCCGCGCTGACGTCATCGAGATCGAGCGCCGGCGCGAAGAGATGATCTGGCGTGTGGTGGAGAGATTCTGCGAGTTGTCGGGGACGCAGCCCGCGGTGACACCGGCGGTCGCCTACATCGCGCTCGACGGCATCTTCCAGCGCGGACTGCTCAGCGAGATCGACGGCCGGCTAGACGGCGTCGCGACTGCGCGCCAGGACCTGATCGCCTTCTTCGGAGTCGTGGGGCACCACTGACCGTCTGACGAGTGGAGCCGCACGTTCGTGCGCAGCATCACAGCCCCCTGCCCTAATACTTCGAACCCCTAAGTATTAGGCTCTCTAAACGTGTCCGCTTCCGACCCCGCCCAGCTCGCCCAGACCCTGCGGCCGACGATCACCAGGCTCTACCTGGCCCTTCGCCGTCGCGCACCGTCGGTCGAGCTGACCGCGGCGCAGACCTCCGCCCTGAGCGTCCTCGCCGATCACGGGCCGATGCGGATGGGTGAATTCGCCACCCGCGAATCCATCCGCATGCCGACAGCGACGTCGGTGATCGACGGACTCACCAAGCACGACCTGGTCGAACGCAGACCTGATCCAGACGACCGCCGAGCCGTGCTCGTCGGCCTCACCGACCACGGGCGCACCCTCGTGCGACAGATCCGCGAGGAGCGGGACGTCATCCTGACCGGTGCGCTCGCCGCACTCGACGATCAGCAGCGCGAAGCCATCGCCGCGGCCGGGCCGGCTCTGCAGGCCCTGCGCGACCAGCTCGACAATCACCCGGTATCGCACCCCGCCCGCCCGGCGAGTGCGTGAGCGGCTCGATCGCGGTTCGACACCGCCGGCCGTCCGCCTGATCTGGCAGAGGAATCAATGACCGTCACCGAACACACCCCGGGCGACACCGCCGCGGTTGCGCGCGACACCACCGCGACCGAACCGTCGATGCTCGCCTCCCTGCGTGCCCAACCGCGCGCGGTGTGGATCACCGCCTTCGCCGCCGTCATCGCCTTCATGGGCATCGGCCTCGTCGACCCGATCCTGCACAGCATCGCCGAAGCGCTGAACGCCCCACCGGAGAAGCTCACGCTCCTGTTCGGTGTCTACGTCGGCGTCCAGTGCGTCGCGATGCTGCTGACCGGTTGGGCCGCATACCGTTTCGGGCCGCGACGCACACTCACCGTCGGGCTGGGACTCATCGTCGTCGCAGCCGGCGTCTCGGCCTTCGCCGACAACATCGACCAGCTCATCGCCTACCGGGTGATCTGGGGTCTCGGCAACGCACTGTTCCTCGCCACCGCACTGGCTTTCATCGTCCAATCGGCGGTCGGCAACCGCAACAGCGCCATCATGATGTACGAGGCCGCCCTGGGCATCGGGCTGGCCGTCGGACCGCTCCTGGGTGCGACGCTCGGTGAATGGACCTGGCGCGCACCGTTTGCCGGTACCGCCCTGCTGATGCTGGCCGGAGCCATCCTGTGCGCGTTCATGCTTCCCGCCGACGGCCCCCGGTCCGAACGAGTGCGGGTCCGGATCGTCGACCCGATCAAGGTCCTGCGCAACCGCACCCTGTTCGTCACGTCCGTCGGTTCCGCCTTCTACACGGGCGCCCTCTTCACCGTGATCGCCTGGGCGCCGATCGCGATGGGCCTGCGACCCATCTACGCCGGACTCGTCTTCTTCGGCTGGGGTCTGCTCACCGCGGTCGCCGGAGTCTTCGTCGCGCCGCTGCTCGCTCGGGTCGTCGGTGAGAAGGCCGGTGTCATGGTTGCCATCTCGACATACGGACTTGTCATGGTGCTGGCCGGGATCGGCACGTTCACCGGACAGATCTGGCTGATCGGCCTGGCCGTCATCCTCTCGGGCTTCCCGTCGGGCGTGCTCAACACCCTCTTCACCGACGTCGCGATGTCGGCCGTCGGCGGCGACACCCCGCGCTCGGTCTCGAGTGCCGGGTTCAGCTTCCTCCGCTGGATGGGCGCCGCGATCGCCGCCGTGCTCGTCGCCTACCTCGCGAAGTGGACCGGTTCGGAGGCGACACCGTGGTGGTTCGCCACCGGATACTGCGTCGTCGCCCTCGGCGCGGTGTCGCTGGCAAAGGTCGCCCACGACCACAAGGTCGCCGACGATGCCGCTCTCATCGGCGCCGAGGAGTTCTGAGCCTCCCGCGCACGCAGCTTCACGCTCCCTGAGCACAGGCGCAAGGAGCACGGCCCCTTCCCGCTCCCCGAGGTGCGACGAGCGCGACGCCTCCGCTCCCTGAGGAGCGGCCGGACGGCCGTCGTGGACCACCGAGCGAACACTCCTGGGCGCCCGAATTCTATGCTCCCTGAGGTGCGAGCGAAGCGAGCCACGAAGGGCCACGCAACGTGTCTCACCAGGCCCTTCGTGGCTCGTCGCTATCGCTCCTCGCACCTCAGGGAGCAGGGGGCTGTCGCTTGCGCTCCTCACAGCTCAGGGAGCAGGGGCTGTCGCTTGCGCTCCTCGCACCTCAGGGAGCAGGGGGCTGTCGCTTGCGCTCCCCACAGCTCAGGGAGCAAAAGCGCGGATGGATCTGCGAATCGGTGACCGTCGCGCGCATCGCCCGGTACCGTCCGCGGGATGACGGATACGAAGGTGATCGTCGCCATTCGGGGCGACGGGCCGAGCCGCACCGACGCCGACGATCTCGTCGAGCGCTGTATGGCAGCGGGGGCAACGCGCGTGCAGGTCAACCTCAGCGACGACGCGGTCTCCGGGGCCATGCGCATCGACGAACTCGACCCGCCGATCGGCGCCGTGCTCTCGTTCTGGGCGCCCCACACCGGGCCCGTACTCGCTGTCATCAACGACGTGCTCGACGGACCGATCGCCGCCTGGGAGGTCACCGCGCGGGCGCCGCTCAATCCGACCCTGCCCGCCGACGGGACGCGGATAGACGCGCTGTCCAATATCGCTTTCCTCCGTCGCCCGGACGAGCTAGACCACGCCGAGTGGCTTCGTCGGTGGCTCGACGACCACACCCAGGTCGCCATCGACACCCAGGCCACGTTCGGTTACGTCCAGAACATCGTCGAACGACCGTTGACCGAGGACACCCCGCCGGTCGCGGCCATCGTCGAGGAACTGTTCCCGATGGCGGCGGTCAGCGACATCCACGCATTCTACGGAAGCGGCGGTGATCAGCAGGAACTCGAGCGTCGGATGACCCAGATGCTCGAGAGTGTGTCCCGCTTCGGCGCGGACCGCTACCTCGACGTGGTGCCGACCTCGCGCTACGACTTCGACCTCAGCCGGTCGCGAACCTGAATCGGGTTGTCACACGGCCGAATCCGGGAACGCGATCACCGACAGGAAGCGCACCGGCAGCTCGACGAGTTCGACGGGTCCATGCGCGCCCTCGCCGTCGAGCTGTAGCGAGTCGCCCGGGTGCATCCGGTACACCGAGCGACTGTGGGCGTAGTCCATCACGCCCTCGAGGACGTACAGGAACTCGGTTCCCGCATGCTGGAACAACGGCTGGGTCACCGACTTCTCCGTCAGTGTGACGAGCAGACATTCCAGGCGTTTGTGCTCACCGCGCAGCGAGCCGAGCAGCTCGTACTCGTGACCCTCCCGGGACCCCTCGCGCACGATCTCCGAGCCCTCGCCCGCTTTGACGAACACCGCCGACCGCTCCATCTCGGCGCCGCGGAACAGCGAGGTGACCGACACGTCGAAGCCGTTGGCCAAGCGGGCGAGCGTGCTGAGACTGCACGAGGTCTGGGCGTTCTCGATCTTCGACAGCATCGCCTTGGAGATGCCGACGCGAGTGGCCATGTCTCCCACCGACAGTCCCTGCTGACGTCGCAGGCGACGCACGTTGTGCGCGATCGCCGTCTCGAGCTCCAGCTCCTCGACCGACTGGTCGACAGGTCTCTCTCGCGCGGTGCCGGACTGATTCCGGATCAATGGGTCGTCCGTCACGCCGCCAGCATAGTGAGAAACAACGTTTCCTGACAGTTGACACACGATTCCACCCCTGTCGACGGCCACGGCCTCGGATCATCCGGCGTCCCGGTCAGCGCATCTCGCCGGCTCCCACATACGGGAAGCGCGTCGTCAGCAGGTCGCCTTCGGCGAACCGCGTGAACCGGAAGTCCGACTCCGGGATACGCGGGTCCGCGCTGCGTCCGTCGACGACGAGGTCGGCGATCAACCGGCCGACCGCCGGCGAGATCTTGAACCCATGGCCGCTGAACCCGGCCGCCAGGACGAGCCCGTCCAGCGGCCCGCGGGAGATGATCGGATTCCAGTCGGGTGTGACGTCGTAGCACCCGGCGTAGCTCGTGGTGATGGCCGGATCGGTGAAGCCGGGGAACCGGGTGCCGACCTTGTCGACGGTGAGGTCGATGAAGTCCGAGTCCGCGCGGTTCCGGTAGTCGTCGGGATTCGCTATGTCGAGCACCGCGAGATCGCTGTTGCCGAACAGGATCTCGCCCCGGACGTCCGGTCGGACGTACTGCAGCGACACCAGATCGGAGAAGACCGGCACCTCGCCGAGGTCCTCACCGGGGTGAATCATCACGATTTGTTCGCGGTGAACCTCGATCGGGATGTCGACCCCGTAGGGCGCGAGGAACGGTTTGGACCAGACACCGGTGGCAACGACCACGGTGTCTGCGGAGATCGTCGCACCATCCGCGAGTCGGACTCCCGCCACCCGGTCGGCGTCGACGATCAGTCCGGTGACGTTGGTCCCCTGACGAATTCGGATTCCCGATTCCCGCGCCGAGGCCGCGAAGGCCTGCGCGGTCTGATACGCGTCGCCGTACCCACCGCGCTCTTCCCAGCCGAAGGCTGCAAAGGGTTCGAGGTCGGCGGTCGGCCACATCGCGGCGACGTCGGCGGCGTCGATCTCCTCGGTCTGCACGCCGACCGCACGTTGCGCCGCGAGGCTCTTCCGCATGTTCTCGACATTGGGCTCGCCGACGCCGACGACATACCCGGTCTGACGGAATCCGATGTCGGCGCCGAAGATCTCCTCCGCCTTCTCGAAGACCTCGAGTCCGACCGCGGCCATCGCCGCCAGCGAACCGACGCCGTAGTGGCAGCGCACGATGCCCGACGACTTGCCCGTCATCCCGCCGCCGACGGTGTCCCGCTCGCAGACGATCACATCGGTGATGCCGCGTTGTCCCAACGCCCAGGCGGCCGCCGCGCCCTCGAGGCCGCCACCGACGATGACGACCGAAGCGGTCTCGGTGCTCACAGGCCGGCCCCCGGAATCCAGTTCGTCCCGGCGAGCGGAACGCGGGCCATCGCCGACGCCTCGATCGAGATGGCGACGAGGTCTTCCGGTTCCAGGTGCTGCAGGTGCGCCTTGCCGCACGCACGGGCGATCGTCTGGGCCTCCATGGTCATCACGCGCAAGAAGTTCGCCAGGCGCTTTCCGCCGAGGACTGGGTCGAAACGCGCCGACAGTTCCGGGTCCTGCGTGCTGATGCCCGCGGGATCACGCCCGTCCTGGAAGTCGTCGTAGAAACCTGCTGCCGATCCCAGCGCCTCGTACTCCGCGGCGTATCGGGGATCGTTGTCGCCCAACGCGATCAGCGCAGCGGTGCCGATGGCGACGGCGTCGGCACCGAGGGCCATCGCCTTCGCGACATCGGCGCCGTTGCGGATTCCGCCCGACACGATGAGTTGGACCTCCCTGTGAACGCCCAACTCCTGCAGGGCCTGCACCGCCTGCGGGATGGCAGCGAGGGTCGGGATGCCGACGTGTTCGATGAAGACGTCCTGGGTCGCCGCCGTTCCGCCCTGCATGCCGTCGACCACGACGACGTCGGCGCCGGAATGCACCGCGAGTTTCACGTCGTAATACGTGCGGGTGGCGCCGACCTTCACATAGATCGGCTTCTCCCAGTCGGTGATCTCGCGCAACTCGTTGATCTTGATCGCCAGGTCGTCCGGTCCGGTCCAGTCGGGGTGACGGCACGCGCTGCGCTGGTCGATACCCTGTGGCAGGGTCCGCATCCCAGCCACGCGTTCGGAGATCTTCTGTCCCAGCAGCATTCCCCCGCCGCCCGGTTTGGCACCCTGACCGAGCACGATCTCGATCGCGTCGGCCTTGCGCAGGTCGTCGGGGTTCATCCCGTATCGCGACGGAAGGTATTGGTAGACGAGGTGTTTGGACTGACCACGCTCTTCGGGCGTCATCCCGCCGTCACCGGTGGTGGTGGAGGTACCGACCTCCGAGGCCCCGCGCCCCAGCGCTTCCTTCGCCCCGGCCGACAGCGCGCCGAAGCTCATCCCGGCGATCGTCACCGGGGTGGAGAGATGCAACGGGTACTTCGCGTTTCGCGAGCCCAGGACGACGTCGGTGTCGCAGCGCTCGCGATAACCCTCGAGGGGGTAGCGGGACATCGACGCGCCGAGGAACAGCAGATCGTCGAAGTGCGGCAGCTTGCGCTTGGCGCCCCAGCCACGGATGTCGTAGATGCCGGTCTCGGCCGCGCGCTGGATCGCGGCGATGGTGGTGCGGTCGAACGTGGCCGACTCGCGCAGGCCGCGCTGTTCGACGCTCAGGTTGTCGGTCATGGTGGTTCTCTTTCGTCGTGTGGTCGGGCGCATCTCAGCTCCCTGAGGAGCCCCGGAGCCTGCGGAGGGGCGTCACTCTCTGCTCCCTGAGGAGCCCCGGAGCCTGCGGAGGGGCGTCACGAAGGGTCTTCGCAACTCGTCTCGCCAGGACCCTTCGTGGCTCGTCGCTTGCGCTCCTCGCACCTCAGGGAGCAGGTGGTCGGCCGCGCTATCGCTCCTCGCACCTCAGGGAGCAGTGGGGTTGCGTGTCCTCCGCAAGCTCCGAGCGCTCCTCAGGGAGCGGAGAGAAGGGTCAGTACGCGGAGGTGTTGTCGACCTTGAAGTGGTAGAGCTCGCGGGCGGAGCCGTAGCGGGTGTAGTCGCGGGGGTCGTCGTCGCCGAAACCGGCGGCCTTGAGCAACCCGGCCAGTTCCTCGAGGTGCTCGGCGCGCATCGGTTTGGCGATGCAATCGGCACCCAGCGAGGCGACCTCGCCCCGCACATAGATCCGGGTCTCGTAGATCGAGTCACCGAGACCGTCGCCGGCGTCCCCGCGGACCACCAGGCGACCCGCCTGCGCCATGAAAGCGCTGTTGTGGCCGACGTTTCCACCGACGACGATGTCGACGCCCTTCATCGAGATGCCGCAGCGTGCCGCGGCGTCACCCTCGACGACGAGGAGCCCGCCGTGGGCGGTGGCGCCGGCCGACTGGGAAGCGTTGCCCTTCACGATCACGCTGCCGCTCATCATGTTCTCGGCGACGCCGGTACCGGCGTTGCCGTCGATGGTGACCTCGGCCTGTTGGTTCATGCCGGCCGCGTAGTAGCCGACGTGTCCGTTGATCGTGATCTTCACCGGGAGGTTGACGCCGGCGGCCACGCTGTGGGCTCCGGCCGGGTTGTCGATGACGATCTCGCCGGAGATGTCCCCGTGCAGCATCGAGTTGATCTCGCGCAACGGGGTTTCGGCGAGGTCGAAGGTGTGATTGGGGTTCATCGTCTCAGCTTTCGCCGTGTCGTTCGAGGCGGGAACGGGAGGGGTGGAGGGAAACTCGGCGGTCATCGAGTCCATGCGTAGACGACCTCCGGCTCGGGCTCCCAGATGCGGGCGTTCTCCACGCCGGGCAGTTTGGCCAGTGCGCGGTACTCACTCGCCATCGCCACCCAGTCGTCGGTCTCGGCGATCACGGCCGGTTTGCATGCGATGGCATCGCGGACCACCGCGAACGAATCGCGATTCGACACCAGCAACGTGTAGAAGCCGTCGAAGTTCGCGCAGACCTCTTTCAACGCTGTCTCCACGTCCTTGCCCGCCGCAAGCTGGTGTGCGACGAAGCGCGCCCCCACCTCCGTGTCGTTCTCACTGTCGAACTCCACTCCGGCAGCCCGCAGTTCACGCCGGATGGTCGCGTGATTCGCAAAGGAACCGTTGTGGACCAGGCACTGTTCGGGGCCGACCGCAAACGGATGTGCACCCGAGGAGGTGACCGCCGATTCGGTCGCCATCCGGGTGTGCCCGACGCCCTGCCATCCCGACGCCGCGGCCAGGCCCCAGGATTCGGTCAGGTCACGGGGTGCGCCGACGCCCTTGAGGACGGTCAGGTCCGACCCGAAACCGGCCACCAGGGCCTGCGGGTATGCGGCCCGGGCGGCGGCCAGCAGCTCGTCGGCAGGCGCCGGGGCGGAGGCCACCAGCGTCACGTCGATCGTCTGTGCCGCGACCGGCACGCCGAGGGCCGCTCCCAGCGTCGTGGACACCTCGTCGGGAAGAACGTCGAGTTCGAGGAGGGAGATGCAGCCGTGTCCGGGCGGTGCCCACGTGGGGTTGCCGTAGACGGCGATACCCGCCGAATCCGCGCCACGGTCTTGCATCTCGCCGAGCATCCCGGCGAGCATCTCGCCCAACCGGGGGTGAAGGTCAGGGTTGCGCAGGTGCAGCCCGACGATTCCGCACATGATCAGTTCCTTACGTCGATCGATGAATCTCGTTGAGAGGTCGTGTGTTCTGAGGAAGGACGGTCAGAACGCCGTCAGGTACTTGTCGACCTCCCACGGCGTGACCGCCGCGTGCCAGTCGAAGAACTCGTCGCGTTTGAGTCCGGCGAAGTATGCCGAGACCCGCTGCTCGTCCTCGGGCCAGTCCTCGGGAAGCGCGGCGTCGAGCGTGCCGGCGACGACCCCGTCGGCCTCCAGCGCCTCCACCGCGTGCAGGAGGGTGAGCGGGAGTTCGGCGATGTGGCCGGGGCAGTTGCCGACGGCGCCCGGGTCCAGACTCCGCTTGATGCCGTCGAGTCCCGCACCGAGCAGCGCGGCGACGGCCAGGTACGGATTCGCCGACCCGTCACCGCCACGGAGTTCGACGCGTTGCTCATCGGGCACCCGGATGTAGTGGGTGCGGTCGTTGCCGCCGTAGGTCGCCCGCCGCGGAGCCCAGGACGCACCCGAGCGCGTCGCCGTCGCACCGGTTCGCTTGTAGGAGTTGACCGTCGGTGCGATCACGGCTTGGAGCGCAGGTGCGTGTTCCAGAATCCCACCGATGAACCCGTACGCCGTCTCCGACAACCCCAGTCCTCGCTCGTCGTCGGTGACCTGCGGGAACACCGGGTCGCCCGCCTGCGTGAGGGACAAGTGGAAGTGCAGACCCGACCCGGTGCGCTCCGCGAAGGGTTTCGGCATGAAGGTCGCGATCATGCCCTTCTCCGCAGCCAGGGCGGAGAGCAGGTACCGGAGAGTGACGACGCGGTCGGCGGTCGTGAGCGCGTCGGAGTAGGCGAAGTTCTGCTCGAACTGGCCGTTCCCGTCCTCGTGGTCGTTGGCGTAGTTGCTCCACCCGAGTTGGTTCATCGCGGTGGACACGGTGGTGAGGTGGTCGTACATCCGGGTGAGACCGCGGACGTCGTAGCACGGCTGGTCGGAGTCATCGGCGGCGTCGGCGGTCACCAGCGAGCCGTCGGCGGCCCGTTTCAGGAGGAAGTACTCGACCTCGGCCCCGACCCACGGTTCGAAACCCGCGTCTGCGGTCTGGGCGATGAGCGCCTTGAGAATGTTCCGGGGCGCGAACGGCCACGGCTTGCCCTCGACATGGGGATCACACTGGACGACCGCGAGCCCCTTCTTGATGAACGGGATGGGCAGGAAGGACCGGACATCGGGAATCGCGATGAGATCGGGATCCTTCGGCTCCTGGCCGATCGCGCCGACCGCATATCCGGCGAAACCGACTCCCTCGGTGGCCAATTCGTCCACCGCTTCCACCGGCACCAGTTTGGCGCAGGGCTTGCCGCGGAGGTCGACGAACATCGCGAGGATGAACTTGGTGCCGTGCGTCGCGCAGAGATCGGCGAGTTCGCCGGTCGTCGTCTCGGTGGTTGTCATCATGTGCTCCGGGGTCGACTCTAAGGGCTTTCGTTTTGCATGTCCACTCGCGTGAACCACTGTCTACTATTAGTAGACCCGGTAGATGTTTCGTCCCTGTTTCGACTCCGTGAGCGGTGGGTGTCAATCTGTCCGGCAACGTTTTCCACGTCCTCGGACGCACAGCGCTCGGGGGCCCACCGTCGAACGGTGAACCCCCGAGCAGTTGCCGAACCGATGACCGGTATGGATCAGACCCCGGCCGGTGGCGCCGAGGCCGGAGCCGACGACGGCATCGCCTCCTCCACCTTGTCCGCGGCGCGGGCCGGCGACATGGTCGCGAGTCCGCCGGCGTGACCGACCGAGGCGGCGGGGATCTCGTACGCCGTCTCCGCGTGGACCGCGGTGTCGAGGCCGACCATCTCGGTCTCCTCGTCGACGCGCATGCCGATGAGCTTGTCGAGCCCCTTGGCGATCAGCCAGGTCATCACGAACGAGTAGGTGCAGGTGATGACGATGCCGGCGAGTTCGCGCCACACGATGTCGACCGGTCCGCCGAACAGGATGCCCTGCACACCGGCCGGCGCGGCCTCGGTGGCGAACAGCACGATGCAGATGGTTCCGACGATGCCGCCGATACCGTGTACGGCAAAGGCGTCCAGCGTCTCGTCGATCTTGAGCTTGCTCTTGAAGCTGAGCAGGAACGCCACGACCGCGGCTGCGAAGATGCCGACGAGCAGCGCACCGAGCGGTGCCATGCTGCTGGCCGCGGGGGTGATCCCGACGAGGCCCGCGACGGTGCCGGTGATCATGCCGAGCGAGGTGACGTGCCCCTCGCGCCACTTCTCGATGATCGCGAAACCGATCATGCCCGCCGAACCGGCCAGCAGGGTGTTCAGGATGACGGCCTGCGCGAGGAAGTTGGCGCCGAGCGCGCAACTGCCGTTGAACCCGAACCAGCCGAAGAACAGGATGCCGCCACCCATGATCGTCATCGGCACGTTGTGCGGGCGCTCCATCCGCCGCTTGCGCGCACCGAGCACCACCGCGAGGGCAAGGGCCGCGACACCGGCATTCATGTGAACCGCGGTGCCGCCTGCGTAGTCGACGATCTCGAGATCGTTCAGCAGGAAACCACCGCTGTAGTTGTCGTCGACGTCGGCCGCGAAGACCCAGTGTGCGACCGGGAAGTACACCACGAGGAGCCAGATCGGCGCGAAGACCAGCCACGCCGAGAACTTCATCCGGCCCGCCGCGCCGCTGGCGACGATGGCGATCGTGATGGCCGCGAACAGGATGAACCAGGCTGCGAAGTAGAGCGTCTGGGTGGCGCCGGAAGCGTCGTCGGTGAGCCAGTTGGTCAGGCCGATGTAGTCGGTCGGGTTGCCGATGAGGCCCCACCCGCCCACCGACGGACCGGACACGAGGCCGTGCCCGATCACGACGTACAGGACCGCCGTGATCGCCAGGGTGGACATGACCATCGTCATGATGTTGAGGACGTTCTTCGATCCGACCATGCCCCCGTAGAAGAAGGCCAGGCCCGGGAACATCAGTAGGACGAAGACGAAGGCCGCCAGCATCCATGCCAGGTCGGCATTGGCGGCGAGTATGGGTTCCATGAGCGATCTTTCGGTTCTGGGACTCTACGAGAAGTCGGGTGTAACGGGACCAGGGCTCACGGGCGACTTTGACCGCGGAGATATGCGACGACGTTGTCGCGATAGTCGAGAAAACCCTTGTAGGCGGCGATGTCCTCGCCGAGCGTCTCGATGACGGTCGCCAATTGACCGGCCCACTCGGGTATGCGCTTCACGTCCTCGAGCGAGGCCATGAATGTCCGGATATTGAACGTCACCGCACCCGACATCGGCAACCGGACGAAGTGTTCCAGCTCGATGCGCAGTCGCGCGCGGCCGAAATCGCCGTCGGCGATCATGCCCGCGACGTCGCCCGCCCACTCCGGCAGCTCCTCGAGACTGACGTCGAGTTTGTGGGAGTCCGACGCCGACAGCGTCCAGTTCACCCTGCGGTACACCTGGTCTGCGGGTAGCCTCCGCAGGAACTGTTCGGCGCGGGCGACGATGCCTTCGCGGAGCATGCGGGGAACGGGCGCGTGGATCTCGTACATGTCCATCCCGACGTCGAAGGACACCGACCACGCGGCGGCGAAGGTGACCACGCCGGCGTCGAAGTACAGGTGCCCGTCGCGTTCGGTGACGAGCAGCAGGTCGTCGGGTACCTCACGCGCCAGGAATTCCATGGGGCCGCAGGGGAGGGTGGCCGGATCGCCCAGGACGAACTCCTGATCCGTACCCAGAAGCCGGTTGCACCAATGGAATCGACCGTCACCGTGTTCGGTGAGCTCCATCGCCGCGGGGTAGGCGTGACCGAGATCGCGCAGGTAGTACAACAGCAGATCCCAGGAGGCCAGTTCCATCCCCGGGCGCACACGGACGCGTGTGGGATCGGTGTCGAGGATCCGCCGTCGCTCGGCCATGATCTCCGGATACTCGGCGCCGCCGAGATCGACGAGGTGCCTACCCCATTCGCCGGCCCGGGTCGGGCGCGGGATGCGTGCCGGTTCGACGTTCACGCTGTAGGAGAACTGCTCCATCTCGTCCGGAAACGGCCACGGCAGGTTCGCCAGGTGGTCGACCCGACGGGTCGGGAACGATTCGATGCTCACAGGTCCACCTCGATGTCCTGACCGCGCGAGACACAACACAGCATGGCGTCGCCCACGGTCTTCTCGTCGTCGGTCAGTACGAAGTCGCGGTGCTCGATTCGGCCGCTTCGCACCGGGATTCGGCATTCGCCGCACACGCCTTGACGGCACAGACTCGGCACCGGGACGCCGTTGTCGAGCAACCGCTGCAGCAGCGACACACCCGGTGGCACGTCGATGCGGAGGCCGGAAGACGCCACCGTCACGGTGAAGGGATCGCCGGGAACCTGTTCGGGGGCGGTGAAACGTTCGAGATGTACTCGCGCGCTCGGCCATCCGGCGGCCTCCGCGAGCCGGGTGTACGCCTCCAGGAGTGACGTGGGACCACAGGCATAGGCGTGCGTTCCGAGCGGTTGCGCCCGCAATCGTTCAGCGATCACCCGCATGGTGGCCGCAGCCCCGGACACCTCGTGCAGCGTCACGGAAGGTTGCATGGCGAGCGCCCGCAGGTCCTCGGCGTGCGCACCGCATCCACGCCGATAGGAGTAGACGATGTCGGCCCGACGCCCGTCCCGAGCGAGGGCACGGGCGTGTGACAGCACCGGAGTGACCCCGATTCCGCCCGCGATCAGCAATGCGCCGCGCTGATCGAGCACCGGCGGGAACATCGAACGCGGACCCTCGATCTCGACGACGGCATCGACGACGAGGTTGTCGTGCAACCAATCCGAACCACCGCCCGCACCACGTCGCAACACCGAGATGCCGTAGCTGGTCGGGTACATCCCGTCGTCGACGAGCGAGTAGGCATTCCGCTGTCCGCCGGCCGAGATGATGAGATGGCTGCCCGGCTGGTACGCGGTCAGGACCGCGTGGGCGTCGTCGACGGGGCCGAACCGGAAATGGGTGACCTCGTCGGTGAGTTGCCGCACGGACATGACACGCATCGGTCGCGGACCGGTGGCGTAGGCCGGATGAAGGTGGGCCGGGTACTGCCCTACGGCGACCGCGGTCATTCGTCACCGCCGACCGCAGAGGCCAGGAAGCTGCCCATCACCGGTGAATGGTGTTCGTGCACCTCGAGATCCCGAGCGCAACCGGGGCACGCGACGACGCCGCCGACAACGGCCTCGGCGCGAAAGGTCTCGCGGCAATGCGCGCAGTAGAGCGGTAGGTCGCGGGTGTGCGTGACATAGCACGACAGTTCGGCCGCCACCGCCCCCGCGTTACGCGCCATGGCGAGTGCCGTCATGACGTCGTACTGCCCGCCGGTGACCAGGATTCGGGTACCGGTGCGGCACTCGTCCAGAGCAGACTGCAACGCCGATCTGTCGACCGCGTCGCCCAGTGAGTCAAGGACAACCAACCGCGTCTCTCCGGCGGACTCGGCGGCCGCCACCCAGTTCCGTGACACGTGCGCGGCCGCCGGATCGTCGCCGATCGCCACCACGAGGAACGCCGCCCCGCTGGTGTCGACGGCCGGGGGCGAGGCGGGCCACCGCGGCATGCCGGGCCCGGTGGTCCCCGGCGTCGCCGGTGCGGCCGCGCGCAGCCACTGCGCCGCACGATCCCGGAACTTGATGATGCCCTTGTATTCGGCCATGTCAGTGGGCAATTCGGCCAGCACGTCCGCAGTCCGCCGCCGCCAGACGTCGATGGTGGCGACTTGCTCGAGCGGAAGCATGTACGTCCGGATGAGGAACATCACCGCACCCGAATCCGGCAGCCGGATGAGGTGTTGCACTTCGACGCGGAGGTGTACCCGCCTGCCGAACTCATCGTCGGGGACCTGCTGGATGACCTCCCGGTCCGGTCCCCACTCGTGATAGATCTCGGTCGAGACGTCGAGCCTGCGGTCGATCGTCAACGTCCAGTTGGTTCGTCGATACGGCTGATGAGGTTGGAGGCGCTTGAGGAACTCGTGCGCACGGGTGATGACGCCTTCGGGGTGGATGCGCGGCACCGGTCCGTGGATCTCGAGGAAGCTCATCCCGACGTCGAATCCGAAACTCCAATCGGCGGCGAAGGTGACGACCCCGGCATCGACGTGGAGTTGCCCATTGCGCTGATCCAGGAGGGCGATGTCCTCCTGGACCTGAGAGCTGATGTAGCGCAACGGCTCCTCGGGAAGTGACGCCGGGTCACCGTATCGGAAGTGTTGCTCGATCCCGAGGATCTCGTTGTGCCACAACCAGGTGTCGGGTCCGGTCGACGCGAGCCGGAACCCGGGACAGGTCGCGGCGAGCTCACCCATGACGGTCAACATCGCGTCCCACGCGGCCGGGACCATATGCGGCAACACAGCATGGCGGGTGGGATCGGCGGCCAGGATCACCGCGCGCTGATCGATCTCGGTGCGGTACTCCGAATCGATGTCGACAACCGTCGTCCCCCACTCGCCGGCCGCCGTGGTCACCGGGGTCCGGGCCGGCTCGACATTCGTGCTGTAGCGATAGCGGTCCTCGGGGAACGGGAACGGGAAGCCCGCGAGGAGATCCGGCGCGACCGTCGTCGTCGCTCCGCCCGGGTCGAGAATGTCTGTCACAGGGGAACCTCCAGGGTGCTGGCGGCCGAAGCGCGAGAGACGCACGGCATGATGGCGTTGCCCGCGTCCTTCTCCTCGGAGGTGAGGTAGAGATCGCGGTGGACCGGGATACCGCCGGCGAGCGGAATGCGGCACTCACCGCACACGCCTTGCCGGCAGAGATTCGGCACGACGATGCCCTCGTTCTCGAGAGCCTCGAGCATGCTCGTCCCCGCCGGTACATCGACCGCCCGCCCGGAAGCGGTCAGCTCCACACGGAACGGGTCGCCGGCGTCCAGAGCGTCGATCCCGAACCGCTCGAGATGAATCCGCGATTCCGGCCAACCGGCGTCCACCGCCGCAGCGGTGACCGCGTCGATCATCGCCGACGGACCGCACACGTACAGGTGGGTACCGATCGGCTGGGTACGCAGGGCTTGTGCGAGGCGATCGGCGAAGGAGTGCCGGTCGGTGAACAGTTCGGCGCGGGGTCCGGCGAGTGCGGTGACCTCGTCGAGGTGGGCGGCCGCCGAATCACGGAAGACATACAGCAGTTGCACATCCCGGCGCCAGCGAGCCGCCGACCGAAGGTGGGACACCATCGGCGTGATCCCGATCCCCCCGGCGATCAGGAGATGTTTACGCGCCCGGGCGACCGGAGCGAACGCGCTGCGCGGCAACCCCACCGACACCGTTGCACCGACCTCGAGTTCGTCATGCAGCCAACGTGATCCGCCCTTGCCGTCATCGAGTCGGAGCACCGAGATCGAGTAGTGCAACGGATGCGCGCCGTCGCCGGTCAGGCTGTAGGCGTTGGTGAAGGCACCCGCGTGCACGACGACGTGACTGCCCGGGATGTAACCGGGCAGCACGTTGCCGCCGGGGCTGGCGAAGGTGATCGTGCGGATGTCTCGGGCGGGGGCGTCGACAGCCGTGACGACGAGTTCCAGCGTCGTCGCGCCGGCTCCGGGACGCACGACGGACTCGGGGGTGCTCATCTCGGCCACTCCGGTGTTCATGAGGGGTCCTTCATGAGGGTGGGTACCTCGCCTGGTCCGGTTCCCGGACAGGCCGGCTGGGCGGTCTCGGCGTCGGCCATGAAACCCAGATACTGTCCGGTTCGACGCGAGACGTGGTGGTACACGAGCAGGTCGCGACGGCATCCGACGCACCCGACGATGTCATCGACGTCCGCAGCCGCGCGGGTGACCGATCGGCAGTGTGCGCAGAAGATCTCCACGACGCTCTGCGGCGCGGAAGTCACCGGTACGACGGCGATCTCGTCGTCCTCGAGTCCGGCACCGAGTGCGACTGCGCGCAGTGTCAGTGCCGATCCCGGCTCCGCCACTATCCAGACTCGCACGCCGACAACGGCTTCGGCGAGTGTGCTGCCGAGCTGGGCGCCGACCGAGTCGGTGTCCCCGTGGATACGCGTGGTGGCACGCGGAGGTAGTGATGACTCCCAGCGAGCCAGGGTTTCGGCGACATCCCCGACACCGACCAGCACGTACGAGTTGCCGGTCGGTGCGGGCGTCGTCGCCTCGATCGTTACGCCGGGACGTGCCCACGTCGGCACGCTGGAGAAGTCGATCTGCGACATGGCAGCGACTCAGAGGAGGGTCGCGTCGCGCAACCCGGTGTAGAAGGCGAGCGCGTAGTCGGGGGTGCTGAAGTAGATTTTGGACCCCTTCGGGAAGAAGATCGCGTCCTTGGCCTTGGCCACAGTCTTCTGCCCGGTCTCCTTGTTCTCCAGGAGGAACTCGCCTTCGAGCACGACCTTCATCTCGTCGTATTCGTACTCGTAGTACAGCGGTTCGTCGGTGTGGCGCAGCTCGAAGTACCCGCTGCACATCGGGCTTCCGTCCGGGTTCTCGTAGACGTCGCCGATGAAGCCCTCGGTGCCCGGGTACTCCGCCTCGGGCATCTTCGGCAGATCCTCGTATCCGCCGCTGGTCACACGGAACTCCAGGGCCTTGGCACTCTCGATGGTCACGATGCTCCTTCACAGGTTCGATCTGGGCGTACTCGCGGGCGGCGGTACGTCGACGACATCCGGGGGTCCGCGCCCCATCGGCGCGACTCCCCGTAGTGGACTTTGTCCCCTGTTATGAAACAAGCGTCGTGTTTCGTAGGTGTGACGGCGCTGTAATGGCGTGCTACGGAACCGGCCCGTCCCGGGCAGGGTGAGCGGTCGGGCACGCAGACATCGACCCGCAGGTGCTCACCGTTTCGGCCCCTGGTCGGTCGGGTACCGCGGTCGGCAAGCCGGTTCCGCCGCATGCGAGCGACCCGGCCCAGGCGCCCGGTTGAGAACCCAGCCGGGCGCCGTCTCATGTCTCCACTCCGCGGGCCTGCTCGACCGACTGCGACAGCGCCGCAACGTGATTCGTGATCGGTGTTGCACCTTCGACCAGACTCTGACAACATACGTTCTCAGTTTGATCGGAGGGATCGATGGGCCATCGGCGTCAGTGGGTGACGGTTGCCGGCGCAACCAGCACGACGGGTCGTGCACGAGGTGCGCGCGATGTCGGCGGAGTGCCTGACATGCAACCCACGTGTACCTCGAACCCGGACGCCTGGTTCCCGGAGCAGGCCGCCGGTGCCCGGAGCCTGGCCAATCGGCACGCTGTCGACGGGTGCGTCCGCTGTCCGATCCGTTCGCGCTGCGCCCGCCTCGCCCTGGACGATCCGACTCACCTGACCGGGATCTGGGCGGGTGTCTACGTGCCGCCGCCGGGCAACCAGCACCGGGCCCGTACCCATGCACTGAATCGATTGCGATCCATCGGCTTTCCACACGCACACCCGAACGAAGAGCACCGGACGACGGCCTGACCCGACGATGCGGTGGCATTCGCACACGACATCGGCCCGGGTGCGGCGACTACCTCAGAGGTAGTGGCTCTCACGACGTCTGACGCCGACACTGGGATCACGACGATCCGCAGAGGAGGTGTCTGATGACCGACCGACCGACCGCCGTCGGCAGAAGGCCCGCTGCTCTCCTCGCGCCCACGGGCTCGAGTCCGCGGTGGCTGACCGCGGTCATGCGGTGCGATCGCGCCCTGTCCTCGTGGTTCATCGGGGCGGGCTTCTTCTTCGCGCCGGTCTTGTTGATCCTCGACCCGTGGCCTGCCGCCGTCGTGATCGCCTGGGTGGCGATCTCGGTGTCCGGGCTGTGGCTCGGTCTGCTCGGCGTCTTCATGGCCGCCGGCCTGGCGCAGGTGCTGCGCGCCGGCGACGAGATCCCCGACGAGTTCTGGTCCGGTCTGCTGGATTACCGGACCCGATGAGCCGGCCGGCGCGACGGTCGAGCGGCTAGGCCGACTCGGCGGCCCGGGCCGTCGGTGCACCCGTTCGGCCACGGACGAGCGCGGCCGCTGCGATGAGCACAAGTGACAGGCAGGCCGCGACGACGAAGGCCAGATGAATGCCATCGGCCCCCGCCTGCAGCGGGTTCACCCCGTCGTCGATGGCCGACTGTGTACCCCGGGACATCAGCGTGATGAACAGCGCGGTGCCTGCCGCTCCCGCGACCTGCTGGATGGTGCTGACGGTCGCGCTGCCGTGCGAGTACAGCTCGGGACTCAGCGATCCCAGCGCCGAGGTCATGAGCGGCGTCAGACCGAAAGCGATACCAGCACTGAGGATCACGTGAGCCGCGATCACCATGCCCAACGACGACCCGGCGTCGAGCGTGGTGAGCAGCCACGTGCCGGCACTGACGGCCACAGTGCCCGGTAGCACCAGTGGTCGTGCACCGACCTTGTCGAACAATGCACCGACGAACGGCGCCAACAGACCCATCACCAGGCCACCGGGCAGGAGCACGAGGCCGGTGGTCAGGACGTCCTTGCCCATCACGTTCTGTAGGAAAAGGGGAAGCAGGATTGAGTGCGCCGAAGAGCGTCAGCATGAACCCGGCCATCAGCACGACGGCCAAGCGGAACGGTGCGATCGCGAAGGTCCGCAGGTCGAGCAGCGCCAAGCCGCGATCGGCGAGTTTGAGCTGTCGCACGACGAACAACGCGAGCGCGACGGCGCCGATGACGAGTGGCACCCACGGTGGGATCGGGGCGTGCCCACCCGCCGACTCCCCGATGCTGCTGAGACCGTAGACGACACCGCCGAAGCCGAGAGCCGACAACGGGACCGAGATGAGGTCGAGCTGCGCGGGCCGACGTTCGGTGACGTTGCGGACGAACACCCCGCCGAGGATCAGCGCACCGATCGCGATGGGCAGCACGATCCAGAACATGGCTCGCCAGCTGAGGGACTGCAGGATCAGGCCGGACACCGTCGGACCGACGGCCGGCGCGACGGCGATCACGATGGAGACCAGTCCCATCGTGCGGCCACGATTCTGCTCCGAGACGACGTTCAGGATCGTCGTCATCAGCAGCGGGACCATGAGCGCGGTGCCGGACGCCTGCACCACGCGGGCGACGATCAGGAGTTCGAAGCCCGGCGCGAGGGCGGCGGCGAGGGTGCCGATCGTGAACAACGTCATCGCCGCGATGTAGATCGACCGCAGGGTGAATCGCTGCATCAGGTAGCCGGTGATCGGGATGACGATCGCCATTGTCAGCAGGAACCCGCTGGTGAGCCATTGCGCGGTGGCGGCGGTGATCTCGAGGTCGGCCATCAGGGTGGGCAATGCGACGCTCAGGATCGTTTCGTTCAGGATCACCACGAAGGCCGCAACCAGCAGGACCCCGATGAGCAAGACGGCGCTGCGATCCGTGCCGGTGTCGGTTCTGTTGTCGGTGCCCGGGAGGGCGGCGTTCTCGGTCACTGTCGTTCTCTCATCGCTGTGGTGGTCCGGGTCGATCACACAGCGACGCTACCGGAAAGTGGCAGAGACTGCCAGGCTGGCACTGACTGACACCCGCGCCGGTCGACCGCTAGTCTCGACCCATGCCGGAATCCTCCGAGACCGGCGGGTTGCGGGCCCGCCGTCGAGATGCGACGCGCCTGGAGATCCACGAGGCCGCAGTGGAACTGTTCGAGCGCAACGGTTTCGACGAGACGACGGTCGACGAGATCGCCGCTGCCGCCGGGGTCTCACCGCGCACGTTCTTCCGGTATTTCCCGACCAAGGAAGAGTGCGTGCTCTTCGACCGCTTCGGTTTCGACCAGGCACTCGACGACCATCTGGCCGGCATCGACCCCGATGCCCTGTCGCTCGCCGACATCGAGGGCGTCTACCGGCAGCTCCTGGAGGGGTTCGGTGATCGCAGCGACGACGTGTCCGCCCATTTCATGCGCGTGCAGAAACTCGTACTCGCGACACCCACCCTGAGCCGAGCCGCCCTCGGCCGCTACGCCGACAAGTCACGCCGACGGCCCGAGGCCCTGGGCGACCGCAGCTCGGCGCGAACTCGCGGTCAGCTACGGATGATCCTGGAGATCGCCAATCTCGAAGTGCAGTGCGCCTTCGAGGAGTGGGTAGAGATCAACGAGCGTCCCGGGTCGTCGGGGACGCCCCGGCCGCTCGTGGACGTCTACGACGACGTGTGCCGTCGGATGCGGGAGCTCTAGTCGAGCCAGTCGAGCACCGACGCCGCGGTCCAGCTCTGTTGCATGCTGCCGAGCGGTTCGCCGGTGAACGGCTCGTAGTATTCGGCGAACGTCCCGTCGGTGGCTTGGCGGAGTCCTTCCTCGCGCAGGCGCGCTGACCGCTCGGTCCAGCCGCGGCGGGCGAACGCCCAACTGAAGAGCCAGGTCATCACCGGCCAGACGGGCCCGCGCCAGTACTCGCGCGGGCGGAAGTCCGCCGAGATCGGTGACGTCGACGGCGGGACCGCGTACCGCAGATCCGGGTGGCCGCAGTAGCGCGGGCCGTCGAAGAGTCGCAGCAGCGCGCGTTCGCGGTCCCGGGAGAGGCCGCCGCACAGCAGCGGCGCGAACACCGCGATCGTCTCGGTGTTGATCCACGAGTTCGCGCGCAGGTCGAAATCCCGTGCGGCACCGTTCCGGTCGTTGGCGGCGGACACGACCCCCGCCCGGAACCGGTCAGCCCACGCGCGGAGATCCCGCACGTCCGACCGCGGCTTGGAGTAATCCTCGCCGATCGTCGCCAGCACGTCGCAGGCAACGGCGAAGATCGCGCTGACGAACACATCCTCGACGGCGAAGCTCATCGCCTTCGGGAGCAGCGCGTCGTCGTAATTGGCGCGCTTCATCTGTTCGACCAGCCAGATGTAGCGGTCGTACTCGAGGTCGGTGGGTCGCATCGAGAAATCGTCGACGTGATCGAGGTCGGCGCGCTGGTACGGCGGCAGGTCGACCCCGGGGATCACGTTGGCGTAGGCGGAATCCCAGCGTGGCGAGTTGTCCATCCCCGACTCCCAGCCGTGGAAGATGGTGATCCGCCCGCGCCCGTTGGGGTCTCGCGCGTGTGCCAGCCAGCGATGCCATCGCACCAGGGAACTCCAGCGCCGGTCGATGAACTCGTTGGCGACGGCGCGCGTGGTGCGACCGTGGCGTCGGGAATGGTCGAGGATGCGCTGCACCGCGATCGCATGCACCGGCGGCTGGGTGATACCGGACGTGTCGGGGAAGTCGGGCGCGCACTCGGCGAGGCGGGCGCACTCCCAGCGAGCCGGCCCCGGAAAGTAGCCGTCGCGGCCGTTCGCGAAGACGATGTGCGGAATCATCCCGTTGCGCCACTGCGCCGACAGCAGGGTGTCCATCTCGATGACGGCCCGCTCCACCGACAACGGTGCGAGACCGACCGTGACGAACGCCGCATCCCAGCTCCACATGTGCGGATACAACTTGGGCGCAGCGCTTGTCATCGTGCCCAGGTCGTTGCCTCGGAGCAGGTACGCGGCACGTGCCGACAGCTGCGTTGGGGTGAATCCGTACCTGGCCACGTCGACGATTGTGCCCCGCGACGTCGGCGTCTGCTCATCGAGCCCGACGGGGCTGCCACCCACGGATTCGCAGTAGGGTCGAGAGGTGCCCACCGCGTTGATCACCGGGGCGAGCCGCGGCCTCGGAGCCGAGATCGCCCGCCAGCTCGCGCCGACCCACGACCTCCTGCTCGGCGGACGACCCTCCCCCGAACTCGATCGGCTGGCGACCGAACTCGACGGCGCGAGCACCTTCGCCGTCGATCTCACCGGCTACGACGAGGTCGAAGCCGCGGTCGAGGCGATCACCGAGCTCGACGTCCTCGTCCACAACGCCGGGGTGGCCAGCAGTCTCGAACCGGTCGCGGAAACGCCGGTCGAGGAATGGCGTCACATCCTCGAGGTGAATCTCATCGCGGCCGCCGAGCTGACCCGGCTGCTGCTCCCCGCCCTGCGGGCGGCCGCCGGCCACGTCGTGTTCATCAACTCGGGCGCGGGACGTCGGGTCAACCCCGGATGGACCCCCTATGCAGCAAGCAAGTTCGCGGCGCGAGCGCTCGCCGACGGGTTGCGTGTCGAGGAACCGACCCTCCGGGTGACGTCCGTCTTCCCCGGCCGCATCGACACCGACATGCAGCGCGACATCGTCGCCATCGAAGGAAACGAGTACGACGGGTCGCGGTTCCTGCGTCCCGCGACCGTCGCCCGAGCAGTCGTGCACGCCATCTCCACCCCGGCCGACGCCCACCCCGAAGAAATCGTGCTGAGGCCGACCGGGCGGGGCTGACCCTTCCTGAGCGTCCGTATTCTCTGCTCCCTGAGGTGCGAGCGAAGCGAGCCACGAAGGGCCCGCAAGACGTCTGGGGGATCGCTAGAAACCGCCGTCCACCAGGCCCTTCGTGGCTCGTCGCTTGCGCTCCTCGCACCTCAGGGATCAAGGCTGACGCGCACTCCGCAAGCTCGCTCCTAGTAATAGCTGGAAGGGCTGGTAACTGGGACATCCTCCTGATGTGGTCGTAGGGGCTTGGTTATCCCAACCACAAAAGGAGGATGTCAATGTCTCAGGCTAGTCGTTTGAGTCGGGGAGACAAGCGTCGCAACGATCGGTTGACCCGGTTCCGGGGGATCGTGCGCCGCGACCACGCGGTCGTCGCGATCGATCTGGCATCGAACAAACAGGTCGTCGCGGTGGTCGATCACGACTCCCGCATCGTGGCGCGCCGCACGTTTCACTGCGCGCCACCACAGTTGGCCACCGCGATCGAGTGGAGCCGTACCGCCGCTGCTGCTGCGGGGTTTGCCGGCATCGTGATCGCGTGTGAACCGACCGGGCATCGCTGGAAAACAGTCCGAGACCTCACCGCTGCGGTCGGCGTGGACATGGTGTGCGTGCAACCGATCGCGGTGGCCCGCGCGCGGGAGACCGAAGACTTCACCCACGACAAATCCGACGACAAAGACGCCCTGCTGATCGCCCGGCTGACCACCCAACTCCACCTCTACCTACCCGAACACGCCGACGAGCAATGGAGCAGGCTACGCCACCTCGGTGTGCGCCGATCCCAGCAACTCACCCGCCGTAGCGCAGCCCAACAACAAGCCCGCGATCTGCTCGAGAGCAGCTGGCCAGAAGCGCTCGACTGCGCCGGGCAGCCGTTCAAATCGGTGACCTGGCTGGCCGCGATGGCCGTCATCGGCGCTGACCCGACACCCCTGACCGCCCAGAGCAGCCGCGACCAGGCGGTGGCGTGGCTACGGGAGCAGGTGCGCGCCGAGCTGCCCCGCTGGGGTGGGCGTCGGGTCACCACCCGCATCCTGGTCGCACTCGTCGACGCCGCCTTCGCGACCGAGACCACGATCACCGGCGAGGCTGGTGCGTTGGAACGGGCCCGCTACGCTCTCGACGATTTCGGGCACGCCCGCACCGCCTGCGAGCAGGTCGAACACCTCATGATCGAGGTCCTCACCGGGCTGGGCCTACGCGCCCTCGCCGAGTCCATCCCGGGGGTTTCGGTGGTCTCGGTCGCGGCGATCCTCGCCGAAACCGGTGATCTGACCCGTTTCGATTCCGCCCGCGCGGTGGTCAAACACGCCGGGCTGTGCCCGCGGGAGAACTCCTCGGGCAACTACCGCGGCACCACCCGCATCAGCGGGCGTGGCCGGCCGCTGTTGCGGGTCGCGGCGTGGCGGGCGGCGTTCGCCGCGCTCACCCACAACGAGGTGTACGCCGCCCGTTACCGGCACCTGACCAGCCGAGAGGCCAACCAGCTCAACCCCAACCAGGCCCGAGTAGCGATCGCTGCCGCCCTGCTGCGGCAACTGTTCGTCGTCATCACCACCGCCACGCCGTGGAACCCCGACATCGCTGCCGGCCGTACCCGCCCCGCCGAAAGGACCGCCGCCTGACCCCTCACACCCTCCGGCCGGGACAAGCTCGCTGCTCCTTGGGCACACAAGCCCGACCCTGAGCCTGAGCAGTCCCCACCGGCGCGAACCAAGCTCGAATGAAGGCTGTTGGGTACCAACCCGTTTGAACGCTAGGTAGAGCCCGCGCCCGGCACGACCCCGGCCCGCTCGAACCCACCCACACACCCATCCCGACAGGCCACCGGCCGCCGGGCCACACCCCCACGCCCACACCCATCACAGGACCCCATTGACACAACCCTCATAGGCTGCTCAGGGAGCTGAGGGGTCGCGGTCAGAGCTGCTTGAGATCCGACTGCTGCCAGACCGCGCGCATCGTCGACACCTTGCCCTCGGCGTCGAAGACCATGATGTCGACGGGGGTGATCTCGAAGGCGAGTCCGGCGGTCTTGGTGACCAGGGTGAACTCGAAGACCGCGGTGTCGCCGGCGATCTTCTTCCACTTGAGCGTCGCGGTGCGCTCGTCCATACCGGTGATCACCGAGTAGAACTCCACCAGCTGCTCGCGGGTGTCGCGGATGTCCGCGCCGATGGGGTCCTCGACGGTCGCGTCGGCGGCGTAGAGGTCGGCGATCTGCTCTGCGGTACCCGAGTTGAGCAGCTCGATATAAGAGTCGACGGCCGCGTCGATCTTCTCGGCGAGCCCGGCTTGTTCCACGGTCATGAATCCTCCAGAAAAGTAGAACGTGTTCTAATTCGGCACGGTAGCACGGCGTCCGTCAACCGGTGGATGATTTCGGTGCCCGGTCGGAGTTGTTTGATACGTTCGCCGCACAGTTTCCCCGCGTGCGGAAAGGCCGGTGCACCTCTCGATGACCGAGCCGCCGCGCGTACCTCCACCACCGTCCGGCGAGCCCCCGTGGCAGCCGCCCGTCGTATCCGACGAGTGGAGCCCGGTGCCAGATGCGGGACCGCCGCAGGGTCCACCCACACCGCGGCCGCCTACCGTGCCCGGACCGCAGCCGCAATGGGGTTCGGCGATGTCGACCCCACCTGGCTCGAGTGCTCCCCTTCCGGGGAACGGGTGGGCGGGGTGGATGCCGCCACGACGACCGACGCCCGTCAGCGCACTGCTGCAACAGATCTTCTCCACCACGTTCGCGGCACCGCGCGTCTTCCTGGGCCTCGTCGGCGTGAGCTGGGGCGCGGCGGCGGCACCAGTCGCGCTCGTCACCTGGTGGCTGGTGAGCGCCGAACCGACCCTCGACGACCCGGACGACTGGGCGAGCCTGGCACCGGTCACCGCGTTCGTCCTCACTGTCTTTGCGCAGTGGACCGTCATGACCGGCGCACTCAGCGGTCTCGCCGCCCGTCCCCTGGCCCGCCTGCGCGCCGGGTCCGTACCGACAATCGACGACGCCCTGCGCGCGGGACGCCGGTCCCTCGCCCGACTGTCGGGGTGGACCGCACTCCTGGGACTCGCCGTCGCGGCGGCGTTCGCCCCGAGCATCGCACTCCTCGGACTGGGCATCGCCTCCGACGGAATCGTGCTGATCACCGGGAGTCTCCTCCTCTTCCTCGTCGCGCTCATCCCGGTGACGTGGCTGCTGGTACGCACGGTGTTCACGGCGCCGGCGATCGTGATAGACGGCCTCTCCGTGCGAGACGCGATCGCCCGCTCGGGGTCGTTGTCGGCGGAGCGGTTCTGGCGGACCTTCGGCATCCTGGCGGTCATGGTCGTGCTGGCGTGGGTCGCGATGACGACGATGATGTACCCCTTCGATCTCCTCGGATCGATCGCCGGCATGTGGTTCGACGACGGGGACGCCCGTGCCACCGAGACCGTCGTCGCGGTGATCGGCATCGTCGTGGCGTCGATGGTCGTGCAACCGGTACTGACCGTCGTCCCGGCCGTCCTGTTTGACGATGCACGCGCCGAGGCGGCCCCGACGCCGTTCTTCTCCGGACAGGGTGACCGGTGATCGGAGTTCTCGCTGCGCCATTGGACCCCGGCAACGACGAAGCACGCCGGTGGGCCGAGGAGGAGCTGTCCGAATCCGAGTATCAACCACCCGAACCGTCGTGGTTCGACCGCTTCGGTGAGCGGCTCTGGGAGTGGATCGCCGACAACGTTTTCGGCTGGTTCGGCGGCTCCGACACCCTTCGGGGCATCGTGATCGTCGTGGCGATCGCCCTCGTCCTCGGGCTCGTCGTCGCGGTCGTCCGGCATCTCCGACGCAACCCACGAGTTCCCCGCACCACCGCTGGCCCGCCAACGGGGTCGGTGCTGACAGGGCCGGCTCGGTCCGCGGCCGACTTCCGGTCCGACGCCGACGCCGCCTTCGCCGCGGGCCGGTACGACGAGTGTGTGCTCGCCGCCGTCCGTGCCGTGGCTCGTCGGGGTATCGAGCGCGGTCTGCTGGCCGATGAACCGTCTCTGACCGCCCACGAGGTCGCTGTCGACCTCGGACCCCGCTTCCCCACCTACGACTCCGGGTTACGAACGGCGACAGACCTGTTCGACGCCATCGCCTACGGCGACCGACACGCATCGGCCGAATCCGCGCGCGCGGTCCTCGACATCGAACGCGGGGTCTCGTCCGCACGGCCGGTCGACCAGGACACGGTCCGGTCGAGCCGACTGGCGGTGCCCCGGTGACCGGCACCGTGCAGGCGACGCCACCCGGACCCGTCACGTCGACGCCGATGCGACCGGCGCCCGCGAAGAACAAGACGCCGGCGTGGATCTGGGTGACCATCGTGCTGGTAGTGGTCGTCGTGGTCGCCGGCGTCGGGCTCCTCGGTGTCACGGCACTCACCGGGGCGCAAGGCACGCCCGGTCCCGGCGTAAGCTACGACCCCGACAACGCCCAGCCCACCGGATCGCGCGCTCTCGCTCAGATCCTCGACGACCACGGGACCGACCTCCGGCAGGTGCGCGGCCTCGCGGAGTTCACCGACGCCCCACGTCCCGGCCGCGGGACCACGGTGGTGGCGAGCTCGACCTCATCGCTCAATCCCGGTACGACACAACAGTTCCGAGAGCGCGTGCAGGACGCCGACCGCGTGATCCTGATCGCGCCGGACACCACCGTGCTCACCGCGCTCGACCTGCCCGTCACGTCCGGTTACGGCGCCGGCCCGGCAGCGGTCCCCGCGGGTTGCCGCACGCCCGGCATCGACGAGACCGACGTCGTCGACTTCAGTCCGTTCGGATACTCACCGACCTCGCCCGCGGCCACGGCCTGCTTCACGTCCGACGGGACATCGAATCTGGTCGTGGTCCCCCGCACCGCCGACCGTCCCGAATTCGTCGTCATCAGTGGCACAATGCTCACCAACGAGCACCTGGCACAGCAGGACAACGCCGGCGTCGCCGTGCGGATATTCGCGAGGTCCGACGAGATCCTCTGGTACGTGCCCTTCTTCACCGATCAAGTCGCGACCGAGGAGGAGGAGTCCGACATCCCGGCCGCGGTCGGGCCGCTGATCGTGTTGACCGTCTTCGCGGTTCTGGCCCTGATGTTGTGGCGGGGCCGGCGATTCGGCTCGCTGGTCACCGAGCCGCTCCCGGCGGTCGTCAAGGCGGTCGAGACCACCCGGGCGCGGGGCCGGATGTATCACCGCGCTGGAGCCGACGCGCGCGCCGCGGCGGCGCTGCGCATCCACACGCTGGGTTCGCTGGCGTCGTATCTGGGACTTCCGTTCGACGCCGCCCGTGCCACCGACGCACTGTCGCGACCCGACTGGGACACCGTCGTCGCGTCGACCGAGAACTCGGACCCGATGGTGTCGGCGATCGTCCTCGCCGTGGTGGGGGCTACGCACCGTGATCTGGGCGAGGTCCGGTCGCTGCTGTCCGGTCCGCTCCCCACCACCGACACCCAGCTCGTGCACTTCACCGCCGAGCTGACCAACCTCGAGAAGGAAGTCCGACACACGCCATGACCGTCGACCCGTCCCGCAACCCACGCCCCGGTCCGTTCGCCCCGGACGCATCCGTACACGCAGACCCGTTCGCCAAGGCACCTGCCGGGCCACCACCGGAGTACGCGCACCACCGACCCGGCGGAGCGCCGAACCGCGCCCGCGATGCGCTCGGGGCCGTGCGCGGCGAGGTCGGGAAAGCCGTCGTCGGCCAGGACCCGGCGGTGGCGGGCATCCTGATCGCGCTGCTCTGCCGCGGGCACATCCTGCTCGAAGGCGTTCCCGGCGTGGCCAAGACGCTGCTCGTCCGGTCGGTGGCGGCCGCGCTCGACGTCGAGACGAAGCGCGTGCAGTTCACCCCCGACCTCATGCCCGGTGATGTCACCGGCTCACTCGTGTTCGATTCCGCCAGCTCCGAATTCACCTTCCGCGAAGGACCGGTGTTCACCAATCTCCTGCTGGCCGACGAGATCAACCGCACCCCACCGAAGACCCAGGCGTCATTGCTCGAGGCGATGGAGGAACGGCAGGTCACCGTCGACGGGGATTCCCGCCCGCTGCCGAGCCCGTTCCTCGTCGCGGCGACGCAGAACCCGGTCGAGTACGAGGGCACCTACCCGTTGCCCGAAGCCCAGCTCGACCGCTTCCTGCTGAAGGTCACCCTGCCGCTCCCCCCTCGCGACGACGAGATCACCGTGCTGACGCGGCACGCCTCCGGATTCGATCCGCGGAATCTGTCCGCCGCCGGCCTCCGTCCGGTCGCCTCGGCCGCCGACATCGAGGCCGGCGCCGAGCAGGTCCGCCGGGTGACGGTCGCCCCGCAGGTCACCGCCTACATCGTCGACATCGCCCGGGCCACCCGATTCTCGCCGTCACTGGCCCTCGGCGTCAGTCCGCGCGGCGCAACCGCACTGCTCGGCACGAGCCGGGCATGGGCGTGGCTGAACGGCCGCGACTTCGTGACCCCCGACGACGTGCAGGCGCTCGCCCAATCGACGCTCGCGCACCGCCTGTCGTTGCGCCCGGAGGCCGAACTCGAAGGGGTGTCGGTGGGTTCGGTGCTCGACGCCGCGATCAACTCGGTGCCCGTCCCCCGCTGATGTTCCTCACCGGCCGCTTTCTGATCCTGGTGCTGCTCGGTGCGGTGCCCATCCTGATATGGCCGAACTACTTCGTCCCCGTGCTGTGGGCGCTGTTCTGTGTCCTGCTCACCTGCCTCGACATCGCGCTGGCAGGGTCCACGAAGTCGATCATCATGTCGCGGTCGGCACCCGCCCCGATCCGGCTCGGCCAGCGCACGACGTGTTCGATCGCCGTCACCAACCACGGCTCGCAGACGTTCCGCGGAGTCTTGCGCGACAGCTGGCAGCCGTCCGCGGGTGCGTCGGACAACACCCACCGGGCGTCCGTTCCACGTGCGGAGACCCGCTCGGTGACAACGACTCTCACCCCCACCCGGCGCGGTGACCGACTCGCGGTCCGGGTCGCCGTCCGCCGGGTGGGTCCCCTCGGCCTCGCCGGACGTCAACGGTCGGTGCCGTTGCCGGGCCGCGTCCGCGCGCTCCCGCCCTTCGACTCGCGGCGGCTGCTGCCGTCACGGTTGGCCCATCTGCGGCAGCTCGACGGCCGGTCGGCGGTGCGCGTGCGTGGTCAGGGAACCGAATTCGATTCCCTGCGTGACTATGTCGAGGGTGACGATGTCCGCAGCATCGACTGGCGGGCCACCGCCCGGCGTCGTTCGACCGTGGTGCGCACGTGGCAACCGGAGAAGGATCGGCACATCGTCATCGTCCTGGACACGTCTCGGACGTCGGCCGGGCGTGTGGGCGACACACCTCGACTCGACGCCGCGATGGATGCCGCGTTATTGCTTGCCGCGCTCGCGTCACATGCCGGCGACCGGGTCGATCTGATCGCCGGCGACCGGCGGGTCCATCGACGGGTGGTCGGCGTCGGTCGCACGATGCTGCTGAACAGCCTCGTCACCGCGATGGCGGATCTCGAGCCCGCCCTCCTGGAAGCAGATTGGCCACTTCTCGGTGCCGAGGTCGCCAAGATCGGGCGACAGCGCGCACTGCTGGTCCTACTCACGCCCCTCGAGCCCGCGGCCGTCGAGGAGTCGCTGCTCCCCCCGCTCTCGGTGCTCGCGCAACGCTACAAGGTCATCATCGGCTCAGTCGCCGACCCCGCCCTCGACGACATGCTGACCGAGCGCGCCGACGCCGCACAGATCTACGACGCCGCCGCCGCGGCACGCACACTCACCCTGCGGGACCGCACCGCCACCGCGGTGGGCCGGCTCGGCGTCGACGTGGTGGATGCCCCACCGGACAAGCTGCCCGCCAAGCTCGCCGATCACTATCTGTTACTCAAGTTGCGAGGGTTGCTCTGACCGGTGCGATTGATGCTCTTCGTCATGACAGTGACTGCTCGACAATCGTTTTCAATTTTGTGTATGCCAGCGGCGCCGACCACGCGAGGTGTCTCCGCTGGCACCGGTGTCGTTGCATTCCCACAGCTATGTCGCGCGTCGCCCGAGACGTTGTGAAGTTGATCTTGACAGACAGCCTTCATCCTCTGCTCTCGAGGCGAGACGACGGACACCGACAGTCGAGAGCAACCGACACGCTCCGCTACCACTGCACAGTCACTCGTTGCTGCTTTTCGCGTCCGATGCATCACTATGTTCCCGACACTGACCATGGTCACGAACACCTTGCTGGCATGGCATTCGAGGAGCCGATCGATCGCAGCTTCGGCGCGACGCGGACGATCAGAGTGCACTCAATCTGTGACAACGTATGCGACTGTGCCACTACCCAAGACAACTAGCGAGCAGCATCGACTGTCGGGCTGTTCAAAAGTGTCGGGCTCGTCATGAGACACCCGAATGAACCTGGGCCGCCCACCTCACTCGGGTCATGCCACGCCACGCTCGATGCGTGACAGCGATCGCCCAGAGCCCGAGACCGCCAACCCCTCCGGCTCCCGGACGCAGGCGTCTTTCAGAAGCTCTCAGATCGAGGTGGGCGGGCCACGCTGCCGCCCACCTCGCCTCACCACTCGGTGTCGCGGCCGCAGGTGCGCGATGCGAGCGGCGGTTCGGCTTGAACCAGGTACCCGGCGCCGAACGGTGCCGACCCCGCACGTGAGGGTAGGTAGCACCTGTTGCGGATCGCCGACCTGCGCGAAGACAGCATCGATTTCAGCGGCCAGCCAGGTGTCTTCGGCGTCGATCACGTCGACACATCCGGCTGGCGACGCAGCCGTGACGCAGCCCATCATCATCTCAGACCTCCCGGTACTGGGGTGACAGTGACGAACCACCTCCCCGGTCAGTCAGCCCGAGGCCGCCTCGGAGCCGGCGGTGATCTCCTGACGTCCGGCGCCGGAATGCTCGATGGCCACCTTGCGAGGCTTGGCCTTCTCGGCCACCGGGATCGTCACCGTGAGCACACCGTTGTCATAGGCAGCAGAGATCTTCGCCGGATCGACACCCTCACCCAGAGTGATCTGTCGACGATAGGTGCCGGCGAACCGCTCGTTGGCCAGCCACTGCACACCCTCATCCGAGAGTGCGCTGCGATGCGCCGACAAGGTCAACACCCCATTGTCGACGTTGAGATCGATCGAACCAGGATCAGCACCAGGCAGGTCGGCGATCAACGAATAGTGGTCGTCGACCTTGTACACATCGATCGGCATGAACCGCGGTGTACGTCGGCCAGCGCCGGACTCGCCGGTGAGAAGTCCTCGAGCCCAGTCATCAACCATGGAGAACGGATCGATACCCAGCATCGCAAACACCTCCTTGATCCACGGGTGCCGCCACGCTGACGGCACCACATCAACCATCACTGCGCGCCATCAGATTAGCACTCAACGCCAGTGAGTGCCAAGCGTCTTTTCGATGATCAACGCACTCAGTCCTCCACCGGCACAACAGCACTCGACCCAAGAGCAGAGCAGTAGCCCGCTTTCGGCATCGGGTGGCGATTCACCCAGACGAGTGCTATCTAGGAACACGACGTTCACCCCCGGCACGTTCCGGCGACATGACCCAGGAAGGACCCAACCGATGTCGGCCCCCGCCCCTGAACTTCACCCGATCGTCTGGCCCGACCCCAGCCCGCTGCAGCACTGGTGGACCCACATCATGGGCCGGCCACGTCACCACCCGGATCAATCCGAACACCGGTACCAGCCACACCGGACACCCGTAGAACAGCAGCGACGCACGCCCGGCCCGAATTAACCAGCATGGGTGCCTGTGGGCTCAACAGCATCCCTCGACAGCAGCTGGCTTCCGCTCGACGGCCCTGACCGCGTCACACACCTCTACGGCCGGGCCCACACCTCCCGAGGCGTAGTGACTTGGACGCCTCGAGCTCAGGGTGGCGTTTCGGGACGTGCGTCGGCCCTGCGACGACTCTTGTTGTCGCACAACTCCAATCCCACCACTTGGATCGAACTCGCAGTCATGACCTCTCGCAGCCTCACATTTCACCGTTACACCCCGCCCACCCCGCACCACGACCTACGGTGGGCCCTTGCCTACCTCATCACCCTGGCCGCCATCCTTGTATTCCTCACCACGTCGCAATGACACCTCGATCCCCTGGCGGGTTTGCCGGCGCCGCGACAGACCACGTCCGTCCACGCCTCGGCCAGCCCTGGCCGGGCACCCCGACAGCGGGTGACGGCAGCGGTTCCCTCGAAACCCTCGACGACCTACCTCCGAACCCGCGCCGTATCCGGTTCGAGCAGCCGCGCAGGAAAGCCCTCACCGCACACCGTTGCGACAGGGGACATTCCGCGGCGCACCACCACCCGACTCGCCGCAAAACTGGCCCCTCCGCGAGCCGAGCGTGCCCGCGATCGGAGGCTGCGCGAAGCCACGCAAGAAGCCGAACGTCATGACCTTCTGGAGGACCGCCGCCGGTCCGATCTCACACCTCCACAACGCTCACACCGCCACCGCCGGGATGTCGGCCGCATAGCGGATGACCGAGCCGACTCGGCCGAAACGAGGGTCTGTCCGATATTCGGTGTAAGCGGCGGTTTTCCGATTGCTCGGTGGGTCAGCGTTCTTCGGCTGCGGGCATACGATCGGCGAACGTGATGGCCAGGGCGTTGAGCGCTGGCTTCCAGCGTACGGCCCACTTCGTCTGACCGGTACCCTTTGGGTCCAGCGACCGGGTCACCAGGTACAGCGTTTTGAGTGCGGACTGCTCGTTCGGGAAGTGCCCGCGAGCGCGCACCGCACGCCGGTAACGGGCGTTGAGACTTTCGATCGCATTGGTAGAGCACAACACCCGCCGAATCTCGACGTCGTAGTCAAGAAACGGAATGAACTCCTCCCACGCGCTCTCCCACAGTGCCACGATCGCTGGGTACGGCTTTCCCCACTTCTCAGCGAATTCCTCCCACCGCAGCCGGGCCTCAGCGGCGGTCGGCGCGGTGTAGATCGGTGTGAGATCGGCGCTGATCTGGTCCCAGTACTTGCGGGAGGCGTACTTGAAGGTGTTGCGGATCAGATGGATGATGCACGTCTGTACCGTGGCCAACGGGAATGCGGCAGATACACTGTCGGGCAACCCTTTCAGCCCGTCACAGACAACGAAGAAGATGTCGCGGACACCCCGGTTCTCGAGGTTGGTGAGCACCGCCAACCAGAACCTGGCCGACTCGCCGCCCCCGTCACCGGCCCACATGCCGAGGATGTCTTTGTGCCCGTCGAGATCAACACCGATCGCAGCATAGATCGGCCGGTTACGTACCTGCCCGTCACGGATCTTGACCATGATCGCGTCGATGAACACCGCCGCGTACACCTTCTCCAGCGGGCGCGCCCACCAACCCACCATCTCCTCGATGACCCGATCAGTGATGCGCGAAACGGTGTCTTTCGACACCGACGCACCGTAGACATCGGCGAAATGCGCCGAGATCTCGCCGGTCGTGAGGCCTTTGGCATACAGCGACAGCACCACCCGATCCACATCGGTGACGCGACGCTTGCTCTTACCGACCATCACCGGGTCGAAGGTGCCGTTGCGGTCGCGGGGGACCTCGATGGGCACCTGCCCGCACGCATCGGTCAGGACCCGTTTCGTGCGCGTGCCGTTGCGTGAATTGCCGGTGTTGCGGCCGGCCACGTCATGTTTGTCGTAGCCAAGATGTTCGGTCATCTCCACATCGAGCGCGGCTTCGAGCACGCTCTTGGTCAATGCTTTGAGCAGCCCGTCAGGACCGGTCAGCGCCACCCCCTGAGCGCGTGAGCTACGTACCAGATCGCTCACCAAAGCCTGCTCGGCCTTCGAGAGCTCACGCACCGCATCCGCGGTGGTGACATCGTGTTCCCGACCGGTCTGAACCGGCCCTGCCACCGGGGCATCCACGCCCCCGATAGTGTCGGTCATCGTCGTGATTCCTCCTGCCCCACGCCGGGGGCGATCACAACCACTTACACCGAATCAGCGACAGTCGCGGCGGCGAGACCGGGATAGAGGGTCGGTAGAGAGCCACCCTGGCCCTCTGGGGCGTCGCGGTCGTGGTCACGACTTCTGGATGGGGATGGAAGCCTGCGAAGGTTGTTGGCCGCAATGTCTTTGGAGGACGAGGGA
>NZ_MVKV01000039.1:0-5043 GCF_002009645.1 Gordonia sp. IITR100 | reverse complement strand
TTGTCGTCTAACGCCATGCTCATAGATTGTCCTCTCACTGATGAGCACCGGACTTACACAGACCATCTGACACCCCCGAGTGAACCCGAAAGTACTGGAATCGCGTCGCCGTGCTCGTCGTGCGGCGTCCTGTGCCGCTGCTGGCACTAACCCTGGTCGGGCTAATCGTGCTTAGCGTCTTCGCGACGGGCATCCAGATCACCTTCGACGATCGTGAGGGGCAACCCGCGACAACCGACAGCAACGAAGGCTACGCGTTGCTCGACCGTCATTTCCCTCAAGACGTCACTATCACCGAGTTCCTCGTCGTAGATGCACCGATCGATCTCCGTACTGCCAGCGGGCTGGCCGATCTTGAGCAAATGGCCTCACGTGTATCCCAGATCCCCGGAGTGACTCGAGTCATCGGCGTTACCCGTCCCACCGGGGACAAGCTCGAGCAAGCCGAGCTGTCCTGGCAGAACGGCCAGATCGGGAACCGGCTGGCGGGTGCGGTCGACGATGGCCAGAACCGCCGCGGTGACCTCGAACAGCTCCGTACAGGCGCATTCCAACTCGCCGACGGGCTTACTCAGCTCGACACCCAGGTACGCACCAACTTGGCCCCCCTGGCCGGCATCCTCGATCAGGCAAGCACAGCCGGGCAGCAAATTCAGCAGTACCAGCCACTACTACGCCAACTCGCCGCATCTGCACCAGCGCTCGATCGCGCTTCTCAGAATGCCCCACAGCTGGCCGCGCTCACCCGCCAAACATCTGCAGCCCTGGCAACAGTGACCTCGATCCTGCCCATCCTCGATAATGCGCCCTGGTGCACCCAAGTCCCGCAGTGCGCAGCTCTGCGCGCGCAGACCCGCAATCTCGACGCCCTACTGAGCAACGGGACCCTCGACCAGATCGCCACGCTGTCAACACAACTCGCGCAGCTGGATACACCGATCTCAACAGTCACCGACCAACTCACTTCCACCGTCAACTCACTGGGCTCCACGCTGGGAAGCATCAGCAGCCAAGACCTTCCCGGCAAGCTCACCCAACTGCAAACAGGTATCAGTCAACTCGCGGCGGGATCACGCCAACTCGCCGCCGGTGTATCCGCGCTGATCGACAGCAACCTTCAACAACTCGCCGGGATGGCCGCGCTAGCCACACAACTACAAACCTCCGCCCGCGAGACCGCCGGAACAAACTCAGCAACCGGCTTCTACCTCCCACCTCAGGCCAACGCAGACCGCCGTTTCGTCGACGTCGCTCGCCAGTTCGTCTCGCCCGACGGCCATACCGTGCGCTACGCAATACAAACCAGCTTCGACCCCTACAGCACCGAGGCCATGCAACTGGCCGACACAATCACCGATGTCGCACTCGCCGCCAGACCGAACACAACCCTGCAGGACTCCAACATCGCGACAGCCGGGTTCCCCGCCATCAACGCCGATCTGCAACGTCTACTCACCGAAGACTTCCGACTCCTAGCGTTGGCCACCCTCACCATCGTCGGCCTGATCCTGATACTCCTACTCCGAGCACTCATCGCGCCGCTATACCTTCTGGGCACCGTCATACTCAACTACACCGCGGCACTGGGTATCGGCGTCCTGATCTTTCAACACATCCTCAAAACCGACATCGCCTGGCCCGTACCACTACTGGCCTTCATAGTCCTCGTCGCGGTCGGCGCCGACTACAACATGCTTCTCATCTCTCGCCTACGCGAAGAATCCCAAAACAACATCCGCATCGGCGTCCTGAGAACCGTCACCAACACCGGATCAGTCATCACCTCGGCCGGCCTCATCTTCGCTGCCAGCATGTTCGGACTCATGGCCGGATCCATCTCGATCATGACCCAGGTCGGACTCATCATCGGCATCGGCCTGCTGCTCGACACCTTCATCGTCCGCACCATCGTCGTGCCGACCATCGCCACACTTGTCGGCAGAGCAAGCTGGTGGCCGAGTACCCGAACCGACACGCATCCAGCGTCCCGCTAGTACGCACGCACGTGCCGAGATCTGACCGGCCCCGCCAGTCATCCAGCCATCGCGCCCACCTCATCGACTGACACCCGCTCGACGGTCGGCCGCGGCACCACACCCGACCCACGTGCGAGCGCCCCTCGCGTCGTTGACGCTGGTAGAACTCGCAGGAGGGCCCGTCGCGGCGTTGGGGACTGTCGCTGATTCGGTGTAAGTGGTTTTGATCGCCCCCGGCGTGGGGCAGGAGGAATCACGACGATGACCGACACAATCGGGGGCGTGGATGCCCCGGTGGCAGGGCCGGTTCAGACCGGTCAGGAACACGATGTCACCACCGCGGATGCGGTGCGTGAGCTCTCGAAGGCCGAGCAGGCTTTGGTGAGCGATCTGGTACGTAGCTCACGCGCTCAGGGAGTGGCTCTGACCGGTCCTGACGGGCTGCTCAAAGCGCTGACCAAGAGCGTGCTCGAAGCCGCGCTCGATGAAGAGATGACCGAACATCTTGGCTATGACAAACATGACGTGGCCGGCCGCAACACCGGCAATTCACGCAACGGCACGCGCACGAAACGGGTCCTGACCGACGCGTGCGGGCAGGTGCCCATCGAGGTGCCCCGCGACCGCAACGCCACCTTCGACCCGGTAATTGTCGGTAAGAGCAAACGTCGCGTCACCGATGTGGATCGGGTAGTGCTGTCGCTGTATGCCAAAGGCCTCACAACCGGCGAGATCTCAGCGCATTTCGCCGATGTCTACGGTGTCAACGGCGGCTGAAAACTGACCCCTTATCGACGGTTGAATTTTGACCCCCTTTGGTGTGGTTACTGGTCGGTGTTGACGAGTTCTCGTCGGGCTTTGGTGCGGTAGGAGTCGCCGTCGATAGCGATGACCTCGGCGTGATGGACGAGGCGGTCGATGAGTGCGGCGGCGACGACGTCGTCGGCGAAGACTTCGCCCCAACGGCCGAATGGCATGTTCGAGGTGATCAGAATCGAGCCTTGTTCGTAGCGACTGGCAATGAGTTGGAAGAACAGGTTGGCGGTGTCGGAGTCGAATGGGAGGTAGCCGATCTCGTCGATGATGATCAGTCGGTAGCGGCGGAGCCGTTTGAGTTCGGCGGCCAGGCGGCCGGTGGTGTGTGCCTCGGTCAGGCGGGTGGCCCATCCGGTGGCGGTGTCGAAGAGCACGGGGTAGGCGTTGTGTGCGGCTTTGATCCCGAGCGCGATCGCGAGGTGGGTTTTTCCCACCCCGGGTGGTCCGAGAAGGATCACGTTGTCGCTCTTGGCGATCCAGGTGCTGGTGGCCAGGTGGGCGATCACATCACGACGCAGTCCTGGAAGGTGGTCGAAGTTGAAGTCCTCGAGTGTTTTGACCGCAGGGAAGCGCGCGCCGCTGATCCGCAGCATGGTGCCGTTGGCTTCGCGTTCGCTGACCTGGCGGTCAAGAATCGCTGCGAGGTACTGCTCGTGGGTCCAGTTGTCGGTGCGGGCCCGCTCGGCCAATTCCGCCCAGCATCGGCGGATCGCTGGCATCTTCAACGCCCGCGCCGCGAACTCGATCTGTTTACCTGTTTGATTGTCGGACACAGTCTTTCACCTTTCAATGCTGGTGGATGTGGTGGGCGGGTGAGCTTGGGGCGGGGTGGCAAAGTTCACCCCGAACAGCTCGTCGTAGTCCGGTAACGCCCGGATCGGCACCTCGTGGCCATCAGGGTGGGCGCGGATGCGGGCGGCGTTTCGGGCCCGGTTGGCGAGGTCTTGGCGGCGGTAATCGCGGCGCAGTTCTTTGGCTGCTCGCACGTGCTGAGGGTCGGCGATGGTGACGTGGTTGGCCCAGCTGCGCGCGTGGTCGGCGACGGTGACCTCGCCGCAGAGGATGCGCACCTGCTGCAGGTCGGCAGTGATGTCGACGAACCGACCGATCACCGACGGGTGCACCGAATAGTCATTGCCGGCTACACGTACGTAGTAGTCGCGACCGAGTCGCACCCGGCTACTCAAGCCGATATGCGGTGCGGTCGGAGGTAGGCCGGTCATCTGCTCGAGGTCCTCGGCGAACACGTCACACGGGCGTCGATCACCGATCGCGCGCACCACTCGGGTGTTGGCATGATCGGCCAGCCACCGATCGAACTGGGCGGTGAAATCGGCCGGTGAGCTGAACTGGCGGCCCGGCAGGAACGAGCTCTCGAAGAACCGGTTGTTGCGTTCGACCATGCCCTTGTACTCGGGGTCTCGCGGTGGCGCCAGCTCCAGCCGCGTACCCAACGTGCCCACGAAGCCGGCCGCCAACGCGGTGGGTGTGCCCTTGGGGCCGATCGCGGCTTCGCGGTCCCACACCAGTTTGCGGGTCACCCCGCCCAGTTGCGACAGCAGCAGCCACATTCCCGTCAGGATGTCTCCGCCCTGGCGAGACGGGATCATCACCGCCGACCGGTACCGGGAGAACGCCAACGTCATCACCAACACCGGTAGCATGGCGAACTGATTGTGGCTCAGAGGGATTCGGTAGTCCGGAAACCACAAATCCCACTGTGAACAGCCGCCGGGCTGATAGATCACCCGATCGGCTGGATCTACCCCACGAAACTCTGGACGAATAGCCCGGACCCGGTCTTTGAGGACCGTCAACGACCTCGTCCACCCAACCCGCTCGGCGATCACCGTCGCCGGCATCGTCGGATACTCCCGCAGCAACGCCCGGATCTGCGGTTCGAACGCGTCGACCGCCGAGCCCGTCGCCGGCCGCGAGTACTTCGGCGCGGTATCCGAAGCCAACGCCGCACGAACGGTGTTGCGGGCCACCCCCAACCGGCGCGCGATCTCCCTGATCGGCACACCCTCACTGCGATGCAAACGGCGGATCTCTGCCCATTGCTCCACTGAAATCACCCTCCTAACAAGACGGGGGGGGTCAAAATTCACCCGTCGTCAGGGGGTCAGTTTTCAGGCGTCGTCAACATACGGTGCGTCGGTATCGAAAGACACTGAACCGCCCCGGGTCTGTCGGAGGCTCTCGAACCTGTGAAGGATGGAGAGCATGGCAGCACCACGCAAGTACAGTG
>NZ_MVKV01000038.1:0-3340 GCF_002009645.1 Gordonia sp. IITR100 | reverse complement strand
GGTGTGTGTTGTTTGAGAAGTGCATAGTGGATGCGAGCATCTTTATTTCAAACCAATGCTTCGACTGTTGTTGGAGTGCTGGTCTGTGATTTAGCAGAATTTGTAGTGTTGTGTGATGTCTACATTCGATCCTCGTTCATGGCTGGCCTTGTGTTGGTTGTGGGTGGGGGGTTGTTTGTAGGTGTTGTTGTAAGTGTGTAAGGGCGTTCGGTGGATGCCTTGGTACCAGGAGCCGATGAAGGACGTGGTAGGCCGCGATAGTCCTCGGGGAGTTGTCAAACGAGCTGTGATCCGAGGGTGTCCGAATGGGGAAACCCAGCACGAGTGATGTCGTGTTACCACCAGCTGAATGTATAGGCTGTGTGGGGGGAACGTGGGGAAGTGAAACATCTCAGTACCCATAGGAAGAGAAAACAATTGTGATTCCGTGAGTAGTGGCGAGCGAAAGCGGAGGAGGCTAAACCATGCGCATGTGATACCGGGTAGGGGTTGTGTGTGTGGGGTTGTGGGGTTCGTCTTCTTCCATCTGCCTGTGGAAGCGTGAGTGAGAAAACTGTGTGTTAGGTGAAGTGGCCTGGAATGGTCTGCCGTAGTCGGTGAGAGTCCGGTAGCTGAAAACACATGGTCTTGCGTGACGGTGTCCCCAAGTAGCAGCGGGCTCGTGGAATCTGCTGTGAATCTGCCGGGACCACCCGGTAAGCCTGAATACTTCCTGGTGACCGATAGCGGACTAGTACCGTGAGGGAAAGGTGAAAAGTACCCCGGGAGGGGAGTGAAATAGTACCTGAAACCGGACGCTTACAATCCGTCAAAGCCTGTGCCTTCGGGGCGGGTGATGGCGTGCCTTTTGAAGAATGAGCCTGCGAGTTAGTGCTCGGTGGCGAGGTTAACCCGTGTGGGGTAGCCGTAGCGAAAGCGAGTCTGAATAGGGCGTTTGAGTCGCCGGGTCTAGACCCGAAGCGGAGTGATCTACCCATGGCCAGGGTGAAGCGTCGGTAAGACGTCGTGGAGGCCCGAACCCACTTCAGTTGAAAATGGAGGGGATGAGTTGTGGGTAGGGGTGAAAGGCCAATCAAACTCCGTGATAGCTGGTTCTCCCCGAAATGCATTTAGGTGCAGCGTCACATGTTTCTTACTGGAGGTAGAGCTACTGGATGGCCGATGGGCCCCACAGGGTTACTGACGTCAGCCAAACTCCGAATGCCGGTAAGTGAGAGTGTGGCAGTGAGACTGCGGGCGATAAGGTTCGTAGTCGAGAGGGAAACAGCCCAGATCGCCGGCTAAGGCCCCTAAGCGTGTACTAAGTGGAAAAGGATGTGGGGTCGCGAAGACAACCAGGAGGTTGGCTTAGAAGCAGCCACCCTTGAAAGAGTGCGTAATAGCTCACTGGTCAAGTGATCCTGCGCCGACAATGTAGCGGGGCTCAAGTACACCGCCGAAGCCGCGGCACTCCACCATGACATCCGCAGAGGTTTACGGACTTCTGTGTAGTGGGTGGGGTGGGTAGGGGAGCGTCCTGCATCCGTGGAAGCGCCGGAGTGATCCAGGTGTGGAGGGTGTGGGAGTGAGAATGCAGGCATGAGTAGCGAAAGCAGAGTGAGAAACTCTGCCGCCGAATGACCAAGGGTTCCTGGGCCAGGCTAATCCGCCCAGGGTGAGTCGGGACCTAAGGCGAGGCCGACAGGCGTAGTCGATGGACAACGGGTTGATATTCCCGTACCCGTGTATCCGCGCCCATGCTGAATCAGTTGTACTAACCATCCTGATCCCCCAGGAGCACCTTCGGGTGCCGAGTTGGGGTGATGCATGGGACCTTGGCTGGTAGTAGGCAAGCGATGGGGTGACGCAGGAAGGTAGTGGGGCCAGTCAGTGGTTGTACTGGTGTAAGCCTGTAGGGCGAGTGATAGGCAAATCCGTCACTCACAGAGCCTGAGAGGTGATGCGTAGCCGTTGTGGCGAATTCCATGATCCTATGCTGCCGAGAAAAGCCTCTAGTGAGTTGGTACACGGCCCGTACCCCAAACCAACACAGGTGGTCAGGTAGAGAATACTAAGGCGATCGAGAGAACTGTGGTTAAGGAACTCGGCAAAATGCCCCCGTAACTTCGGGAGAAGGGGGACCCATCCTGGTGACGATCTTTTCGGTCTGAGCTGGTGTGGGTCGCAGAGACCAGAGAGAAGCGACTGTTTACTAAAAACACAGGTCCGTGCGAAGTCGTAAGACGATGTATACGGACTGACGCCTGCCCGGTGCTGGAAGGTTAAGAGGACCGGTTAATCACCTTCGGGTGGTGAAGCTGAGAATTTAAGCCCCAGTAAACGGCGGTGGTAACTATAACCATCCTAAGGTAGCGAAATTCCTTGTCGGGTAAGTTCCGACCTGCACGAATGGCGTAACGACTTCTCTGCTGTCTCAACCACAGACTCGGCGAAATTGCAGTACGAGTAAAGATGCTCGTTACGCGCGGCAGGACGAAAAGACCCCGGGACCTTCACTATAGCTTGGTATTGGTGTTCGGTTCGGTTTGTGTAGGATAGGTGGGAGACTGTGAAGTGGGCACGCCAGTGTTCATGGAGTCGTTGTTGAAATACCACTCTGATCGTATTGGACTTCTAACCTCGGACCCTGATCGGGTTCAGGGACAGTGCCTGGTGGGTAGTTTAACTGGGGCGGTTGCCTCCTAAAAGGTAACGGAGGCGCCCAAAGGTTCCCTCAGCCTGGTTGGCAATCAGGTGTTGAGTGTAAGTGCACAAGGGAGCTTGACTGTGAGACGTACATGTCGAGCAGGGACGAAAGTCGGGACTAGTGATCCGGCACCGGCAAGTGGAAGCGGTGTCGCTCAACGGATAAAAGGTACCCCGGGGATAACAGGCTGATCTTCCCCAAGAGTCCATATCGACGGGATGGTTTGGCACCTCGATGTCGGCTCGTCGCATCCTGGGGCTGGAGTAGGTCCCAAGGGTTGGGCTGTTCGCCCATTAAAGCGGCACGCGAGCTGGGTTTAGAACGTCGTGAGACAGTTCGGTCTCTATCCGCCGCGCGCGTAAGAAACTTGAGGAAACCTGTCCCTAGTACGAGAGGACCGGGACGGACGAACCTCTGGTGTGCCAGTTGTCCCGCCAGGGGCACCGCTGGTTAGCTACGTTCGGAAGGGATAACCGCTGAAAGCATCTAAGCGGGAAGCCTGTTCCAAGATGAGGTTTCTCACCCCCTTGCGGGGTTAAGGCCCCCCACAGACCATGGGGTTGATAGGCCAGAACTGTACGCACAGCAATGTGTTCAGGTGACTGGTACTAATCGGCCGAGGACTTACCAACAACACCCACAACATCACCAAAC
>NZ_MVKV01000037.1:0-5273 GCF_002009645.1 Gordonia sp. IITR100 | reverse complement strand
TTGTCGTCTAACGCCATGCTCATAGATTGTCCTCTCACTGATGAGCACCGGACTTACACAGACCATCTGACACCCCCGAACGCGCCGGCGCCACGGGTATCCGAAACTTCAATCGAACCTTCACCGCAGTCCGCGACATGGCCGGCCTGCCGAAGGAGCTCAAGATGCATTGCCTGCGCCACTCGTACGTCACACATCTCCTCGAGCCGGGATACGACCCAATGTTCGTACAACAGCAAGTCGGCCATGCATACTCCTCGACCACCGCCCTCTACACATCGGTATCTGCAGACTTCAAACAGAAGACCATCCAGAGGATGATCCAACAGAGAATCGTCACTCGTGACGAAAGTGGGAGTAAGAAGTACCCGTGAGCGAGCAACGCCGAATCGGCTATCACTGGAATCTGCGCCAACGAATGGCCGACCACAACCTTTGGAAGACAACGGAACTCATCCCGTTGCTGAAGTCACGTGGGATCAACCTCTCCAACGCCCAAGTGCACCGATTGGTGACTGGTACTCCCGAACGGATCCCGGCTCGTACCTTCGCTGCCCTATGCGACATCCTCGAATGCACACCCAACGATCTGTTTGAGCCCTACGTCGAGATGCGAGCCGCGGCCACCGCAGACGCGCCGGCGAATCCGGCGGACTTAGGCGTAGGTGAGAAGCGCTCCGTGGCACGCAGGATCAAGATCGTCCGAGATGACGGTAACGATGGCACGCCCACGTAAGCCAGAAGACCCAGAGCGCTGGCTCCCCTGCGAGCGTTGCGGAGAGCACCGCGAATGCGTCGTTACCTGGCAGGAGCTAGAGATCTGTGGTTACTGCTACCAAGCGGCCAAACGGACCCGCGGTGTGTGCGCATGTGGCCACAACGGCGTCCTGCCCGGAATCATCAACGGTCGACCCGCCTGCCGTGCCTGCAGCGGCATCAAACTGAACGTCGACTGCGTGGAATGCGGCGCAGAAGAAGAGCTCTATGCCAAGGGGCGGTGCTGGCGATGCGTCTTCGGATCGACGATTGACCGGATCCTGACGAACCCAGAGACGGGGGCCATCAACGCTGAGCTCAAACCCTTCGCGGCCGCGTTGAAGTCCATGAAACGAGCCAATAGCGGACTCACGTGGATCAACCAACCGCACGTCACTGCATTTCTCACTGACCTTGCACAGTCGCCAGCGGTGACTCATGAGGTGGTCGATGCGTTACCGAAGTCACGAACACGCGAGTACGTTCGAGAACTGTTGGTGGCCCACGAGATCCTTTCGCCTAGGGACGGACTGCTCCACCGCTATATCGAATGGTCCAACGAAGCCCTCAGCCGTGTAATATCCGAGGAACATCGTGACGTCGTAAACCGCTATATTCGTTGGCACCATCTACGTCAGATGCATTCGATGGAGTCGGTGTCGCAAGGAACCTTCTTGAGATCCAAGCAAACCGTCACTGTAACAATCGACTTCCTCAACTGGCTCACCGCTCGGGACATCTCGATTACGGGCCTGTCTCAGCCCGACCTAGACGCTTGGCAAGCCGAAGGTCCGAGCACGAGAGAGTTCGCCATACGCTTCCTTTCGTGGGCTATCAAGACCACGCTGGTCCCTGCGAACCTAACGATGACGCCGCACCGTCGTGGCAGTCGCAAGATGAGTACTGAGGACCAGCACGATGCCGTCGACAGCATCACGTCGAACAAACTGGCGCTGAATCCTCGAGACCGAGCTGCGGCGATCCTGGTACTCGTCTTCGGCCAGCAGATCGATCGCGTCGTCAAACTCACGTGGGACGACGTGATTGTCTCCGACGAGCTTGTGACAGTAACGCTCGGCGACATCGCCATCGCCCTGCCCGAGCCCCTTGATGAGCCATTCCGCTACCTCGCTGGCGAGCGCGAGCTCGCGAACACCGCTGCGCATCCGGCCACAACATGGGTGTTCCGCGGGTACATGCCTGGTCAACATATCAACCCGGGGTACTTACGAACGTGCCTCACGACGATCTGCAGTACCAGGGCGGCCCGCCTTGGAACACTTCACGAACTCACAAAGCTCGCACCACCCGCGATCCTCGCGGATGCCCTAGGCTACTCCCCCGCGACGATCGAGCGACATGCTGTGGCAGCTGCTGCAACGTACGCAGAATATGTGAGCAACTTGGGCGACGATTGATCATGTAAGTCCGACACTGGGGGGATAATTCGAATGGGATTCCTTCCACACATGCTTGGGTAGTACCCTGCGACGATCGAGCGAAATTCGGTCTCTGCTGCGGCGGCATACGCAAGAGACGTATTCAATCGTTGACAACGGCGCATGACTTACGCTGCCATTATTCTGTATAGGCAGTGGTGCGAATATCACAAATTCCCGACGTGATCGCGGAGGTTAAGATGTCGAAGAAGAAGCGAGGCAAGCCTCGTACGGGTAAGACAACCAAACAACGGCGTCGCGAGAGGCGGTCGAACGGGGCGCGCCCCGGAACGTCACCTTCCATGGCGCCCAAGCGTCTACCCACCGGACAGCCTGCACCGCTATTCGCGATCATTTCTGACCACGCGGGGCTGACCGCATTGAGCCACGCCGAGCGGGTTCAGCGACTTGGACAGATTTCCCAGAGATCGGCTCTTCATGCGTTGGCAGCAATGCAGTCTCGACTTGACGTTGCTACTACGACTGACTGGTCAGAGGTGAGTGTCGAACGTGAACTCCTGACAGAAGTTGGGGCGGAGTGGGCTAACCGGCTGTCTCCGATGATCGGGGTCACCCATCGTCTCGTACCCCCTCGATCAGTAACGCAACTCATACGAGAAGTCTTTGAGTCGTGTCCAGTCACAGAGGGATCATCCGGGGTACGTGATATCGAAACAAGTGACGTGATTGAGCTAGTTATGTCCATTACGACGGAACACGTAAGCGTACAGAACGCACTCGATTCAATGGCGAACCCAGACCCCGCCGACGTCGGTGCGTACATCGCAGAGATCGAAGCGTATACCTCTGACGAGACCATCGCGGCGATTCGTCAGCATGCATTGGATGATATGGCGAATTTCCTTAGCAATGAACCCGTCAAGATCGAGTTGATCAAGGCTCTAACGTACGATCTGTGGTTTCGGCCTTGGCCGGCACGCGTGAGTGACGCGCGAGTAGGTGCCAACCCGGCTGAGGCTTTCGAACTCGCAAATGGCATCCCGCTGCTCGATGTTATGGTTGCAGGCCAGATCATTAGCGAGATCGTTTCCTCTGGGCGGTTCGTTGTTCGACGCTCGGACCTAGTGCGTGCTGGTGCTACCGAATGCGCCGTAGAGTTCGTACTTAAGAACATGGCATATTCGGCGAATGATTATGCGCGCAGGCTTCGTCGTGATCGCGAGCAGGGTCCGGTTACGAATCAGCGATACGTTTTCACGGAACGTCCATTTCTTCGGGACGACGACGACACAGTTTTTGCGCTCCGATATCAATGGATTGTTGATAGGTTCTTTGGTTCGCAGTTGTATTGGCAAACATTTTTCTCGTTTGGTCCTGCGAAGCCAGGTTCAGCGGCCGAGGCATTCAGCCTTGCAATGAATTATGCGTTCGAGCGTGTCGCTGGTGACATTCTGGGGCGGATTGCATCCTATAGTTCCAAAATTTCGAGGGTAGTATATGAAAGCGAAATGCGGGAGGAGTGGTCTAGTACTAAAGGGGAAGCCCCTTCGGTCTGCGATTTCCTGTTGGTTGCGGGACGTGCCTGCATTCTCATTGACGCAACGAATCACCACCTGAGTGCCAGGCTTGCTCAAGGTCTTGCTGACGTCTCTGCCTACGACAAAGATATGGATACTTCGTTTGTCGAAAGCAAGTTCAACCAGATTTTGTCAACTGCGAGATTGATTAGGGAGCACTTATCCTTTGGAGTTGAGGCGAATCCGGTATTCATACCGTACGTTGTTGTGCCGAATAACGGTCTCGCAAACATAACCTCCGTCCGGTTGGATTGGATTACAAGGTCTGCGCCGTTCGAGGAGTTGCGGGGCTCCGCGCGAGCCCCTGTGCCACTGAGGCTGAGTGACCTAGCGTTGTTCGAGGGCCTCGGTGAAGCATTCTCCACGACTCCCAGAGACATCGCTGATCTATTGGGTTCGTGGACGACGTTACAGCCTGGCCCTGTCCCCGTCTCATTGAGAGAGCTACTTGATCAACTCGGCCTGCCTGCACCTATTCCGCGGTCCATGCTTCGAGATCAAGCTGTTCTTGATGCTTTAATTCAAGAGCGACGCTCAGAGGGAGGGCTGCCAGACTAGGAGCTATACTACTGACAGCCCTGCTTCCGAAATTGCGCTGCTGCCGTTCGTGAAAAAGCTATTCGGAAAGCTGTATCGCAACGTTATTGATTGCCTTGGATAGGGTCTTGGTGGCGTCGTCCACTGACTTTGCGATAGTCATTGGGGTGCCGGGTGTCGTCTTTGCGACCCATCGGTACTCGCTTAGGTTTATCGAATAACTTAAAGTGGTTTTCGTCCCGTTCGGTCCACGAAAAGAGATCGATATTTTGAAACGCCCATCACCGTTACCCGGAGTATCGGGGGATGGTAAGAGGTCTTGTGGCAATCCGAGATTCCACTGCATCATACGTCCAGGTGGTAGCGAATCAAAGCAGCGCATGCTCGCGAACTTCTCGTGGTCTTCGTTCCGGGCCCATTCAGACGGCAATCCTGGATTAATCTTCAGTGAGACGTCGGTAGCGACGGTCGGTCCTTCATTCTTCAGGATGAGCATCATGAATGAAGCATGCTGGGCGTGAGGTCGGATATCTGCCCAGACGTACGGTTGAGCGGCATCTTTGTACATTCCCCGCTGGATTGCGGTCTGTTCTTCTGCGGTCTTGACTTGTCGTCGCGTGAAGTACAGGGCAGCCAAAGTGATGGCGGCGGCAATCGCGGCAACGATGGCGGAAGCATCCATTGAGCCATTGTCAACGATCGTCCGAGGTGTGGACAGCGTGTCGCGCATTTTGCCGACCACTCGCTGTAGTGGCCCTGCGTGGTTGTGCCACTCCTCCCTGCATACGTCTGCTCGAGGTGAGGATGGTGGGGTGGCGGTTACAGTGCCTGTTGGTAGCGCTCGCCGCACGGGCCGGTTGGTGTCGTGGACGGCACGCTGCACTCCCGTCGCTACTCGTCCTACTTCAACACGTCTCGCTACCAGCTGAAAGGCGTTGGGGGAGTATGTATTTGAACATTCTCTGACGTAACGTCAGCGGCTCCGCCGGTCGAGGGTGATCTC
>NZ_MVKV01000036.1:0-5277 GCF_002009645.1 Gordonia sp. IITR100 | reverse complement strand
CATCAGGCATCCGGCGATGATGAGCGGTTTGTAACCCCAGCGGTCAGCGAGTGTTCCCCCGATCAGGAACATGCCCTGTTGGGAGAAGTTGCGTATCCCCAGGACCAGGCCCACTGCCCATGCGGCCAGGGCCAGCGGGCCGGCGAGGTAGGCGGCGAGGTAGGGCATGAGCATGTAGAAGCCGAGATTGATGGTGAACTGATTGACCATCAGCACTTGGCTGGGGCGATCGAAGCTGCGGAAACTGCGGTAGAGGCGTCGCATAGATCAGCTCGTGGGCTCGGCGTGCGGCACGCAAGTGGGGTCGATGATGGTAGGGCACCGCGTCCAGCTGCTCGCGACCTGAGTGAGCGGATCGCTGATGGTGCGGGGTTCAGTGGGCGGCGCCGGGGCGCCGATCAGGTCGTGAGCGCGGCAGTACTCATCGTTGTAAATGGTTCCGTAGTAGCGAGCGGGGCCATCGGGGAACACCGCCGCGATGCGCGTATCGGCCGAACGAGTACGCGCCAGCCAGCCCGAGACCAGGGCCACCGCGCCCACGCTCCAGCCGCCGGTGGCGTAATGCGTGGCGGCCAGGGTGCGACATGCCCAGACTGCCTCGGCCGGCGCCACCCAGTGCACCTCACTGAACTGGTCATAGGCAACGTTGCGGGGGTAGATACTCGAGCCGAGTCCCCGCATAATCCGTGACTGTGCCGGCTGGCCGAAAATCGTCGAGCCAATGGTGTCTACGCCCACAACCTCCAGCTCAGGGTTGAACTGCCGCAGAGTATGAGCCACACCGGCTGAGTGCCCACCGGTGCCCACCGAGCACACCAGCACATCGATATGTCGCAGCTGCGCGATCAACTCCACACCCAACGAGCTGTAACCGGTCACGTTGTCGGGGTTGGAATACTGGTCGGGACACCACGCAGCCTCGTCGCGCTCGAGCAGGGTGCGCACGCGGTCGCGGCGGGCTTGTTGCCAACCCCCGACCGGATGGGGATCGCTGACGACATCGACCTGGGCGCCGTATGCGGCGAGCATCTGCCGCAAGATCGGTTCCAGTCCTGGATCGGTCACCAAGGTCACCGGATGCCCGAACACGATGCCCGCTAAAGCCAGGCCTAATCCCAGTGTCCCACTAGTTGATTCGATGATCCGCGCCCCCGGGGCCAGCTCTTCACGGGCGCGGGCGCGTTCCACCATGTGCAGCGCAGGCCGGTCTTTCATACCACCGGGGTTGAAGCCTTCCAGCTTGGCCCAGAAGCCGCGCCCGTGCTCGGCGAAGGGTTCCTCGATGCGCAACACCGGGGTGCCGCCCACCAGCTGACGACTCAGCCCAGCACGGGGCGACGCGGCTTCGGCGGGGAAGGTACTGGCGAATGGATCACTGGTGGTGAGGCTGTAGGAGACAGTCACACGGGCATCCTCTGCGTTGTTGAACAGGACGCCGCCGGGCAGAAATCAGATCATCAGTGTGAGAGGGAACTGTGTCGTAACGTTCCACCCGGCGACACCGCCACCTTGCCCACCGAACCTCAAGGCTGATCGGCAGCGTGGATCAAGATCTGCTCAAGAATGCCCACGAGGTTGGATGATCGTGTAGACCACCGCCACCATAGGAGCGTGCCCCAAGATCGCAACGTCGTCGACGACCTCCATATGCCGGTGGTCCGACCACCGCACGGTCTGCACGCCCTGGTGATCGAAGATGAGCCCGACATTGCCGAAGTCGTTGCTGACTACCTGCAGCGCAGCGGATTCACGGTCACCGTTGCGCCCGACGGCCAGGAGGGAGTCGCCGCCGCACGCACGGCGAGTCCGGCAGTAGTCATCCTCGACCTGGGCTTGCCGTCACTCGATGGCGTCGAGGTCTGTCGACAGTTGCGCACCTTCACCAACGCCTACATCGTGATGGTCACGGCCCGCGCGGACGAAGTCGACACAGTCGTTGGCCTGTCGGTGGGGGCCGATGACTACCTGACGAAACCATTTCGCCCTCGTGAGCTGATGGCGCGCATCGACGCCATGCTGCGCCGACCACGGCCGACCCCAACCGGCGAGTCGCACCCGCGGACGATAGGGGAGCTCACCCTCGACCCTCAGGGTCGTGAAGTCCAGGTGGAGAGCACACCCGTGGAGCTGACTCGGACTGAGTTCGACGTTCTCGAAGCGCTCACGCGGCGGCCCGGTGTTGTGTTCAGTCGAGAGCAACTGCTCACCGAAATCTGGGGACCCGACTGGGTCGGCGATGCCCACGTCGTCGAAGTCCATGTCGCCAGTCTGCGCCGCAAACTCGGTGACAGCGCCGTAGCCGGCCGATTCATCCGCACCGTTCGCGGAGTGGGCTACCGGATGGGTGACGGCCAACCTCGAGGAGCCAGCGATGAACGATGAACGTCGACGGTTACGTATCCCCGGCAGCTTCGGCTCCCGGCTCATGCTCGCTCAAGCTATCGTCATCGCCGGCGGCGGCATCAGCGTCGCGATCGTGGCACTATTCGTGGCTCCACACACCTTCCACGACCACCTCGGCCAAGCTCGCCTCGAGCCAGGGTCAGTTCAGGCCGACCATGTCGAAGCCGCGTTCACTTCCTCGATCGTCGTCTCAATGTCTGTCGCATTGATCACCTCGACGATCCTGGCCACGGCCGTCAGCTGGTTCCTGGCTCGCCGCGTACAACAGTCAGTCGCCAGTGTCGCCCGCTCAGCCGTGGCTATTGGCGCCGGCAACTACCGCACGCGCGTACCCGATCGCCAGCTCGGCACCGAGTTCACCCAGCTCAGCCGAGCTATCAACCAACTTGCACAACGGCTGGATTCACAAGACGACATCCGTAAGCGGATGCTGTCAGACCTTGCCCACGAACTGCGCACCCCACTGACCACCATCGGCGCGATCACCGACGCCATCGAAGACGGAATCCGGGCTCCCGACTCACAGACCTTTGACGTCGTGCGCACCGCCACCACCCGCCTGCAGCGTCTCGCCGAGGACATCGCGACCGTATCCAGCGCCGACGAGCATCAGATGCCCCTCCACCCGGCGACGATCACTGTCAACGAACTGCTCATCGCGACCTACGAAGAAGCCGCCGACCTGTTCACCGACGCCAAAGTCACGCTAGGCATCGTCACCACCGCCGCGCGCGTACACATCCATGTCGACGCCGAACGAATGAGCCAAGTACTGCTCAATCTGCTCACCAACGCGCTGCGACACAGCTCCCCGGGCCAGCGAGTCGTAGTGAAAGCCGACACCGCCCCGGCACACGCGGTGCGCATCAGCGTCGTCGACTGCGGTGACGGCATTCCCCCTCAACACCTTCCACACATCTTCGACCGCTTCTACCGCACCGACTCCTCACGCACCAGAGACGCCGGCGGCAGCGGAATCGGCCTCACCATCGCCCGCTCTATCGTCGAAGACCATGGGGGCACCTTGCTCGCCGAAAGCCTGGGAGCCGGACACGGAGCCACCTTCACCATCACGTTGCCGACCACCACCCGACGTCACATCCACCGCAGCACCCCTGGAACCGAATTCTCCGTGGCCTTCAAACACCGCCCGCGTCGCGGCGCTGCCGATGCGCTCCAACGGGACCAAGCTACTAACTGAGGTAGTCCGTCGTAAGATTGACCCGCATCTAGAGATGGTGGGTGAAAATGACTGGGCTGGGTTCACTGGAACGCGCAGTGATGGACGTGCTGTGGTCAGCCGGTGCGGCGATGTCGGTGCACGACCTAGTCGAGGAACTCCACGACCGCGAACCGGCCTACACCACAGTGCTCACCGTCGTCACCAACCTGCACAAAAAAGGGTTCGTCGGTCGAGAAAAAGTCAGCCGCGCCTACCGGTACTTCCCCATGCAGACCCGTGAAGAGGCCACCTCACGCACCTTGCGTCAGGTCCTCGACGCCAGCGGGGACTCCGCGGCAGTACTGATGCACTTCGCCCAGACCGTGACACCCGCCGAGCGTGAAGTGCTCAGCGAATACCTCACCCTTAAACCTCGCCACACCCGCGGCGGCGGCACCAAAGCCTAAGCCATAGAAACCCTCCGACAAGGGAAACTCCGGCGAGGCCCAGGCCCGACTACTCAACCGGTCGCGCGCCCCTTGACTGCTGGGAGTAGACGCGCCACCAGCGCACCGGCCACACCCGCAGCGAAGGCCGCAGCACTCAGAGCCGACACCCAGTCGTGCACACCCACAGCGGTCAGCACCCGCAGCTCAACCGGATCACCGCGCCCGACTCCTGAGCGGGGGTCGGATGGCACGAGATCCGACGTTCGGAGCAGCATCACCAGCCAGAACGCGGCCACCGCCTCAAACATCACCACAGCAAGACCCACCGCACGGGAGATCGTACGGGCAGGACCGCGCGGGCCGAACCGACCCGCACGCCGCACCGCGACACCGTCAGTCATGCCTCACCACCTCCCCGCACACCCGCATCACACCCCACTTCTACTAACCACCTTCGTATTTTGTGGCCATCGGGCGTGGGCGCCGGGAACGAGGGTCTCGAAGCAATCACCACAGGAGGCCGGCCGGGCCAGGCGGAAGACTATCGCGGCCACCAGACCGAAAATCGCGATCACACTGCCAGTACGGACCCACCTCGGGGGTCGATTGAGCTCTGCCCTCAACGCCAACTCGGCAATCGGATCAGCAGGCACCACACCACCCTCGATCGGCCCGCCCGTGGCGGCGAACACGATGAACACCCACATCGCCGAGGCCATCCACACGAGCGAGTCCACCATCACCGCCAACGACGCGCCGTGCAGACGAGCAGAAGACAGCATGAACGCCCCAACACAGAGCAGCGCCAACACGATAGCCGCCGCGAAAAAGCCCTGGGGAGCAACCACCATCACGCCGCCGGCCGCACTCACAGCAAGCGCACACGAAACGAGCGCCCGCCAAGCCTCCCCACCTCGACCCGGCCGACGGGCAGCGGCGACACCACACGCTACGACCGCACCGAACAGCCCCAAGAGTGCCCCTTGGGCCACAACGCTTGCGATCACCGCGCCTCCAACAGCCATCTTGAAACTAATCCAAATAGTAGTTCAGATGAGCCGGAGGACGCTGAGCGGAGGGGGAGTAGCCCTACCCCATGGATGAACCGAGGCCTCCCGAGGCGAGGAACCCTGGGCCGCGCTCACACCAGTCCCTAAAAGGTGTCTGCCACCCGACTTCGAGAGTGACCGCGCGGTACACGCCAAACTGGCGTGCCCGTAACTGGAAGCGCAACAACCAAGTGCTCTCTGGTATCAGATCTCC
>NZ_MVKV01000035.1:0-6528 GCF_002009645.1 Gordonia sp. IITR100 | reverse complement strand
GTGGGTCAAGACCGCTGACCAGATCCTCGACTCCATCGCCCACTACTGCACACGAATTAATGACTCAGAACACTAGCGGGAATTATGTCATAACGTAGGTTATCGGCGAATAAAGGAGACGAGTTCAAACAGATGAGAGAACTCGTCCTAGTGGATCTCGAGCAAAACTGCTGGCCGCTACCGCAGTCGAGTTCGTAGGCCGCGGTGACCTGGTAACCCAACATGCAGATCAGCAGCGGTTTATGCAAACAGATGAGAGATTCTCGCGCTACACTTGCGTACATGCAGAGTGTTCCGGGTCGGCTACCAGACTTTCTGTCGAGCGGCGTCGTCGGTCTACTGCGGCCCGAGGACCGCGTTTTCGAGGCGATGCTGGATGGCTGGCGAGCGCAAATGCTGGCTCGTGGACTCGGTGTGCCATTCATCCAATCGTCGTGCAGCCTGGTGTCTCGCTTCCAAGAGCACTCCAACGAGTACCCGTGGGCCTGGCAGTCGATCCATGTCGATGAGTTCCTGGCTGATCGACGAACCGGATCAAAAGCCGTCTCAGTGTCGACGCTGCGCGCGAACGCCGGCACGATCAGGGCCTTCTGCTATTACGTCACTGACGAAAGGTACGGGTGGGCTGCCTTCTGCAGCAACGCATTTGATGACGTTCCCGCCCAAGTCGTTTTCGAGTGGAACACCCCGCGTCACAAGACCGATGACGCCATACCGGCTGACCGGCGTAGCTTCACCCAAGCCGAGTTGCAGACGTTCTTCGATGTCTGCGACGACCTCGTCGACCGCGAGTTCGCCAAGGGATCGAAGCGCTGGCTCCCACTGATGCGAGACTCCACCGCGTTCAAGGTGTGCTATGCCTACGGTCTGCGGCGCAGAGAGCTTGCCATGCTCGACTACCACGACTTCGGCCCAAACCCGCACGTCGACAAGTACGGCAGCTATGGCGCTGTCCAGGTCCGCTATGCCAAAGGCATGTCGGGCTCAGGACCACGGCGACGCACTGTCCTTACCGTGCCCGAATTCGACTGGGTAGTCGACCTTCTCGACCATTGGCTCTCGCCACAAGGACGCGAGCAGTTCGCCACAGCCGACCGCTCGGCATCATTGTGGCCGTCCGAACGCGCCGGCGCCACGGGCATCCGCAACTTCAATCGCACGTTCACCACGGTCCGCGAACTCGCCGGACTGCCGACAGAGTTGAAGATGCACTGCCTGCGCCACTCCTACGTCACTCACCTCCTGGAAGCCGGATACGACCCAATGTTCGTCCAGCAGCAAGTCGGTCACGCCTACTCATCCACCACCGCGCTCTACACCTCGGTCTCGGCAGACTTCAAACAAAAGGTCATCCAGCGGATGATCCAGCAACGAATCGTCACACGTGACGAAAGAAATTCTAGGAAAGACACGTGAGCGAGCAACGCCGAATCGGGTACCACTGGAATCTGCGCCAGCGGATGGCTGACCACAACCTGTGGAAGACAACCGAACTCATCCCGTTGCTGAAGTCCCGCGGCATCAACCTCTCGAATGCACAGGTGCATCGATTGGTGACCGGTACGCCTGAGCGGATCCCTGCCCGCACCTTCGCTGCGCTGTGCGACATCCTCGACTGCACACCCAACGATCTGTTCGAACCGTACGTTGAGATCCGCGCAGCGGCCACCGCCGACGCGCCGGCGAATCCGGCCGACCTCGGCCTCGGTGAGAAGCGCTCCGTCGCCCGCCGCATCCGAGTCGTCCGCAGCGATGGTGACGATGGCACGACCACGTAAACCCGAGGACCCACAACGGTGGGAAGTCCCGTGCGACCGCTGCGGCGAGCACCGCGAATGTGTCGCCGCCTGGCAGGGTCTCGGGGTGTGCGGCTACTGCTACCAAGCAGCCAAACGAACGCGAGGCGTGTGCGCGTGCGGTCACGAGGGAGTGTTGCCGGGAATCATCAACGGCCAACCGGCGTGCCGAAAATGCGCCGGGATCAAACTCAACGTCGACTGCGGCGACTGCGGCGCCGAGGAAGAACTGTACGCCCAAGGCCGATGCTGGCGATGCGTCCTGGGAACGACTGTCGACCGGTTGCTGACCAATCCCGAGACTGGCGTCATCAACGAGGAGTTAAAACCCTTTGCAGCCGCACTTAAATCGATGAAACGAGCCAACAGCGGCCTGACCTGGATCAAACAGAAGCACGTCACGGCGTTCCTCAGCGAACTAGCCCGCACGCCCCTCGTCACCCACGACGCGGTCGACGAACTCCCCCGATCACGCACCCGAGACTACGTTCGAGAACTCCTGATCACCCACCAGATCCTGCCGCCCAGAGGCGGACTGCTCCACCGCTACATCGATTGGTCAGACGAAGCACTCGACCGGATCGAATCGCCAGAACACCGCGACGTCGCCAACCGCTACATTCGATGGCATCACCTACGGCAGATGCATTCCATGGAGTCGGTGACACACGGAACGTTCCTGCGATCCAAGCAAACCGTCACCGTCACAATCGAATTCCTGAACTGGCTTACCACCAGAGATACCTCGATCCTTGACTTGTCCCAATCCCATCTGGACGCATGGCAGGCCGAAGGACCGAGCACACGCGAGTTCGCCATCCGCTTCCTAGCATGGGCTATCAAGACCAAACTGGTCGCTGCGGACCTCACGATGACACCCCACCGGCGTGGCAGCCCGAAGATGAGCGTCGAGGACCAACAAGACGCCGTCGACGGCATTACATCGAATCAACTGGAGCTGAATCCGCGTGACAGAGCTGCAGCGATCTTAGTGCTCGTCTTCGGCCAGCAGATTGACCGCGTCGTCAAACTCACTTGGGACCACGTCATAGTCTCAGATGACCTCGTGACCGTCACACTCGGCGACATCGCCATAGCCCTGCCAGTCCCGCTCGACGAGCCATTCCGCTACCTCGCCGGAGAACGCGACCTCGCGAATACCGCCGCGCACCCGGCCACTAATTGGGTATTCCGCGGCTACGTCCCAGGCCAACACATCAATCCGGCTCACCTACGGAACCGGCTGAAGGCGGCGTTCAGCACCCGCGCCGCTCGGCTTGGCACCCTCCATGAACTCACCAAACTTGCACCAGCAGCGATACTCGCCGACACTCTCGGCTACTCCCCCGCTACCATCGAACGGCATGCCGTGGCCTCTGCTGCGACCTATGCTCGGTATGTATCAATAGTCGACGCAGGCGGCTAGTCTAGCGCAGCTCTCCCACCCCGGATTCGAATCTCTTGAGTGAAAGGTCGACTTTGGACATCGAGACCTCCCTAGGACGTGGGTATTTCCCAAAGGAAATTCCACCCTCGTTCTCACCGGCAAACTTCGCGAGTCGCGTGGGATCCATATCCAAAACCACTACACATGGCAAGAATTCCTGGACGGAGCCGGTTCGATTTAGTATCGCTCGGGCTGGAGGCGTTCGAAGAACTATTGAAATTCCGAACCCGCATAGCCAGCGCCATATTGTCGAGCTTTGCTCTAAACACTGGGTAACATTGAGAAATCTAACGGCCAGGAGTCAGATATCGCTGACTAGGCCACTTCTAGGTAGTCGAGATCATGAGAGGTCGCTTCAATACCGAGTCCCACGGGGCCGCTGGAACAGGGAATTGATAGCGCGAATGCCGGCGGGAAGAGTGACACTGAAGACTGATATTAGTCAATTCTACTCGTCTATCTACACCCACGCAATAGATTGGAGTGTTCGCGGGCGAGGCGTCGCGAAAGCAAACATTCATGCGTCTGGACTTGGTCCCGATTTGGATAAACTGGTCCGCAACGCTCGGAATGGACAAACGATTGGATTATCAGTAGGGCCCGACACGTCGTGGTTGGCCTCGGAGGTGCTAATGGCGCGGATCGATACTGCGCTCGGTGCGAAGTTCCCGGAGGCAATTCGTCGCTCGGCCAGGATCTCGGATGATATGACAGTCTATGCGACTTCAACGGGCGAGGCCGAGGATCTGCTAGCTGAGTACCAGATGTTGTTACTTAGCTATGAGCTCGCCTTGAACCCGACGAAGGTCAGGATTGAGGACGGACTACTATTCTCAGAGCCGGATTGGGTTAGAGCACTTCGTAATCATCGGTATCGAGACGACAGAGACTCGAGTATGGCGTCAGATATCGTAGATCTGTTTGATGTCGCGTTCAACCAAAGGCGGCTGAACCCTACTCAAGGCGTACTAAACTATGCCCTACTGCGATGCAACCCCTTCCCTGGCGGGAAGGAGAGCTGGCCGATATTTCGCGATCTCATACTTTCGTCCACGAGTATTGAGTCCAGCACTCTTCCTAATGTTTTTGCTGTGTTAGAATTCGCCTATCATCATGGTCTTCCACTTAACAAAGAGCGAGTTTCTGAAGTTCTGAATTCAATTCTGTGCTTTCATGCCAGGCTTGGTCATGGATTCGAGACCAGTTGGATTCTGCACATTATCCGAAGCTTGAAAATGGAACTTTATACAGAAGCGGCATGTCTGGTCGCGGATATGGAGGACAACTGCACATTGATTCTTCTACGTGATATCGTAGACACCTCTAAGTCACTTCAGCGGAGTGTTTCATTCGATAAAGCCGTGCGACGGGCCGAGTGCGATGGTGCTCTTAGCAGCAAAGATTGGTTGCTGGCGTACGAGTTCCGTCACAATCGCTGGTGTCGCCCCAATAAATGGGACAATGAAAACTCATGGAAAGAGATGCACAAGCAGAAGATTGGTTTCTTTGTTCCGAGTGTGATTAATGGGAGGCGGCGGCTGAAACGTAGACGCCCAACTTATGTTTCTTCGTGGCTTTATGGACCCTAATACATAGGGACTGGTTGGATAGCAGTGGTATTGGTATGTCAGCCTGGCCTCGTTGAGTTGCCTTTCGCGTGATACCCGGCACTTTGGGGTGCGAAGGTTGCCGTCTCGGTTGTCGTCCTAGCTGGCCCTGTGAGACGTTGATTGGGCCCCTATCCACTCGTCAACGTCAGCGAGTGCGCCCGCCCGCAGGCGGGTGGTGGTAACGATTCGAGATGCACTCCCGATGTCCCTTCAGGGCTGTAACGATGCCAGCGCGCGGTGCAGCCATCAGCATCTGAAACCGGTAGTGTTTCACCGAAGTCGACCACAATGGACGCACTACCTCCGAGGAGACTGATATGAGCCCTAACAGTCTTCCTGAGTCATCCGAGCTGGATATCAGGGATTACCTCTACATCGATCGCACTCGGGTCGGAAGTTTGCTTGCTCAGCTCATAGATGGGCTCCCCGAGGAGCGAAGTGAGACAAAGACGCGTTCTCGCAGGATCGATTTGGGCCTTCGTCGAGTGGCGGCCGTCGGTAAGGACGTAGGTGAGAACAGCGCTCAGACGCTCGCTCTCGCTGACCTCCATGTGTCGCAACTTGAGGAGTCGGCAGAGGCGTTAGGCCTGCTTGCGGACGTGTCAGACAAAATGTCGGCACGTAAGTTCTGGCTCCGCGGGAAGGTGCGTGATCGAGCGCGGCCAGGAATGCTACTGCGCGTAACCGCGCCGACTCAGATGAGTGACATCGCGAGCATCGCAGGTGCGTTCCGCCGACTTAATGATGCGTTGTCAGACGAACCAGGCGAGCTAGAGCAGGTGCTTGACGCCCTAGAAGCGCTGTATGGGGACTCCATCACGGTGTCAGTCCGTACTGCTAACCCGGATGATTACGAAGTGGGCTTTGTCGGGGAAATTCCTCACGAGCATGAGTTCGGCCCTATGCGGCGCGAGTTACTCCTATCGCAGGTGGGCTCGGAACCCACTGAACTGACCACCCTCATGCAGGTAGCGGCGGTTCCGACGGAACGTGAGAGGTTCACTCCTGAGCAGGTCATCGCCCAGATCAAGCCGCAGGTCGACCGGTTACTCCAAAGTGGAGACTCAGGAATTGATCGATCGGCTCTCGATGAGCTCACCGGCGCATTCGGCGGCATGTTGACGAGCACTGGGTTTGTCGCTGCACCAAGTTGGCCTGCGATAGGCGTGGTGCCGCTCGCGATCTACAGGGCCGTTGAACAAGCGCCTTGGACATCGATGCCACCCGTCTGACTAGGTCGGTCGGGAACCTTTCCGATGTGCTCTGGTTGCTGAAGTCGAACGCCGGTTGCTACTCGTCCTACTTCAACACGTCTCGTTCCCAGTTCAAATCGACTGAGCGAAATATCAATTCGGGTTCGAGTTGACATAAGCGTCCTGCGAGCGGCGGCGTGAAAGGCGCCAGGCGGCCGCGCCGATGATCGGAACAAGCCACACGACGCCGACCCACCCCACGTCGCACTGCGACGCGGCCCGATGTGACGACTGATGACGTCGACAGTCGCGAACATCGACAAGGCGATCCAGACGCAGAACAACACAAACAACGCAAAACCGATGTAAAACGGCCAGTTGTCTGGCAGGTCCCCGATAGCCGGTCCAGGCAGTTCTAGAGCCAGTTTCTTCTAGCTGTCGGTCAGTCGATCTCGCAGCCCACAGGGTGGTGCTGGTGGGTG
>NZ_MVKV01000034.1:0-8914 GCF_002009645.1 Gordonia sp. IITR100 | reverse complement strand
CACCCACCAGCACCACCCTGTGGGCTGCGAGATCGACTGACCGACAGCTAGAAGAAACTGGCTCTAGAACTGCCTGGGGTCCCGGTAGTAATGGCGCAAAAAACAACGAAGTTCGCGTAGTGCCTGGTCAGCGGCGATTTCTCGGTTCGGGCTGCGGGCCGGGGTGGTTGGTGCTTGGCTTGTCTGCCGATGAGGTTGGTCGGCGTGTTGGAGGCTGGGGTTCGTGGCGACGCGGGTATTCGCGGACGAGGAGTTGCAGCGCCTGCGGGAGTTCCCGGAGATCAGTCGTGAGGAGTTGTTCCGGTACTTCACGCTGACCCCGGCGGATCTGGCGTTTGTTGCTCCGCAGGGCAGGGGCCCTGCGGTCCGTCTGGGCCTGGCGGTGGCGTTGTGCACCTTGCCGTGGCTGGGGTTCGTGCCGGACAAGGTGCCGTCGGCGCCGCCGGTGGCGGTGGCCCGGCTGGCGGATCAGCTGAATATCGATGCAGCGCAGCTTCGTTCGTATGGCAAGCGGGCGCAGACGCGGACCGAGCATGTGCGGCTGGTGGCCCAGTATCTGGGGTGGCGGCCTGCCGGGGCGATGGAGTTGAAGGAGCTGGATGAGTTTCTGCTGGCGCGGGCGATGGAGCACGATTCGCCGACGCTGTTGTTCCGGCTGGCGTGTGAGTACCTGATCTCGGCGCGGGTGATCCGGCCGGGCCCGGAAACGGTGGTCCGCCGGGTCGCGCACGCTCGCACGCGGGCGCAGCGGGAGACCTACGACCGGTTGGCGCGCGAGTTCACGCCGCAGCGGTGTAAGGAACTGAATGCGTTGCTGGTCGTCGACCCGTCGATCGAGATGTCGCGGTTGCGGTGGTTGTCGACCGGCCCGGTGGAGGCGTCGGCGACCGCGGTGAAGGCCGAGGTCGAGAAGCTGGTGTTCCTGCGCAACCTGGGCGCGGATGAGCTGGACATGTCGGTGCTGCCGGCGGAGCGGCGGCGGTTCCTGGCGACGGTGGGCCGCCGCTTGACGGGCCAAGCCCTCGAACGCCGGGATCCGCAACGCCGCTACCCGATTCTGCTCACCGTGTTGGCGCAGTCGGCCACCGATGTGCTCGACGAGGTGGTGCAGCTGTTCGATCAGGCGATCTCGGCCAGGTTGAGCAAGGCCGAACGCCGGATGCGCGACGAGCTGGCCGAGCGCGGTAAGGCCGGAGAGGATCGGCAGGGGTTGCTCGACGACCTGCTGGCGATCGTCTGTGACCTGCAGATCCCCGACGAGGAGATCGGCGGCCTGATCCGGGGCGATCGGATCGGATGGGAGCGGTTGCGGGCCGCGGTCGCGCAGGCCAAGCCTCGGCTGCCGCGCGATCACGGGCACCTGGCCGCTCTGGACAGCTCGTACTCCTACCTGCGGCAGTTCACCCCGCAGGTGCTGTCGACAGTCCGGTTCGCCGGCGGCACCGCCGCGACCGAGCTGCTGATCGGGGTGCACATGCTGCGGGAGCTGAACGCGACCGGTACCCGCAAGGTGCCCGACGACGCGCCGACCGGGTTCGTGCCGACGAAGTGGCGCGGCTACCTCGACGAGGCCCGCAAAGCCGGTAACACCACCGCCTATCGGCACTACTGGGAGCTGTGCGTGCTGCTGGGGCTGCGTGACGGGTTGCGCAGCGGGGATGTGTTCGTGCCGGGGTCGCGCCGCTACGCCGACCCGGCCGCGTACCTGCTGACCCCGCAGGCGTGGGAGCCGCAGCGTGACGAGTTCTGCCGCCTGGTCGGCAAGTCCGCTGATCCCGCTCGCGCGCTGGCGACCGCCACCGACGAGCTCGACGCCGCTATGGGCGAGTTGGAGAAGGTGCTCGCCGGCGGCGACGGGCCGGTCCGTCTCGATGAGGCCGGTGACCTGGTGATCTCACCGCTGTCGGCGGAGGATGTGCCCGCGGAGGCGACGGCGCTCAAGGCCGAGCTGACGGAGATGCTGCCGTTCGCGCCGATCGTGTCGCTGCTGATCGAGCTGGACAAACGCACCGGCTACCTGGACTGCTTCACCCACGCCGGCGGCAAACAGGCCCGCAGCCCGGAGCTGAAACGCAACCTCATCGCCGTCCTGCTGGCCTACTCCACCAACCTCGGGCTGACCCGAATGGCCGAGGCGTCGGGCCTCTCCTACGACATCCTGGCCTGGACCAGCGAATGGTATGTGCGGGAGGAGACGCTGCGGGCGGCGAACCTGACGATCATCGACTACCACCAAAGGCTGCCGCTGACCCCGGTCTTCGGCGCCGGCACCCTGTCGTCGAGTGATGGGCAACGGTTCCCGACCCGCGGCAAATCGGTCACCGCCAGAGCGTTGAGCCGCTATTTCGCGAACGAAGGACTGAGCACGTATACCCATGTCACCGATCAGCACGCCACCTACGGCACCAAGGTCATCGTCGCGACGAGACGCGAAGCTCACTACGTGCTGGACGAAATCCTCGGCAATGCAACGGATCTGCCGATCACCGAGCATGCGACCGACACGCACGGCGTCACCCTCGTGAACTTCGGGCTGTTCGACCTGCTCGGATTGCAGCTCTCGCCCCGCATCCGGGACCTGGGCCGGATCACCCTGTATCGGGCGGCGCCTCGGGCCCAGGTGGAGTCCGCGTTCCCGCACGCCGGGCCGCTGCTGACCCGCAAGCTGAATCTGGATCTCATCGCCGAGCACTACGACGACCTGCTCCGGCTGAGCGGGTCGCTGAAGTTCGGGCACGCCACCGCGTCGCTGCTGGTCGGCAAGCTCTCCGCGTCGGGCCGGCAGAACGCCCTCGCGGCGGCGCTCAAGGAATACGGGGCGCTGCGGCGCACGATCTACGCCGCCCGGTACCTGTCCGACCCGGGCTATCGGCGCAAGATCTCCCGACAGCTCAACAAGGGCGAATCCCTGCACGCGCTCCGCCGCGACCTGCTCTACGCGCACGAAGGCGCCGTGCGCGCGAGGCACCTGGAGGGACAGACCGAACAGGCATGGTGCCTCACGTTGGCGACCAACGCCGTCATCGCCTGGACCACAGAGTATTACGGGCTGGCGACCGAACAGATGCGGCGGGCCGGGCGGCGCATCGACGACGAGGTGCTGACGCACATCTCCCCGGCCCACAGCGAGAACATCAACTTCTTCGGCGCCATCGAGGTCGACATCGACGCCGAACTCGCCCAGCTCGGCCCCACCGGGTACCGGCCGCTGCGCGTGCGGGACACCCTGTTCTGACCCGCAGCGCCGGCCCGGATCGGCGGCGGCGCGATCTAGCAGCAGGCGCTGGTTCCGGTGGTCGTGGTCGGGTCGGTGATCGCGTCGGCGAGGGGGCGGGCGAGCTGGTGGTAGGCGTCGGTGACCGGCAGCACCGTCATGCCTGGGAATTTCGCCTGCCAGTGGTGGGCGGCGTCGGAGGTGGCGAGGAACATCTGCGGGTTGCAGCAGGTGGCGCGGAGGTGACCGGGCTGGATCCGGTCGGGGTCGACGAAGGCCACCATCGCGGTGGCCGGTTCCAGGTCGCTGACCCCGGTGACGGGGTCGATGGTCAGGCGCACGGTGGTGCCCGTGATCGGGCAGTCGGATTCGATGCAGGCGGGTGCGCCGATGACGGCGGGGAAGATGAGGGTGTCGGGGGCACACCAGGTGTAGAGCTGGTGGCCACCGACGCTGAACCGGTGCGGGGTCGGGTTGAGGGTCAGGCCCCAGCCGACGATCCGGCCGGCCTCGTCGTATTCGACGTCGGCGCCGATCGGCGTCTGCGCGGGGTCGAGGTCGGGCACTCCCGCGGCGGCGGCGAGTTCGGTGACGGTGACCGGGGTGCCGTGGGTGAGCAGCCGCAGCGCGGCGCGCATCAGCGCCCGGTCCCGGCCGGCGGGCAGGATCTTGGCGAAAACGTCGGCAGTGAGGTTGTCGGTACTCATGGGATCGGACTCCTCGAGGGCGATCGGACAGTGACGGTGCCGACGGTAGGGTCTGTCCCCGGGGTGAGGGTCAAGCCCGTAGCTCGCATCCGCACGGGTCACCGGCCCAGCACAGGTCGTCGGTGGCCAGATGCGCACGGTGTGCGGTTTCGAAGGCGTCGATGCGGTCGAGGATCTGCTCGGCATCGGCGATGCGCTGGCGCAGCCGCTGCCGCGACCGCTGCAGCAGCTCGGCGAGATGGGCGCCGACCGAACGGCCGTGGTCGTCACGGTCGGTGGAGGTGAGCTGGCAGATCTCGGCGATGGTGAGCCCGAGGCCGCGCAGCTCGCCGATGAACCGCACGCACCACTCCGCGTCGTCGGTGTAGAGGCGGTAGCCGGCCGGGCTGCGGCCCAGGGTGTAGATCAGGCCGAGGTCGGTGTACTCGCGCAGCGCCTTCACCGGCACCCCGGTGCGGGCCGAGAGGTCCCCGATCGTCATGTGTCCGTTCATCACTGCCTCCCGTCCGACGGCGTCAGCCTGCGCAGCAGGACAGTTTGGTGACGTCGGTGGTGAAAGTCTGCGCGGTCAGTTTCAGCGCTTCGGCCATGGTCAGGTACGGCGCCCAGGTGTGGGCGAGCCGGTCGACGGTCAGACCCGCGGTCATCGCATAGGTGGCGGCGGTGATCAGGTCCCCGGCGCCGTCGCTGAGGGCGTGCACGCCCATGATCCGGCCGGTGCCGGCTTCGGCGACGATCTTGACCAGGCCGCGGGTGTCCCGGTTGACCAGCGCCCGCGGCACGCTCGACAACCCCAGCACCCGGCACTGGCAGGCCAGCCCGGCCGCGGCGGCTTGCGCGTCGGTCAGTCCGACCGAGGCGATCGCGGGGCTGGTGAACGTCACGCGCGGCACCGTGGTGTAGTCCAGGACGCGATCGGCACCGGCCAGGGCGTTGTCGGCGACCAGGGTGCCCTGCGCGGCGGCCACGTACACGAACTGCGGATCCCCGGCCACGTCCCCGGCCGCCCAGATGCGCGGATTGCTGCTGCGCTGGCGGTCGTCGACCACGACCGCGCCCCGCTCGTCGACGGCGACGCCGACCGCATCCAGGCCCAGCCCGGCGGTGTTGGGGCGGCGGCCGGTGGCCATCAGCACCTGCTCGGCCCGCAGCTCGGTGCTGGCGCCGCCGCCGGTGCGCACGGTCACCACCTTGTGCCCGTCGTCGGCGAGGACCTTCTCGACGGTGGCGGCGGTGAGCACGTCGATGCGCTCGTGGGCGAAGACGGCCTCGAGCGCGGCCGAGATTTCCGGTTCCTCACCCGAGGTCAGCCGGCTACGCGCGATCACCGTGACCTTGCTGCCCAGGCGGGCGAACAGCTGGGCCTGCTCGAGCCCCACATAGCCCGCACCCACCACGATCAGCGACTCCGGCAGCTGCTGGAGGTCCATGGCGGTGGTCGAGGTCAGATACCCGGCCTCAACGAGGCCGTCGATCGGCGGAGCCCAGGGCGCGGCACCGGTGGCGATCAGATACTGGTCGGCCTCGATCACCCGTACACCGCCCTCGGCGCGCGCGACCCGCAGCACGGGTGCCTCGGCGCTGCCGTCGAACACCGCGGTGCCGGAGACGATCTCCCACCCGTAGTCGGCGGCCAGGTCGACATACTTCTCCGCCTGCAGCTGCCCGACCAGCGCGTCCTTGCCCGCGATCAGGGCGGGGAAATCCAGCGGCACCTCGGCGGGGGTGAGCCCGGGGAACCGGCCCGCCGCCTCGGCGGCGTGGCGGGCCTCGGCGGCGGCCAGCAGCGCCTTCGAGGGCACACACCCGACGTTCACGCACGTGCCCCCGACCGTCCCGCGCTCCACCATCACCACCCGTTTGCCGAGGTTGACCGCGGCGATGGCGGCGGCGAACGCCGCCGAGCCGGAACCGATGATCGCCAGATCGGCGCGGGAATCTGTCAAGGTCACGAGGGTGCCTCCTGGTCGGGCAACCGCTGAACCGACAACGGCTGCTATTCGTGTTGACGAATATCTACCGGAACCATATTATGCGCTTATCCGAATAGTTCAAGTCTCGTGGAGGCGATCCCATGGCCCGGTCCACCACCGCCACTGTCACCGTGCCCGGTGCCGAGTCGGCGTGTACGCATCTGGATACGACGGCGAAGTTTTTTCGCGCCCTGTCGGATCCGACCCGGCTCAAGCTCCTCGAATTCATCCTCGCCGGGGAGCGCACCTCCGCCGACTGCGTCGAACACGCCGGCATCTCGCAGCCCCGGGTGTCGGTACACCTGTCCTGCCTGGCCGACTGCGGGTATGTCCTCGCGCGCCGCGACGGGAAGAAACTGCGGTACTCCGTGGGTGATCCGCGGGTAGCTGACCTGGTGATGCTGGCGCGGTCGCTGGCGGCCGACAACTCCGCCGCGCTGGGCTGCTGCCCGCGCATCCCCGCCGCGGACGGTAGTGGGCGGCGATGAACACACCCGACAACAAGGCGATGAACACACCCGACAACGACTCGGGCGGGTTCGGTGGTCTGCTCGCAGTGGCCGGTGGCGTGCTGGTGATGGTCGCCTGCTGCGCCGGTCCCGCCCTGATCGCCGGCGGCGTGCTCGCCGGTCTCGGCGGTGTCTTGACCAGCCCGTGGCTGCTTGCCGCAGGCGTGCTGGTCGTGGCCGCCGCCGTCGGCTACACCCTGCGGCGCCGCGCCCGTAAGGCCACGGGGTGTTGTCCGCCCCGACCCGGATCACCATCCCCGCCATCGACGGCCTCGACACCGTCCCCTACTTCACTTCCCGCACCCTGCTGGACCTCACCGACCTGCCCTCACATCTGCTCGTCGTCGGCGGAGGCTACGTCGGCTGCGAGTTCGCCCAAATGTTCCGGCGATTCGGCTCCGAGGTCACCCTCATCCAACGCGCCGACCGGCTGCTGCCCGGCGAGGACCCCGACATCTCCGCCGCCGTCAGAGAGGGCATGACCGCCGACGGCATCACCGTGCTCACCGGCACCACCTGCACCGCGGCCACCGGCACCACCGGGAACATCCGGCTCGGCTGCACCGGCAGCGAAGCCGACGACATCACCGGCAGCCACCTGCTGATCGCGACAGGACGCACCCCCAACAGCGACAATCTCGGCCTCGAGTACCTCGGTCTCGAACCCGACCCACAGGGCTTCCTCACCGTCGACGCCTCCCTGCGCACCGACGCCGAAAATGTTTGGGCGCTCGGCGATCTGCGCGGCGGGCCCATGTTCACCCACACCGCCCGCGACGACGCCGACATCGTCTACCGCACCATATTCCGAAGCCAGGACCGCACCACAACCGGGCGCATCGTGCCGCACGCGGTGTTCACCGACCCCGAAGTCGGCGCCGTCGGGCTCACCGAACCTGCCGCCCGCGCCGCCGGCTACGACGTCGTCGTCGGGCGCCAGGACTTCACCGGCGTCGTGAAAGCCCGCGCCATCGGCAACACCCGCGGCCTGGTCAAATTCGTCGCCGACGCCGCCACCGACCGTATCCTCGGCTGCCACATCGCCGGACCCGACGGCGGGAACCTCGTTCACGAGGCCGTCATCGCCATGACCACCGGCGCCACCTACACCCAACTCGCCCAAGCCATCCACATCCACCCCACCCTCGCCGAAGCGGTCAACACCGCCGCCGGCGGCGTCCACCGCGAAATCGGCGCATAGACACCCCATGAGCATCGCCCGGTACTCGGGTGAGGCCATTTTCCGACTGCCACGGATAACACCCTGTTATCTGTAGCATCATGACATCCGGCCTGCGCCGACTCCGCTCCGGCGGTGCGCGACGCGGACCTGTTATCTGCGGCAAGCCCAGTGAGGGAGGTACCACCGTGCCGTCCGGGATCACCGTCCGCGCCGCCGGCGACAGCTTCCTCGACTCGATCGGCTCCCCGAACACCCGCCGCGCCTACGGCATCGCCGTCGACAAGACCACCGCCACGCTCGGCGAGACCCGGCGGCTGGCCGACGTCGCCGACGATGAGATCGGTGAAACCCTCGAAACCCTGTGGGGCTCCTCAGCAGTCAACACCTGGAACGCCCGCCGCGCCGCGGTCGCGTCGTGGCTGGCGTGGTGCCGCGAGCACGGCCACACCGCCCCGGCGGTCCCGGCCTGGGTGAAACGCTCCACTCCACCGGACTCCACCACCCCGGTGCACTCGCGCACCGCGATCGACCGGCTCATCGCCCGCCGCGACATCGACCTCCGGGAGAAGACGCTGTGGCGGATGCTCTACGAAACCTGCGCCCGCACCGAGGAACTGCTCCAGGTCAACATCGAGGACCTCGATCTGGCCGGGCGGTGTTGCCCGGTGAAGTCCAAGGGCGCCAAGCCCCGCACCCGCCGCCGCGGTGCCACCTACCACGAGTACGCGCACGAGCTCGTGTACTGGGACGCGGGCACCGCCCGGCTCCTGCCACGCCTCACCAAGGGCCGCACCCGCGGACCGCTGTTCGTCACCCACCGCCGACCGGGCCCCGGAAAGGCCGCCGCCGACCGGGACATCTGCCCCGACACCGGGCTGGCCCGGCTGTCCTACGGCCAGGCCCGCGCCGTGCTGGATGCCGCCACCGCGACGAATGGGCCCGGCACCGGTTGGGATCTGCACGAACTTCGGCATTCCGGCCTGACGCATCTCGGCGAGGCCGGTGCCAGCCTGGTGGAGCTGATGGCCAAGTCCCGCCACCGCAAACCCGAGAACCTACGCCGCTACTTCAAACCCTCACCGGCAGCCATGCGCGGCATCACCAGCCTCATCGGCCCCGACCGCAGCCACCGATAGCGGCCACCAACAAGAGCGTCCGTCTACCCGCTGACCAGGCACTACGCGAACTTCGTTGTTTTTTGCGCCATTACTACCGTGACCCCTGCCTGGACCGGCTATCGGGGACCTGCCAGGAGATCTGATACCAGAGAGCACTTGGTTGTTGCGCTTCCAGTTACGGGCACGCCAGTTTGGCGTGTACCGCGCGGT
>NZ_MVKV01000033.1:7761-9466 GCF_002009645.1 Gordonia sp. IITR100 | reverse complement strand
GGGGCTGAAGTGTCTGCCCCACTGGCGACTTCAGCCTCTCCCGGGCGGCGTGGGTGTCGCCACCACCGATGACAGGAATCCAGCGATGAATGTTCCAACCAAGCTCGGCGTCTTCGCCGCGGCCCTGCTGATAGTTTTCGCTGCGGCGTACGCCATCGCCGCTGGTGTCGCTCCCGACAGGGCGTCGACCTCCCCGGCTGAGTCCGCCCATGCCGATCACAATGCTGCACCACAGTCGCGAACATCCGCCTCGTCTCCGGGGGCCGATCAGGTTCGCGGAGTTTCGATGGCAGCAGCCGGCTTCATCCTGGGGAATGTGGTGGCACCCCATGCGTCCGGGGTGCAGGCACCGCTGAGCTTTGAGATCCTCGACGCCGCCGGGGCCGCGGTCACCGACTTCGCCGCCGAGCACGACAAGCAGCTGCACCTGATCGTCGTCCGCGCGGATGGCACCCACTTCCGACACGTGCACCCCACTCTCTCGCCCGAAGGGCGCTGGACGCTGCCCTGGCAGTGGGCGACGGGAGGCAGCTACCGGATCTACGCCGACTTCGTGCCCGCCGCCACCGGCCAACCCCTCACCCTCACCAGCACCGTCGAAGTCAGCGGTGACTACCAGCCGGCCCCACCCGCCGCCGAATCACGACAGTCATCCGTCGACGGGTTCGACATCGGGCTGGCCGGTCATCTGCGCGCGGGCGTCGAGTCCGAACTGACCGTCACCGTGCGCCGAGCAGGACAACCGGTCACCACCCTGCAGCCGTATCTGGGCGCTTTCGGTCACTTGGTGGCCCTGCGACAGGGTGACCTGGCCTACCTGCATGTTCACCCTGAGGGCGCGGCACCGACTGCCGGTCAACTCGCGGGACCACAGGTCCGCTTCGCCACCACCGCCCCCACCCCGGGCCGCTATCTGCTCTACCTCGACTTCCAGGTCCAGGGCGCTGTGCATACCGCCACCTTCGTTCTCGACGTCCCCACCGGCGCCCCGGCCCCGACACCTGACTCCACGGCCCCCTCGGCCGATCCGCACGCCGGACACTAACTCGCTGACCAGCGCCACCCGGGGCACTGCGCCGAGGCATTCACCCAACGAGGAACCCCCCCATGACCACCTCAGCTCCGATCCACCCACCTGCGGCCACCGCCGAGCAGACAGGCGCCGTCGATATCGAACTCGCCGTGTCGGGCATGACGTGTGCATCGTGCGCGGCACGCATCGAACGCACACTGAACAAACTCGACGGAGTGAGCGCCTCGGTGAACTACGCCACCGAAAAAGCTCACGTCAGCGCACCCGCCGGTGTCGACCCACACCTGCTGATCGAGACCATCGAACAGGCCGGATACCACGCTGCGCTGCCCGCCACTCCCACCAAAGGTGCCGCCCCCGACGATGACCCTTCGGACGACGACGGGGAGCTCGTGGCCTTGCGTCACCGACTGATCGGTGCGGTGGTTCTCTCGGTACCGGTGATCGCGCTGGCAATGGTCCCGGCGTTGCAGTTCACCTACTGGCAGTGGGCGTCGTTGACGTTGGCCGCGCCAGTGATCGTGTGGGCGGCATGGCCGTTTCATCGCGCCGCGTTGCTCAACCTGCGCCACGGTGCGGCCACCATGGACACCCTCATCTCGGTCGGCACCACCGCGGCGCTGTTGTGGTCGTTGTATGCGTTGTTCTTCGGCACCGCCGGACAACCAGGCA
>NZ_MVKV01000033.1:0-7448 GCF_002009645.1 Gordonia sp. IITR100 | reverse complement strand
GAGTTCAATGTGCGCCCCGGCGAGAAGATCGCCAGCGACGGTGTGGTGGTGTCCGGCACCTCGGCAGTCGATGCCAGCATGGTCACCGGCGAGTCGATGCCAGTCCAGGTCGCCCCCGCCGACACCGTGACCGGCGGAACGGTCAACGCCGGCGGGCACCTGCGGGTGCGGGCGACCCGCGTGGGAGCGGACACCCAACTCGCGCAAATGGCCGCGATGGTCGAACGCGCCCAGACCGGCAAAGCCCACGCCCAGCGACTGGCCGACCGGATCTCAAGTGTCTTCGTGCCGGTGGTCATCGCCGTCGCCATCGCTGTCCTCGGCGCGTGGATCGGCGCCGGCTATCCCCTGCAAGCGGCGTTCACCGCCGCGGTCGCTGTGCTGATCATCGCCTGCCCCTGCGCTCTGGGACTGGCCACCCCGACCGCACTTCTGGTCGGTACCGGCCGCGGAGCCCAACTCGGCATCGTGATCAAAGGCCCCGAAGTCCTGGAATCCACCCGAACCGTCGACACCGTTGTCCTCGACAAAACCGGCACGGTCACCACGGGACAGATGACACTCGTCCAGGTCACCACTGCTCCCTCCACCACTCGCGAAGACGTGCTCGCCCTCGCGGGGGCGGTGGAGAATGCCTCCGAGCACCCCGTCGCGGCCGCCATCGCTGCTGGTGCAGCCGCCGAAGTCGGGCCGCTCGACGAGGTCGACGACTTCCGCAACTTCGAAGGTCGAGGCGTGCGCGGTCTGGTCCAGGGACGTGTGGTCACCGTCGGGCGTCCGACGCTGCTGGCCGAACACGGCATCGCCGTGGATGACCCTCACCTCAACGAGGCGCAGACCGCCGCCGAAGAAGCCGGACAGACCGCCGTACTCGTCGCCTGGGACGGCCGCGCCCATGCGGTCCTGGCGGTCGCCGATGCGATCAAACCCACCAGCGCACACGCCATCGCCCGGCTCGCCGCACTGGGTATGACGCCCATCCTGTTGACCGGCGACAACCAGACCGTCGCCGATGCCGTGGCCGCTGAGGTCGGTATCGACACCGTCATCGCTAACGTCTTGCCGGCCGACAAAGCCGCCGTCATCACCGACCTGCAATCCGACGGCAAGGTTGTGGCCATGATCGGCGACGGCGTCAACGACGCCGCTGCCCTGGCCCACGCCGATCTCGGGCTGGCGATGGGCACCGGCACCGACGCCGCCATGCATGCCGCTGACATCACCCTGGTCCGCGGCGACCTCAACGCTGCCGCCGACGCGATCGCCTTGGCACGCACCACTCTGAAAACGATCAAAATGAACCTGTTCTGGGCATTCGCCTACAACGTCGCCGCGATACCGCTGGCCGCGCTGGGACTGCTCAACCCCATGCTGGCCGGGGCCGCCATGGCGTTGTCCAGCGTGTTCGTCGTCAGCAACAGCCTGCGGCTGCGCGCCTTCACCAGCCCGCCCCACTCATCGTCCACAGTTCCACCCACCAACCCCTCGACGTATACCCCCCAGGGGTATAAGGTAGCGGCATGAACGAGCACTCTTCCCCTGAGCACGTCGGTCACGACGCCGCCGATGAACGCCACCACGGCCAACTCGCCGCAGCGTCACACAACCACCACGATCACCATGCTGAGCGCGCCCGCGCAGACCATGATCACGCTGGGCATGGGGGGCATGGTGATCACGTCGGGCAGTTCCGGCGGCTGTTCTGGATCATGCTGGCCCTGGCTGTGCCGGTCGTGGCCTTTTCGCCCATGTTCGCGATGCTCATCGGCTATGACCTACCCGATGGTGAAGTGTTGAAGTGGGTCTCACCGGTGCTGGGTACGGCGATGTACTGCTGGGGTGGGCGGCCGTTCCTGGTAGGCGCCTATTCAGAACTGCGGTCGCGTGCACCGGGAATGATGCTGTTGATCGCCTTGGCGATCACGGTGGCCTTCGTGGCGTCCTGGGGTGCGAGCATCGGTGTGTTGCACCACGAACTGGACTTCTGGTGGGAACTGGCGCTGCTCATCGTGATCATGCTGTTGGGGCATTGGATCGAGATGCGGTCGCTGGCCCAGACGACCTCGGCCCTGGACTCGCTGGCCGCGCTGCTGCCCGATGAGGCCGAACGCGTCGATGGCGACCAGATCACCACGGTTGCTCCCAGTGAGCTGCAGGTCGGAGATGTGGTGATCGTGCGCCCGGGGGCCAGCGTGCCGGCCGACGGTCGCGTCGTAGACGGCTCGGCCGAGCTCGATGAATCCATGGTCACCGGAGAATCGCGCACGGTGCGCCGCGGCATCGGCGATCAGGTGGTGGCCGGCACGGTGGCCACCGACTCGGGGCTGCGGGTCCAGATCACCGCCACCGGCGATGACACGGCGCTGGCCGGGATTCAGCGCCTGGTGGCAGACGCGCAGAACTCCACCTCCCGCGCCCAGCGGCTGGCCGATTCCGCTGCAGCGCTGCTGTTCTGGTTCGCGCTCGGCTCAGCGATCATCACCGCCATCGTGTGGACGGTCATCGGCCAACCCGACCAGGCGGTGATTCGAACCATCACCGTGCTGGTCATCGCCTGCCCGCACGCACTCGGCTTGGCTATCCCCCTGGTGGTGGCCATTGCCACCGAACGCGCCGCCCGCGGCGGCGTGCTGGTTAAAGACCGGTTGGCACTTGAGGCCATGCGCACTGTGGATGCGGTGCTGTTCGACAAGACCGGAACCCTGACCAAGGGTGAGCCCACGGTCATCGAGATCGCGGCCGCCGACGGCGTCGATGAGGACACCGTGCTCGCCCTGGCCGCCAGCGCCGAAGCCGACAGTGAGCACCCGTTGGCGCGAGCGATTGTCGCAGCTGCCGGAGACCGCGCGCGGCCGGTGCCGGCGGCCACCGACTTCACCTCGTCACCGGCGGTCGGTGTGACCGCTCGCGTCGAGGGCGCCACAGTGCGGGTGGGCGGGCCCCGCATGCTCGAGGAACAGGGCCATCAGGAACTGGCCATCGCTGATCGCTGGCGCGCCGACGGCGCAATCATCCTGCATGTCACCCGCGACACTGAGCTGATTGGAGCTCTCAAACTTGCTGATGAGGTGCGCGGGGAATCCCGCCAAGCCGTCGAGGTGCTGCACGCCCGCGGGGTCGAGGTTGTGATGATTACCGGCGACGCCGAAGCAGTGGCGCACACCGTCGCTCACGACCTCGGTATCGATCGGGTGTTCGCCGGTGTACGGCCGGAAGACAAAGCCAGCAAGGTGGCCGAACTGCAGCACGAAGGCCGCAAGGTGGCGATGGTGGGCGACGGCGTCAACGACGCCCCCGCCCTGGCCCAGGCCGATGTGGGCATCGCGATCGGGGCCGGCACCGACGTCGCGATCGCCTCGGCCGGGGTCATCCTCGCCAGCGACGACCCCCGCTCGGTGCTGTCGGTCATCGAGCTGTCGGACGCCAGCTACCGAAAAATGAAGCAGAACCTGTGGTGGGCAGCGGGATACAACCTGATCTCTGTACCGCTGGCCGCCGGAATTCTCGCGCCCATCGGGTTCGTCCTGCCGATGTCGGTCGGAGCGATTCTGATGTCAGCCTCGACGGTCGTGGTCGCACTCAACGCGCAACTGTTACGCCGACTCGACCTGCAGCCAGGCGCGAGTACAGTGCGTGGACTGCAGCACAACCGACCGAGATCCATTGAGAAGGTGAGTCCATGACCGCTGCGTCCGCACCGGGACAATCCTCCACCCCGGAAGAATCCTCTGCCTCGGAACACTCTTCCCACGGTTACATCAGCGATAAGGGCAAATACCTGGCCCGCCTCAAGCGCATCGAGGGGCAATCCCGAGGTATCTATCGGATGGTCGACGAGGAGCAGTACTGCATCGACATCCTGACCCAGATTTCGGCGCTGACCAAGGCGCTGGAGGGGGTCGCGCTGGGTTTGCTCGACGACCATCTCACCCACTGTGTGCTCGATGCCGCCCACGCCGGCGGGGACGAGGCGCAGGAGAAGATCGCTGAAGCCTCGGCGGCCATCGCTCGCCTCGTTCGTTCCTGAGCCACCCACCACGCCGGGTTCGTCACAGGCGTGGTTCGCCGACCCACTGCGGCACCACCGGCCCCGGCGCGCGGGCGTCTGCATCAGCGGCCATCGCCAGAACCACCCCGCGATCGGCCAGCCACTGTGCCGGATCGACGTTGACTCCCGTCGGGTCGAGAACCTCGAAATGCAGATGCGGGCCGGTCGAGACCCCACGGTTGCCCACTGTGGCGATCGATTGGCCCATCCGTACTCGCGCGCCCTGCTCGAGCAGATTCTCGTCGTTGTGGCCGTAGGTGGTGATCGTGCCGTCATCGTGCCGGATCCGCATCCACAACCCGAACCCCTCGGCAGGTCCGGAGGTGATGACCTCCCCGTCAGCTACCGCGACAATGGGCGCGCCCAGATCATTGCCGATATCAATGCCCTGATGGCCCCGTCCGTCACCGAAGGTGGACGTGATCTCGCCCGCAGTCGGCGCCACCGCACCGCCACTACCGGGCAGCAGCGGTGTCGGCGTTCCGGGTTCCTGCGGCTGGGGGCCATGCGGCTCGTTCGGATCGTGCGGCACGATTGCGGCGATCAGGGTGGCTACCAGCCGAGCCAGCGGTAACGCGTCGATGATCCGGAACCCGTCTATCGGATCAATGAGCGAAAACGTGCCGAAGCACTGCAGTGCGGCTGCACTGCCCGCATCGCCGACGCTGCCCGACTGGGCCTGAGCGCCCAGGCAGGACGCCGTCTGCGTGATCGGCTTCCCCAAATTCGCAGCCGCGGCACCACCCAAAGCGGCCTTCACCGAGTCCTGCACGATCGCGATCAGCTCCCCGGCCACATGTCCATCGGTCGAGGCCGCCGCCGGTGCGGTGGCAATCACAGGCGCAACGCCCACGCACACCGCCGCTGCCACCCCCAACGCTTTGGGGCCCCACTGCTGCCCCGCCTTGACCCGTAGCGATGTCAACACCATCTGCATGCGGTCGGACCTTTCCCGCGGACGTCGTAGACCCACGCACGAGTGCCATGCGTGTACCCGCGAGATCACACCACAAGTCACTTGTGCCCCACCAGTCACACGCGGCTCCACTACGAAGCGAACTAATCGGGCATTGGTGGCTTTGTTTGCGCAGTTCACCGCCCGTTTTGTGGGTGCCGGGCAGGCGACTAACTACTATCGGTGTTAGTAGAATTGTTATCGAAGCGCCGCCGGGCGGTGGCGAAGTATCACTCTTGAGGAGGAGATCGATGAGAGTCACACGAACCGGTGTCGTCGTTGCTGCCGCGGCGGCTGTTCTGACAGTGGTGGCCGCGTGTTCGGACACCTCGACTGAGGATCATTCCTCGATGTCGGGGATGGGTACCAGCACGGTCAGTACCGAATCGTCAGCGGCGGCCTCTGCCGAACACAACAGCGCGGACATCTCGTTCGCCCAGCAGATGATCCCGCACCACACCCAGGCGATCATGATGAGCGGCATCCTGTTGGAGAAGGACAACATCAACCCCCAGGTCGTCAGTCTGGCCCAGCAGATCAAAGACGCTCAGCAGCCTGAGATCGAGCAGATGCAGTCGTGGCTGAAGCAATGGGGAGCCCCACTCGAGGGCCAGGGACACAACATGGACATGGGTACGTCGATGGCGCCGGGTTCCTCCCCGATGCCGTCGATGATGGGCATGATGTCGCCAGAACAGATGCAGCAGCTACGCGACGCGCAAGGAGCCGAGGCGTCGCGCCTGTTCCTGACGCAGATGATCGAACACCATCGCGGCGCCATCGCCATGGCCAAGACCGAGATTCAAGACGGCCAATCGCCCGAGGCGATCGCTCTGGCACGTCAGATCGTCACTGATCAGGAGAGCGAAATTGCGAGGATGCAGCAGCTTCTCAACAACCCCTAGCGGTCGGACCTGCCCGGGTCGGTCTCGGCTACACACACATCGCGATCACCATCGCCGAGACGACACCGGACACCGCTAGCGTGGTCGGCACCGCCACCACACCAGCCACCGCCGCGGCAGCACCCACATGATGACGTCGCGACCGGCACCGGTGACCGGAGTCCAAGCGGCTCAACCGAGGCCCCACCGACGACGAATCGCTGATCGACAACACACCCACCGGGCCCGCTACAGGTCCCGAACGGGCCAACGTTCCCAACGCCGAGCAGACCGCCCGCGCACCCACCAGCTGGGCCGCGCGGGCATCGGCGGCTTGCTCGACCAAGCCGGCGACCTCACGGCCCGCGCGGCTGAACAACGGAATCAGCGGGAACGCACGCCCGAGAGCGCGGGCCGCCAACACCACGGTGTGATGACGTTGCCGCCGGTGTGCGCGCTCATGAGCAACGACGGCATCGAGTTCCTCACCGGACAACGCCGCCTGCAACCCGGTCGTGGCGGCAATGCCGGCATCCTTGCCCGGCAGACAAAACGCCATCGGCCGCCCGTCGGCGAGCCACCACACATCGGGATAGCGCTCACTGCGGGCGCCCACCAACCGCAACGACTGAAGATACTCCTCACGAGCACCACGCATCCGCACCGCCGATCGCACCGCGATCGTCACCGCTCGGACAATCGCTGCCACGGTCACCACCGCCAGCACGCCACCAGAGATCGCTTCCACCCGCGGGGATGCGCCGTGTGACAACACCCGCAGACACGACACCACCTCAGACAACGAATGGATGCCGAAATGACCGGGAACCGCCAGCGTCACAACAGCTCCCACCCACAACAACGCAAACACGACCTGCGCGGCCGGCCAGGCCACCAACACCCAACGAGCATCGATACGGCCCTGCACCCGAACCATCCATCGAGGCCACAGCCAGCCCAGCACACCTGCGGCAACAACTAACACCACCGCTGCACTCATGGATGCTCACCCATCGTTCGCCTCGATCCTCGACGGCCGCCGTCGTGCTCGCTGAGACCCACGCTCAATACACCTTCCCGGCGGTCCGCCACCTGCACCACCAGCCAGTATGCCCCAGGGGCTCGTCCGTGACGCCGCAACTCCAGCACCCACCGCGCCGCCAATTACTAGGCCCTATAGTAGTTAGATGACGCGGGTTGACCCAGCCTGCGCGTACTAGTTCGAGGGATGCGCTGTGACCGAGAACCCGAGGGGGACGCACTCGCCCCCGGACGACCACCGTCGTCAGTATCTGCATGCCATGCGCGACGTCTACCGGGCACCCACGCCATACTCGGCCCACCAGTTCTTCCACCGCGCCCATCACTTCAGCGTCACCTCGAACCGACGCCGCCACCTCGCCGCACACATCGGTCTCGTCCGCCACCTCGCTGCGATCGGCGACCTCGCCGGGGCGCGTCACCACCTCGGTACGGTCCTTGCCTCCCTCGTCCTCCAAAGACATTGCGGCCAACAACCTTCGCAGGCTTCCATCCCCATCCAGAAGTCGTGACCACGACC
>NZ_MVKV01000032.1:0-9849 GCF_002009645.1 Gordonia sp. IITR100 | reverse complement strand
GCTGAGTACGTCGAATGGTTCAACCACCGCCGCCTGCACGGCGAGATCGGACACGTCCCACCCGTCGAGTACGAGAGCGCCTACTGGTCGACCCACACCGTCACCAGCTACCGTGAGAACCCGGTCCCCGCAAACGCTGGAACCAACTAACCGAGCCTCCAGCAAACCCGGGGCGATTCACACCGTCTCCCGAATCACGGATCGGGTCATCGAAGAGATGGTGTCGTGGTGGGCACGCCCGCTGGAGAAAGTGTACGCGGCGGTGTTCATCGACGCGATCATGGTCAAGATCCGGGATGGGCAGGTGCGTAACCGGCCCATCTACGCCGCGATCGGGGTGGATCTCGACGGGCACAAAGACATCCTCGGCATGTGGGCCGGCGACGGCGACGGCGAGTCGGCCAGGTTCTGGCTGGCGGTGCTCACCGACCTCAAGAACAGGGGTGTCCGCGACATCTTCTTCGTTGTGTGTGACGGATTGAAAGGGTTGCCCGACAGTGTATCTGCCGCGTTCCCGTTGGCCACGGTACAGACGTGCATCATCCATCTGATCCGCAACACCTTCAAGTACGCCTCCCGCAAGTATTGGGACACGATCAGCGCCGATCTCAAACCGATCTACACCGCGCCGACCGCCGCTGACGCCCGGGCGCGGTGGGAGGAATTCGCCGAGAAATGGGGCACGCCGTACCCGGCGATCGTGACCCTGTGGGAGAGCGCGTGGGAGGAGTTCATCCCGTTCCTTGACTACGACGTCGAGATACGGCGAGTGTTGTGCTCCACCAACGCGATCGAAAGTCTCAACGCCCGCTACCGGCGTGCGGTGCGCGCTCGAGGACACTTCCCGAACGAGCAGTCCGCACTCAAAACGCTCTACCTGGTCACCCGGTCGCTGGACCCGAAGGGTACCGGTCAGACGAAGTGGGCCGTACGCTGGAAGCCAGCGCTCAACGCCCCGGCCATCACGTTCGCCGATCGTATGCCCGCAGCCGAAGAACGCTGACCCGCCGAGCAATCGGAAAACCGCCGCTTACACCGAATATCGGACAGACCCGTCGGGGCCCGATTCCCGCCGAGCTCGTGGTGAGCGTGCGTGAGACGCTGGGTGGGGGTCGTCCAGAACGGGGGGTGTCCCTATGGGTTTGTCAAGCAGCTGAAGCGATTGGGGTTCGGTAGGGCTCGCTGTGCTTGAGCATCGCGTAGAGGACGTCGCATCGTCGGCGTGCCAGGCAGATGAGGGCGGCGTTGTGTTTCTTTCCTTCGGCGCGTTTGCGGTCGTAGTAGGCGCGGCTGGTGGGGTCGTGCAGTGCGGCGAACGCGGAGAGGAAGAAGGCTCGTTTGAGTTTGCGGTTTCCGAATCGGGCGGGGTGCTCGCCACGGATGGAGGTGCCGGATCGGTGGGTGACTGGTGCGATGCCGGCGTAGGCGGCCAGGTGGCCTGCGGTGGCGAATGCTGAACCGTCGCCGACTTCGAGGAGGATGCGGGCTGCTGTGTAGGGGTCGTAGCGGATCTGGTTTCGCACCGCGGCAAAGTGGCTCCGCGCCATGTCTCGATCGTTGTCCGCGTCGCCGGTAGCATCACGGGTGGACGCCTGCACGGTGGCGTGGTCGAAGGCCAGGATACGTGACGCTGCGAGAAGAACTGCAGGCTTCCCGGTTGCCTCCTGTCGATGTCACAGGACCCGGGTCAGCGGGAACCGGCGTCCTGCTGATGGTAATGCTCCTGCGTGCGTTTGTGTGAACGCGGCGGCCCTGCTTAGCGTCCTCCTCGCGGACTTGCCGCGACAGGCCGGTTAGCCTGACAAGGATGCTGCGGCCTTTCGTAGTGACGCCTCCAGGGTCGTTTCCGCCTCGGGTAGAGCCGCCGCGAGGGTTGTGACGGATCGGAGCCGCTCGGATGAGGCGTGATCCTTCTGTACTGCTGCGCGTGCGACTGCAGTCCAGGATGTCGCCGCATGGTGGGCGTTGGCTGCAAGGATGGCGGTGGCGTGATCGCCGGTGAGGCGCGCGATTTCGTCGCAGCCCTGTGCCAGCAGTCGGCGGAACAGGCCGCCGCCGGTCCCCGCTTTCTCGATGAAGGCGCCGAGGCTGAATAAATGCATCTCGAGGTCGTCGGTCGACAGGGCTCCCCAGCTGCAGACGTCGGATGCGAGCGCGCTGGCAGCGTCGAGGCCGTGTGACCCGTGTTCTGCGGGCCCGGCGATCGTCGATGCGCCTGGGGTGCTCAGGCTCGCTGCGGATTGTGCGAATGCCTGTGCGGCCACCTCGAGAATCGAAGGTGGCGTCTGTGGCCAATTGATACGAAACAGCGTGTGTCGGGTTGGCTCCGGGAAGGAGGTCGAGCGGCGCGCGCGTGCGAGTGCGTCCAGTGGGACGCGTTGAAGGTCTTCGCGATCGTTGTCGGCGATGTACGCGACGCCTTGCGTCTCGTCGTAGCCGACTACAACGATGTCGTGGCGGCTCATGCGCAACTGGACCCGCAGGTAGGGGAGTTCTGCGATCTCCGCCCAGACCAGTGCAGGGCGTCCCTGATCGATCTCGCCACGAAGGTTCTCCCAACCCTCGGCCGGGTCGTCTGTGGCAAGCACCTCGACGGTGCCGCCCAGACGGCGGGGGAGGTCGATCTCAAAATCAGGTCCTCGTCCGACTAAGTACACGGGTGGCATCAGCGCTTTTGATCGAATGTAGGTGAGGGAGAGGGCTCCGCCGAGGGCAAAGACGAGGCCCTCGTCGGGTGGGCCGTCGTAACCGAGCCCGGTCCACTCCATGAGGTCTCGCATCGCACCGGACCCACAGTGGCCACCCATTCGGTGCGGGTAGGGGTCGATCATCGAGGGGCCGGACACTGACACGATCCTCCTGTGTTGAGGCGGTACGAAAATTGTCGATTGCCGGGCCGACGACTGAGGCAGACCGGGTTAGGCGTGGAATGCATCTAGTGACGTCGCACGCTGCGTGAGTATAAGAGGGCCATAGGCCTCTTTGAGAGCCACCAGGATGTTGTCGAGAGGCAGGTCGTTGTACACACCTCTTTCGCGGACGTACTCCATGTGTGTTGAGCCGTCCGCGGAGTGAGCGTGGAGCAACGCGTCGCTGTCGCCGGTGAAGTCGATCGGGGCGACTCCGAACCGCGCGCACAGTTCCGAGTTGAACGCGGGTGTCGCCTTGAGCCACCGTCCGTCTATGTAGACGTGGCTGTACCCGTGATAGACGAAGACGTCGGTTCCCATCAGCTCACGTAGGGCGCCCGTTTGGAGGTGATTACGGACGTCGGCGAAGCCTAGCCGCGCTGGGATCCCGGCGGCGCGGAATGCGGCGGTAAGCACGACGGCCTTGGGGACGCAGTATCCACGCCCGGATTCGATTACATGGCTGGCCCGGTAGTGCTCTGGGTCGTTGGAGACGGTGTACGGGTCGTAGCGGATGGCGTCGCGCACCGCGGTGAACAGGCGGCCGGCTTTGTCTTTGTCGGTGGTCGCGTTGCCGACGGCTTCGCGTGTGAAGGTTGCGACGGTGGCGTGCTCGATGTCGAGGAAGCGTGAACCCGTCAGCGCCGCCGGGCTGACCGCATTTGTCGGTGATGTGGTCATGGGGCCGCTCCGATCAATTCGGACCTGACGATCGGCGCTCGTTGTGCAATGGCGCGCTTGGCGGTCACGAAGTCAGCGGGTCTGTTGACGCAGTCAGCTGCAATCAGTTCTCCGGCGGTTAAGTAGTAGCAGGTGAAGTCGCGGCCATGGGCGGGGTTGCCGCTGACCAGCACCTCGTCGTATCCGGTGTTGAGCCCGGCGATCTGGAGTTTGAGGTCGTATTGGTCGGACCAGAACCATGGCAGTGCGGCGCGACCGGTTGTGTTGTCGCAGATTGTGGCCGCCGCGATCTTGGCGTGCTCGGTTGTTGCGGACACGCACTCGAGACGAACACGTCGCCCGTACCGCTCGATTCGGTGGTTGGCGCAGTCGCCGGCTGCGACGATGTCAGGATCGCTGGTACGAGCGCGGTCGTCGACGAGGATGCCGTTTTCGACGTCGATGCCCGCAGCTGCTGCGAGCTCCGTGTTCGGAATGACGCCGACGCCGACGATGACCAGGTCAGCGGCCAGCGTCTCCCCCCCGGACAGGACAACGCCGTCGACTCGTTCGTCGCCGCGGAACCCTTCGACCATTGCGTCGGTCCGTACCTCGACACCCTTCTCGCGGTGAATTCGATCGAAGAATTCCGACACGACGGGCGCCGTGACACGTTCGAGTACGCGTCCTGCCGCCTCCAGGACGGTGACCTCGACACCCAGGGTTCGAAGCGAGGCCGCTGTCTCCAGGCCGATGTACCCGCCGCCGACAATGACGACCCGCGAACCCGGGACCGCGGCGGCGCGGATGGCCTCGACATCGGTGGCGGTGCGCAGATAGTGCACGCCCGGCAGGTCGGCGCCGGGGACCGGCAGTGCGCGAGCTCGAGCGCCGGTGCACAGGGCCAACTTCGAGTAGGACACCGCGTCGTTGTTGCCAAGAGTGACGGTTCGTTCGGCACGGTCGATCGAGGTCACGGTCCCGTCGACGAGCTCGATCCGTTGCTTGTCGTAGAACTGGCGGCTCCGAATCGCGACATCGTCGAGATGGCAATCGCCAGCCAGGTATGCCTTGGACAGCGGCGGCCGCTGATACGGCAGGCGGCCCTCGTCGCCGATCAGCAGGATGGCCCCAGCCCACTTCTCCTTGCGCAAATTGGCCGCCAGCTGTGCGCCCGCGTGGCTTGCGCCGACGATCACGACCCGATCAGTACTCACGTCTCCGGCTTGGGAGTCAGACGGACCATCATCTTGCTGATCCCACGAACGAAGTTGGACTGCACGTACTCCGGATCACCGACCACCTCGATGTCGTCGAAGCGCTCGAGAAGTTCTTCCCAGAGAATGCGCAACTGCAATTCGGCCAAACGGTTTCCCATGCAACGGTGCACACCGAAACCGAACGCGATGTGGTTGCGAGCGTTGGACCGATCGATGATGAGCTCGTCCGGGCGGTCGAACACTCGCTCGTCGCGGTTGCCGGAGGCATACCACATGACGACTTTGTCACCTGCGCGGATGAACTGACCGTTGAGCATCACGTCCTTCTTGGCGACCCGACGCATGTATGCCAGCGGGGTTTGCCACCGGATAATCTCCGACACCGCATTGGGAATCAGATCCGGATTGGCTTTGAGTTTCTCGAACTGCTCGGGAAACTCGTTGAGAGCCAGCACTCCGCCGCTCATCGAGTTGCGGGTGGTGTCGTTGCCGCCGACGATCAGCAGCACGAGGTTCCCGAGGAACTCCATCGGGCTATTGTCGAGAAGGTTCTTGGTGTCCTCGTTGCTCTGCAGCATGGTGATGAGGTCGAATCCGGTCTCCTCGCCTGCCGCGGTCCGCGCGGCCTTGTCTCGCCACAGCGCACTCAAGCCCTGTGCCATCGCGACCATCTCGCGGAAAACTTTGTCGTTGTCCGATGGTCCGCCGTTGGCCTGCTCCATCGACGTGGCCAAATCCGACCACTGGACGAGTTTGTGGCGCTGCTCGTAGGGGTAGTCGAGCAATGTCGCGAGCATCCGCGCGGTCAGTTCGACCGACACGGTCTGGACCCAGTCGAACGGTTCGTCGAGCGGTAGCTCCTCGACGACTTCCCGGACGCGAGACCGGATGAGGCCCTCCATCTCGCGCAGGTTCTTCGGTGCGACGACTCCCTGGACGGCGGCGCGCTGCTTGTCGTGCCGCGGCGGGTCCATGGCGATGAACATCGCGATATCCATGAAACGCGGGGGCCGACCGATGATGATGAACGGTTCGGCGGAGAACGCTTCATGGTTTTTGTCGACAGCGATGATGTCGGCATGTCGAGTGACCGACCAGAACGGCCCGAAGGGACTGCGGGGCTGGAAGTGAACGGGCGCCTCATTGCGCACACGCTCGAAGTAGGACCGCCACATGCCCTGTCGGTAGAGAAATGGGTTGCTCAGATCGATGTCAGTGAGTTCGACGTCCTCGACCGGCGGGATGGGGGTCTCGGTGAAGATTTTCTTGCCGTCGGTTCGGGTGACGATCCGGCGGGTCTTGTCATAGACGTGAGCGCCACGGATCTGCAGATCGATCGGGATCATGGACTGCGCCTTCTCGGCGATCGCGGTGGTAATGCTCATCTGAAAGTCGCTCTCATTCTCTCACTTCACAACTGGAACTCGGGGAGGTGAACGGTCAACCCGTCCCACTCTTCGCGCGCGGTCATCTGACACGACAGCCGCGAGTTGGCCTCACGCTCGGGGTGCATGCTCAACATGCCTTCTTCGACGTCTGTGCTGTGGCCGACGGTGTCGATCCACGCGCTGTCGACGACGACGTGGCAGGTTCCGCATGCCGCCTCACCGCCACAGTCGCCATCAATGCCCGGTATCGCCTGGTCGACCGCGGTCTGCATCAGTGACCTGCCGGGCATCACCGGCGCGGGGTAGTCCTCGCCGTCGTGGGTCACGTAGGTGATCGTGGCCATGGCCACCTCCTTGTTCCTGGGTCGTAGAGATGAGTGTGCGCGCGGCGAATGTGGTCGATCCAGGTTCGGACGTCGCGATGTCTTGTTAACTTGGCTCATATGAGCCTTGTCGAGTCGGGGATGCCGCCGCTGGCGTTCGCCCAGCTCCTCGACAGCGGCGCCTTGGGCGCGGCGGAGACCCGAGCGTTCGAACGCATCATGGCCCGCGAGGGCGTCGATCTCGCGGTCGTCATTGCGCGACAGGGCCAAGTGCCTGTCCGGTGGTTTCACGAGGTGTATCCGGCGATGGATTCCCAGCAGGGATTCCGGTTGGGCGTAGCGTTCGCCGAGCACGCTCAGCTCACCTCGTTCGGCCCCATCAGTTTGCCGCTGGTCAGTGCGGGTTCCGTCGTCGAAGTTGTTCAACTGCTTCAGTTCTTGCCCCTGATATCGACCGCGCTGAGCACCGAGTTCCAGCACGGAGATTCTGGACTGACGATCGCTCTGGCCGGGCGCACCGACAGCGCCGGCACCGATTGTTTCGCCGTCACCTACGGTGGTCTGGCTGTCCTGCGGTTGGTGGACATGCTCGCCGGTGCCGTCCCCTCCGTGGAGCTTCATCTGACATGCCAGGCGCCGGCAGACCTGATCGCCGTGGGTGAGATCGGCCATCGGATCGTTTTCAACGCGCCCGCGGCGTTCGTGCACATACCGGCTGCCGTGCTCTACGACGTGTGCCGTTTCTCCGACCCCGTGGCCTACCGGATCGGTATTGCCGAGCTTCGACGCGTCTACGAACAGCGTAGGCCCAGTTCCTACACGCAGCTGGTCCGCGCACAGTTCGATGCCGACCCTGCCCGCGCTGACGGTGCTCGTATCGCGGCGGAGCTGTCGATATCGGTGAGCACACTCAAGCGACGCCTGAACGCCGAGGGCACCACCCTGCGTCGCCTGCGGCAGCAGTTCGTCCAAGAACGGGCCACCGCGCGACTGCTGGATCCGGGCATCGGTGTCGGCGAGATAGCCGCAGAACTGGGGTACTCCGACGCCGCCAGCTTCTCTCATGCGTTCACACGGTGGGTCGGATGCTCCCCGACGCGGTTTCGCCGCGCACCGGCGAATCGGCAGGCAGCGCCGGGCATCTGAGCAGGTCAGTCCGCGCGAAGAAGATTGACGAAAAAGCTGTCTACCGTGGAGGTGTCGGCGTAGCGCGCGAAGTGCATGAGATCGACTTTCACGAACTCGCCGGTGGCGGAAAAGTAGGTCTCGCCGTCCACAGTCCCGCTCGCCCCGATGTGCAGGATGTGATCGGCGTCCTCGTCGATGCACGCCGTAAGACGTACTGGTACGTGGAGGGGTACCGGTCGGCGGTACTTGACGGTCAACGTGCGCGTGACGGCCGGGGTGCCGGCGATCCACAGCGTGAATCCCATGATGTCGTCGCACGCGGCCGAGATAGCGCCTCCGTGCGCCAAACCTGGTCCACCGGAATGCTTGGTGGTGAAAGAGTGATCGGCAAAAACGCGGTCGCCGTCGCGGTACACCTCGAGCTGCAGGCCGCTGGCATTCTCCGGCCCGCAGCCCATGCACGATGGGGAGTGTGCGGGCAGTTTGGTGGGTGCTGACATCACAGTCCTCGAATCGATGCTCGTGCCGGTAGCAGACCACTACCAACGGTATCGTTGGTAGAATGCCACATCCACGCTGGACCAACAGCGTGAGGAGACCTGGTGGCGGTGAGCATCAATGGCCTCGACGACGTCGATCCGCGGCGGGTTCGTTCCCGGAACCGTCTGCTCGACGCCACGGCGGTGTTGCTGCGCAGCGGGGGAGTGGAGGCTGTCACCGTCGAGGCGGTCACGAGCGTTCCCGCAGCTGGAGACAGTCGTGCGGCAGCAGTCGGTCGACCCGATCCCTGCGGGAGTGCCGTCGTTTCAGTCATTCGACCGGATGGGCACGGCGTTCGGGGAGAAAGGCGCCAAGACAACGGCGTTTATCGCCATGGAGAACCGTGGCGGCCTCACCCCGACGGTGCGTGCACGCTACGACGAGCTTGTCCAGGAACTTCGTGGCACCACCGCCGATGTCGCTTCCGCCCGCGACCTGGTGGGGGGATCGCCGATGTGTGTTGTCGAACTTGTCAGGATGTAAAGCCTGGGACGGGATCACGGTCGTTCTAGAAGTACTGGCCGACGTCGGCAATCTTGTAGGCCACCGGGTCATGCAGGCTGTGCGTCCGGATGTTGCGCCAGAACCGGTCCAGCCCCAAACGCGGGTGTGTCCCACGCGCCCCGATGACCTCGAAGATCCGGCTGCCTATAGACAGACCCGCCTCGGTGGCCAAGACCTTCACCCCCGACACCTGAACCATCAGCGAGGCCCGATCGGCGGGTGCCAAAGCATCACCCTTCTCCCAGATCCGCTGCACCGCGTGCGACGCATCGCGGGCCGCCGCGTCAGCGCCTTGTAGTTTAATCGCAAGCTCTCCAAAGGTCCGAACTACGTATGGATCCTGCGTGGCCTCAGAAACCCCCGCAGGGGTCCATGGCCGTGCGTGCTCCAGCGTGTATTCGCGAGCGGAGTCCAGCGCTTCGGCGGCAATTCCTATGTAGACGTGCGAGAAGATCAGTTGCACCAACGGGCCGAATAGGCTGGCGCGCCTATAGCCGAAAAAGTCGGTGATCACGCTGTTCGGAGCCCCCAACACCTCGTGCGGAAGCACTTGAACATCTTTGAAGTCCGTTGTACCGCTGTCGGTCCGCCGCATCCCCAGGGCTTTCCAGTCATTGTTGGGACGCACTCCCCCTCGGTCGGTGGGTATGACCGCTGTGATAATTCCCGACCGCTCGGGTGAGTCATCATCCTGCGCCACGCCAAACACCAGAAGCAGATCGGATCCGAGCGCCCCGCTACAGAAATGCTTGGTCCCGTTCAGCACGTAACCACCGTCGTCGCGTGGGGTTGCACGCACCTTCCAGTCGAGAATGTGACTGTTGTTCTCGCTCAACGCGTTCCCCGTCCAGGAACCCTGCGCCACGCGGCGGTAAGTGGCGTCGCGCTGCTCCGGCGAGCCGAGGAGTTCGATGAAGGCTGCACACACGAGGTGGTATCCGTAGAGGTGGCCAAGCGAGCCGTCGACCTTGGCAATCTCGCGGATTACTGCGAAGACTGAATCGCCCCGGGTTTGCTGGAGGCTCGGTTAGTTGGTTCCAGCGTTTGCGGGGACCGGGTTCTCACGGTAGCTGGTGACGGTGTGGGTCGACCAGTAGGCGCTCTCGTACTCGACGGGTGGGACGTGTCCGATCTCGCCGTGCAGGCGGCGGTGGTTGAACCATTCGACGTACTCAGC
>NZ_MVKV01000031.1:0-11758 GCF_002009645.1 Gordonia sp. IITR100 | reverse complement strand
CTCCCGCCGAAGTCTTTGGCGAACAACTACACTCGCTACAACAACCCAGTGTTGCATCGACCGATTGAACGCGCCCAATTCCGATCGCGAAAATTCGTACACGCCTTGAACACTCATGGACTCACGGGGTCGATGGGCAAAGTCGGAGCGTGCGGGGACAACGCAGCGATGGAGAGTTTCTTCGCACTCCTGCAACGCAACGTGCTCGACCGCCAACGCTGGGACACCCGCGAGCAGCTTCGGATCGCGATCGTCACCTGGATCGAACGGACCTACCGCCGCCGGCGCCGGCAAGCCCGCCTCGGTCGGTTGACGCCTGTCGAGTTCGAAGCAATGATCAACACCGCCGCTGCCGCGGCATGACACCCAAACTGTCACCTATCCGTGCAGCAGTCCCCATCGGCAAATGCATTGCTTCTATAGAAGTGTGCCCACCGAACGCTGACGACGTTCGGTGGGCACACTTGCGCCCTATAGCGGCGCTAATTCGATACAACCGGCAGCTCGCCCTGCTCATGCTTCGCGCGTAACACCTTCTTATCGAACTTGCCCACGCTCGTACGCGGTACCTGCTCCACGAACGTCCAGTTCTTCGGGATCCACCAGTGTGGGATCTCCTCCGGGCAATTTCTTAGGCACCACTCGTGAAGCGTGTCAGCCGACACCTTGCGACCCGGTACCGGAACCACCACGGCGAGAGCTGTTTCCTGCCACCGGGGGTCGGGCATCGCGACAACCGCGGCCTCGGCGACATCTGGGTGCGACATGATCCAGTTCTCGAGCTCCACTGACGAGATCCATTCGCCCCCTGACTTGATGACGTCCTTGGACCTGTCGGTCAGCGTCAGGTACCCGTCCGGGCTGATGTGTCCCACGTCTCCGGTCCGCAACCAGCCATCCCGAAACCTCTCGGCGTCCTCGAGCCGGTAGTAGCTGCCTGTGACCCACGGACCCCGCACTTCGAGTTCGCCGACGGACTTGTCGTCACGGGGAACCGGCAGGCCGCCCTCGTCGATGAGGCGCATCTCCACCCCGCAAATTGCCCGTCCCTGTCGCTTGCGGTACGACATTTCCTTTGTGGGGCTGATCCCGGCGGGAGGCCGACTTACCGCTGCAAGCGGGGACGTCTCAGTCATGCCCCACGCCTGGATAATCTGTACGCCGAAGCGGTCCGCAAACCCTTCGATCAACGACTGCGGGACAGGAGCTCCACCACAGGCGACAAGGTCGATTGATGACAAGTCGACACCCGGATTCGCGATACCGTACTGAAGAAGATCGTTCCAGATTGTCGGTACTGCTCCTGCCTTCGTGGGGCGATGCTGTTGGATCAAGTCGGCGAGCGGCGCCGCTTGAAGGTATCGATCAGGCATGAGCAAGTCCGCGCCGGCCATCAGCGACGCGTAGGGCAGACCCCAGGCGCTGGCATGAAACATCGGCACGACGGGAAGTACACGATCGGCTTCTGCGATCGCCAGAGCGTTACCAGTACACGCTGCAATGGAGTGCAGAAACACCGAGCGATGACTGTAGACGACCCCCTTGGGATCGCCTGTAGTGCCGCTCGTGTAACACATACCCGCAGCCGACCGCTCGTCGGGATCGACCCAAGAGAACATTGGTGATTCTGCTGCGAGCGCGTCATGGTATCGCATCACGGTCACGCCGTGGCCGTCGAGCGGGGAGGTGTCGCCGTCGCCGGTAACGAACACAACCCGAACCGTCGCCAAGCCCGGTAAGACCGCCGCCAACAACGGCACCAGCGACCCGTCCACAATGATGACCTTGTCTTCGGCGTGGTTCGCGATGAACTGCAGCTGAGCCGGTGACAACCGGATGTTCAGCGTATGCAGCACCGCGCCCATCGCGGGTACCGCAGCGTACGCTTCGAGGTGCTCCTGGTTGTTCCACAGCATGGTTGCCACGCGGTCGTCGCCGACCACGCCGACCCGGCGCAGAGCATTCGCCAGACGTGCGCATCGCTCTTCGAGATCGCCGTAGGTTGCGTACCGGGCAGAGTCGCTCGCGGAATAAGTAATCACCTGCCTATCAGTATGATTGGTTGCGACGTGACGCAGTATCGATGACACTGTCATCGGCACCTCCTGCATGGTGCTTTTCATCAAATTCTCCTTTCGCGGCGGACGCTGGATCATTCGGCAGGTCCGTAATCCTGGATCTGCCAGCCGTTCTCGGTCTTCAGCACGACTACTTTCAACAGTGTGGGGAGTTCGCTCGGCTGAGGGTTCTGAACATTCTGGGTCTTCTGGGTGGCGAAGACCAGCACCGTGTATTCCCCCCGGTTCTCGCTGGCGCTGCCGGTGACACTGGTCGCCAGTACGCGTCCCGACGCTTGGACCTTGGCCTGTTCCATGATTTGGGTCAGGGTGGGTTCGACATCGTCGTATCGCTTGACCAACGCATCGCTGGCATTCTCTTTCACTTCGGTAAAGAATGCGCCGGTGTTTTGGTAGCTGTAGGTGAGCGACTTTGTGGTGTAGTCCGATGCTGCCTGCGCTGCCTGCGCTCGTTGTGTGGCAGCGTTCTCCGCGGACGTCTTTGCTTCCCTCATGTCAATGTAGAGGTAAGCAAAGAGGCCGGCCAGCACCGCGAGTGCCACCACGAAAGCGCCGGCGGCCACCGCCTGGACGCGTGCTGATCTCCATCGGTGCCTGGCATCGGACGTCGGGGGGCTTGCCTCGTCCGGGGCGGGACCGTCTTGGGACGTCGCAGATTCTGTAGCACCAGTGGCGTCGCTGCGATCTGCTTTGTCGGAAGCCGCAGTCAGCTTATCCTCAGCGCTGCTGTCCTTGGATTCTGGTCCGTTGTCTTGTGCCGTCATTTGCTGCCTTCTGTGAATGCTGGTGTAGGAGGTATCCATCGGGCGTCAGCGAGGTGATGGCGTGACGGCGATCGGAATCTGCGCCTGCCCCCGATGTGACGCTGGGAATGTTCGAGCCAGAAGATCACCGATCGATCCGAAGTCGATGTATGTGTCTGCGACTTTCGCCGTCGCCGGCTTCACCGCGCGGGTAATGGCGACAATATCGGGCTGGAGTATCTGGATGTAGCCGCTGAGCTTTTCCACTAGCTTCAGGATCGGTGGCCATTTGTCGTAGGACGTAGAAGTGAAAACGATGAACGCACGTTGGATCCTCGCCAAACCGTCGACGGCATCCGGGGTCCGGACCGACGCGGTGCTGAGCACACCGCCCACGTTCGACATAAGGCCCAGGAGGAACTCGGCATTGTCCGCAGTGGTACGGACGGCACCGTCGTCACCGACGAAGTCCACGAGGCGGTGCATCATGTCTCCGATCGTGTCGAGGTCCTTTTGCCGGCCGTCGACTGCCGCCGAGATCGTTTCGTTGATGGACTGAATCGATGCTGGATCGAGCGCGTCCGCCACTGCCGACATTTTCGGGAGCACCTGGGGAACGGATTGCGACACGCGGATGGCGCCGGCGGGCACTAGGTCCCCACTACGCAAGTACTCACTGGTGGTTGTGCCCGGTGGGATGAAATTGATGTATTGTTCTCCCGCGACCGAGAGGTTCTGAATCGTCATGACACTGCCGCGAGGAATCTTATAGTCGGAGTCGATGGACATGTCGACGGCGAGCTGATTACCTGTGACGCGAATAGATGTCACTTTTCCCACCGGCACCCCCTCTAACATTACCGGTGATGTGTCTAGAAGGCCGCCCGAGCTCTCGAGTATGGCCGAGATCGCGTAGTCGGTGCGGAACGGGTTTACCCGTGCCACGTCGATGATCAAGTATGTCGCTCCGACGAGGAGAACGAGGACAAGGGCAACCAGCGATACGAGGGTGCTGCGGATCATGGCATCATTCCGATCGCTCGCAAGACGGTTATGAACGACTCGGCATCACGCCGCGCCAGTTCTCGGCCATCGATAGACACATCGGAGACGTTGATATCTGGCGAGCTGACGAATGGGATGAGCCTTTCGCGTATTACACGAGCCGCCTTGTCGGAAACATCCTTGGAGTAGATGTCCGAGTACGCGATGGACGCGACCACTGGCGCGATCGCGCCCACCGTTTCCTTGATGCGGGAATACTCAGGGTCGACGATACGGCCTGCGGATACCGCGAAGTCGCGCAGATTAGCGATGAGTAGCGCTACGTCAATTAGCGAGTAGCCCAGACCATAAAAGTTCACTCCCCCCTTGGTCAACATTCGGTCTGTACCTGACGGGTCGGCCAGGATCACTTTGAGTGTGCGATCGGCTGACTGCAGGATTACGTCGAGTTTGTCGGTGTTGGCAGACACCTCAGACACGGTGCGCAAGGTCGTGCGGTAGAGCGCATCGAACTGGGCGGGGTCACTCGGAAAAGTCGAGTTCAGCGTCGATATCGCGGTATGGATTTTATCGAGTTCACCCCCGCCCAATACGTTAGCCATACCCCGCATCACGTCCTCGACGTTGGCAGCCGGTTCGGTGCGTGAGAGAGGTATTACCGATCCCGCGCGCAGCAAGCCTTGGGTGGACTGCTGTGCAGGGGGAAGGATGGCCACATAAATCTCGCCCAGGAGAGTGTCTTGGCGGAGTTCCGCGCGCGAATCTTCCGGCAGCTGGGCGTCTTTATCAATTCGGGCAGCAACCAGCGCGTGGCCTCCGTCGTAAGCGACGCTGGTGACGGCACCGACGTCAATCCCTCGAGAGAGGACTTTGGCACGGGCAGGCAAGTTCAGAGCACTCGTGAACTCGATCTCGATGTCGTAGCCGTCTCGGGCGGATGATCCACCGATGGTCGGCGGGTTGTCAGCACTGATGCTGCAGGCGGCGAGGGCGATAGTCGCTACGAACAGCGTCACGATCGCGGCCGTGACACGACGAAGGTAGCCGTAGATCATCATCGAGGTTGCCCTCCGATCAAGTTGGCGATCGTCGCCGCTTCGTTACCCGTCGCGCAAACGTCCTTGACGGAAGGAGGAGCGCACGCGTTCTTGAGGGCCTGCAGTGGTACAGATATTGCGAATGCCCGCAGGATCGACTTCGCATCTGGATGCTCAACGATGAGGTCAGCTGTTCGAGCGGCGACGGACGCAAGTATGTTTTCTTGCTTGCCCGCTTGCGAGAGGAGGGGAACCGCAGCATCTCCAAGTGAGAAAATAGGTGGCCCGAAGTCAGACGATAGGCGCGACAGGATAGGGACGAAGGTGCCTGCGTACTCTGTTGCGGCGCCGAATGTTTGACCGAAAGCAACAATCACCTCAATTGCGCCTACGAAGTTGTCGAATAGCTGGGTCACCTCAGTACTGTTTTCGGTGGCAACACCGGTTAAGGTGGCGAGATTGGCTACAATCCTGCGTATCTGGCTATCACGCCGGGTCGGATCGTTGATTAGCGTGGCCGAGTCCTGGAGAATGCCGGATATATCACCCTGGGTCCCTTCCATGTTTTTCGAGACGAGTGTAAGTGCCTGAAGAATCGCATCCGTGTTACGTCCGTCGTCCTTGACGAGTTCGTCTGAAAGAGTGCTGATCGCGTCGAGCGTTTGACTAATCCCCAGTGGAGTCCTGGTCTTTTCCAGTGGGATACACTCAGCCGACTTGTAATATTCTCCGCCACGATAGGGATGGGTGAACTCGATTTGTCTTTCGGTGACAATCGAGGTGGACACCAGGGTCGCACCCACATCTGCGGGAAGCGGCACGGTCTTGTCGATCCGCATATCGACACGCACACCTTTCTGTCCCTCCTCGTGAATGCCTACGACCCTGCCCACCTTCTTGCCGAGCATCGCGACGGAATTGCCTTCGTACAGACCTGATGCGTCAGAAAACTCCGCACATAGTGATCGCGTGTCGTCGTCGGCTGTCGCATAGTCGATTCCGACGCCGCCGATCACTACTGCCAGTGTGACAATGGTGGCGATCGGGATCAGATGCCGACGCATCCGCTCCGTCAACATTTGTTATCACCAATCGGGATACAGACGCGGACGGTCGGTTCAGGACTCGCAGGTCCGACCTGCGGAGCATTGAGGAGAATGCTCAGTCTTCTGGTGATCTGATCGACCTGGGCCAGCGCGTCTTGGTAGGCGGGCATCTGGGCCGACACCTTGTTTAGAAGGATCTTAAACTGCTGTACCGATGGTTCTATACCGTCGCGGTACGCGACAAGCGGCCGGGTCAGCAACTTAAAAAGACGACGTAGATAATCGAACCCGCTCTGGACGTTGGCGATGTCTGGTCCAAGGGTGCGGGCAAGGAAGCTGAGCTGGCGTAGGAAGTCCACGAGTACCTGCTTGCGGTTTGCGAGGGCAGCGACATACTCGTCGGACAAAGCCACCGTCTTGTCGAGTTGTGCGTACTGACGCTCCAGCAAGTCCATCAGGCTGCTCGCGTTTTGCAGGGCATCAGGGATATTGGTGTTTCCGTCGGAAAAGGCATCCTGTAGCAACGCCGCCGTGCGCCGTAGATCAACACCACGCACGTCACGGAACACCGGTGTAGATGTCTCCAGGGTGCTGGAAATATCATAGGTGCTGCCTGTCTGCACCAGTGGGATCGCGCCGTCAATGGCCGACGGGCCTGAACCTGGGTCGAGGTCCAATACACGTCCACCGATAGGGGTGAGGAGACGGACGTTCGCCGTCGCGTCCGACCGAACGGCAATCGAGTCATCCAGCCGGAACCGCACGGTGATGAACGTTCCGGTCAGGTCGACCGACGCTACCTTGCCTTTCCTGATCCCGGCGATACGTACCTGGTCGCCAGCTTCCAATCCGCCGGTATTGACTAACTCCGCGCTGTAGATAGTTTGTCCGGGCGGCGAGATATACACAGCTCCGGCGGCGACGAGACCGGCCACCGTGACCATCGTTACGACCCCCGCCAGGATGAGGTCCCGCCGACGCTGCGGGCGGTGATGCGGACGCTTGCCGAAGAAACGGGTCACTGGCACACCACCAGTCGTTGACCCATCAGGGCGATCTGCACTGTTCTCGGTAGGTCGAGCACCCCTCGGGCACACCCTGCCGCCGAGGGCGGGGGAGTCGCGTTGGATGTTGCGGCCAGGGCGTCCAGGAGCGGCTTCAGGAGAACGGCACCATTCAGTAGGCCTTCTGTATCCCCTGGCTCCCGCACTAATCTCTGAAAGATAGCCGCGAAGCTGGTGTCGTAGGTCGACTCGATCTGCTCACCGGCGAGTACAGTCTTTGCCATCGAACGGTTGACCTCTCGCAGCGAGGCCCGCAGTCGATCGCTCACGCGGCTGAACGCATCGACGATTGACCCCAATTTGTCTATCAACTCAACCAGTTCAGCGGAGCGCCCCATCAACTGGTCGGACACCTGCCCCAGGCTCGTCACAATATTGGTGATGATCTCTGAACGCTGGTTCCCGTAATCAGTGATGTTCGCGACTTGCTTCATGACTGGTGCGATACCTCGACCGTCTCCCTGGGCAACCCGTAGAAGGTTCGACTGAAGCTCGTTGATTTCCGCAGTATTCAATGTATCGAATACTGGTTTGAAACTGTTGAATAGTGTCGATACGTCGAAGGACGGGACGGTCTTCTCGAGTGCCACCTGTGTGATCGAGTCCTGGTCGGCGCCTTGTCCGGCATTGATGAGTTCCACATACCGCTGCCCCAGCAGATTTTGGTAACGCACAGCGGCAGTCGTCGCGGGGGTAATCGCGACACCGTCATCCAGTTGGAAACGGACGATCGCTGTTGAGCCCTCGAGATCGACAGCCGTTACATATCCCACTTTCACTCCAGCGAGTCGTACCCCGTCGCGGGGCTTGAGTCCGGAAGCGTCGGCAAACACCGCGGAACGCTGCGAACTGGGTGACCCTTCGTTGGTCGGCTGCAGAATCGCGATGATGACATATGAAAGGACTCCGATGAGAGCGATGAAAGCGACGATTTTAATGATTGTGGGTGTTAGCGACCTCAGAGTCATCGCGTGGCACCCCCCATTCTCAATGCGCCTTGTAGGGCAGGCGACGTCTGGACCACCAGTGCTAGCTGGAGCTGGACCCGTTCGTTGAATTTCGGCAAGGCTTTGTCGATGCCATCGAGGATCTGCGGGATCGTGTACACCGTGCGAACTAGCCCCGAGGCGGATCTGGCGACGGGCCGCGCTAGGTCAAGGCCGACGTCTAACAGCGAACTCAGGGCTGGGTAATTCTTATCGAGCAGGCCGCCGAGCCCACCGAAAAGAACCTTTCCCGTGTCGCCGAGATTACTCTTCGTGCGGTCGATGTTTTGTTGGGTGGCGAAAAAGTCAGCGATATCGACGTTCTTCAAGACGCCAGGGACAAACGGCGTCATGAAGTCGGCGACTCCGGTGGACAGGTTAGCCGCAATTCCTAGGTCCTCCCCGACCGGCCGTTTCTGGACATCTCGCGTGAGTTGCGCAATCTGGAGAACGAGTCTTCCGCTATCAGCCATTGCCTGCGAGTCCTCAACGATGAACCTCACTACCGCTTCAAATGAGGGCTGGTCCAGTGCCTCGACCAGCGTGGAGATCTTGCGAACAAGCGTTGACACCGAGGTCTGTTCAGATTGCAACCTGCTCACGTAGACACTCCCGCCGGAACCGATGGGTGGTCCTTGTCCAGGATCTACGATCTCCAGTGCAGTTGGTCCCAATGCGTTTGACGAGGTGTAGTTCACCGTCATGCCCTGCCGGAGAACTAGGTCGTTACCGGAACCGGTGAGGTTGATTTTGACCGCCGCGCCACGGTCTCGAACCGCGATGCTCGAGACCTCCCCCACGGTGAACCCAAGGTACTTCACATCCGATCCCCCCTTCAATCCGTCGCCTATCGCGTCGGTGTTGATGGTCAACGACGTGTGATCGCTGAAGTCGCCGTTAGCGTCACTTATCAGTAAGTAGGCAGCTATCGCGCCGAGGATCAATAGGGCGACCCCCCGAAGGGCCAGGTTCCCGTGCGACGGCTCGCGTCCGGACGGATCATGAAAGACAGCCACTGAACCCCCTACCCTGAAATCCGTACGCCGGAATCGAATCCCCACATCAGAAGGGTCAAGATCATGTCCTCCACGACGATGACTATGAGGCTCGTGCGGATCGCTCGACCGGACGCTCGACCCACCCCCTCAGCTCCGCCTGTGGCGAAGTAGCCCTGATAGCTATGGATAATCACTACAGAAATGACAAATACAAGAACTTTGATAAGCGAGAAGGCAAGATCCTGAGGTTTGAGGAACTGGTCGAAATAGAAATCGTAAGTGCCGCCGGATTGGCCGTGAACTTGTGTGACGACGAGTTTGGCGGCCCCGAATCCGAGAATAAGCGCGACGATGTACAAAGGAATCACGGTCGTGATCGACGCAACTACGCGAGTGCTGACGACGAATGGAATAGGACGTACCGCCATAGCCTCGAGAGCGTCGATCTCCTCGGAAATGCGCATCGAGCCGATCTCAGCTGTCAACCGGCAGCCGGCTTGTGCTGCGAACCCGATCGCCGCGATCATTGGCGCAAGCTCTCGGGTGTTGGCATAGGAAGAGATGAACCCCGTCAGTGAACCCATCCCTACGAGGTCCAGAGAGGCGTAACCCTGGATACCGATTGAGGCGCCGACGGCGATGCCGAGGATGGCGAGGACGATGGCCGTTCCACCACCGACCAAGACTGCACCTCTACCCCAGGCGAATTCTTGTATGTAGAGCAGGGTTTGGCGTCGGTAGGTGGTGATCACATGGCGGATGCCGAGGACCGCGGCGATCACAAAGGTCGCGACGTGCCCCAAGCGTTCAGGTACGTGTACAACTGGCGCGATCACGGCTTCGACAGGGCGGGTGGCGGCGGAGAACCTCCGGGAGGGAACGGTGGTCACGAGGCGTTTCTCATCCAATAGTTTGGGGGACGAACATGGTTGTTAATTGCGTGATAAAGACATTGATCACGAAGCATGCGACGACGCCCAGTACTACGGTGGCATTTACTGAGGTTGCGACGCCTTTAGGGCCGCCTTTCGTCGACAGGCCGCGGTGACAAGCAATCGTCACCACTACAAGTCCGAACACAAGCGATTTGCATAGAGCGACAACGATGTCTGTTATCGATGCGAACGAAGCGAACGAGGCGACGTAGCTGCCTGGTGTGATGCCTTGGACGTCGACGCTGATGGCGTAGCCCGCCAGCAGCCCGGTGAAGACGATTAGCATGCAGAGCAGCGGCGCGGTGATCAACACAGATACGAACCGGGGCGCTACGACTCGCCTGATCGGATTGAGTCCGAGTGTCTCCATGGCAGCAATTTCTTCGCGAATCGTTCGAGCACCCAAATCAGAGGCAATCGCTGATCCGGCCGCGCCCCCGAGTAGGAGGGCGGTAACGATGGGCGCTCCCTGTTGAATAATCCCGAGGCCACCAGCGGCGCCAGCTATTGACGTGGCCCCAACTTGCTGAGTGAGGCTACCCACCTGTACTGACACGATGACACCGAATGGCACAGCTACGAGAATCGCCGGCAGAGTTGTCACGACGATGACGAACCAGGTCTGCGATACGGCTTCGCGAAACGGAAATCGTCCTGTAGCAATGTCTACTGCTACCCACCGCAGGGCCTGACCAGCCAAGCCGACGGTGTTACCAAAAGTGGCAGCGCCGTCTAGCAGACGGTTGACGCCTGTGCCGGTGGTGATGGCCATCTCCCCCCCCTAGTGCGCGTGGTGTGCGCCACTCCATTCGCGTGTGCGTAATGGACAGTATCAGGTACTGGCAGTATTACCTATAGTGGTGAGCACAGACCGTGTTCGGGACCGGTTCCCACACCTCATCGATCCCCCCGCACCCTGTTGCGTAGGTGGCGGGCTGAGTTAAGGACAACGATCAGAGATGACCCCCGAAGCAAGACTGCCGGCACACTCGTCCCAGTGCATGGGCTGCGGAAGCAGCAACCCCCACGGACTTCAACTTGAGGTCTACCGGAGCGGCGAGCGGGTGTACGCCGATCACACCTTCGACGAGAAACACCTCGGCGCGCCCGGGTTGGCGCACGGTGGCGCGATCTCGGCCGCCTGCGACGACATCATGGGTTTCACCCTGTGGATCGCGCGGACCCCCGCGGTGACCCGCACCCTGACCGTCGAATACCGCCGGCCGGTCCCGCTGCACACTCCCATACGTCTCACTGCCTGGATTGACCACGAGTCGGATCGCCTACTGCACATCGCGGCCGCCGGATCGTTCGATGAGCAAACGTACTTCACCTCTAGCGGTGTTTTCGTCAAGGTCGACGTTGCTCACTTTCGACGTTATGCCGACGTATCAACAATCGATGACTTCTTCGCCAACTTCACGCGGTCAGACTGACGCCGCACGCGTCTCCGTTCTGCGCGCCGCCAACTCTGCGAGGTACGCGACCACGTTCGGCGATCCACCGCCAGCGGTCAGGCTGCGACGGTCAACAGGGCTGGAACTGCAAACGCTCGGCCTTCCACTGCCGGTTCAGTAGCGACAGGAAAACAACACCGCAAGGACCGGCTTGACCGCGAGGGTCAGGCCGAGCGGATTGCCCGCCCACCAGTCGCGGCGCTGCAGCATCAGGCTCGTACACAGCGGCTGAACCATAACGGTCACCGGCAGCACTGTTCTCACAGGATTGGAGGGGAGGGCGGCGAGCTCCCTCGAATGTGCAGCTCTCTTCCTTCCGTCCTGGCTACAGTTGAACCGCCCCGGGTCTGTCGGAGGCTCTCGAACCTGTGAAGGATGGAGAGCATGGCAGCACCACGCAAGTACAGTG
>NZ_MVKV01000030.1:0-12440 GCF_002009645.1 Gordonia sp. IITR100 | reverse complement strand
CCCACCTCAACTAGACCCAACCAGCAACCACAGGAAACCCAGGAGTCACGTTCTTACACAGACATCTTGACAAGCTCCAGATCTCGCCTGGGTGCGCCCCAGCCGAATCGTGCCGCCCACAGCAACACCGGTGGTAGCAGGGTGACCGTGGCGAGGAATCCGATGAGGATGGCGATCGCGCATGCCGGACCCAAGGTGGAGAACACGCTCAGCTGACCAAAGACCATCGCCAAAAAGGCCAGCGCCACCGTGGCAGCTGAAGCCAGGATGACCCGTCCGATAGTTGCTGTCGCGTCCACGAGCGCAACCTCGGTGGTGGCGTCCTGGCGTAGCCGTTCGTGATAGCGACTGATGAAGAAGACTGAGTAGTCGACCCCGGCTCCGAGCAGGATGACGGTCATGAACGCGACGGTGAACTGCGATACCGGCATACCGAGTTCGCCGAGTGCGGACAAGATGCCACGGCCCACGCCGAGGCTGACACCGATCACCAACAACGGCACCAGCGCGGTGAACAGCGATCGGTAAACGATCAACAGAATGATCGCGATAAGCGCCACCGTCGCCAGAGTGATCACGACTAAATCGCTTTCAGCACTGACGATCTGGTCACTGAAAGTGGCTGTCGGCCCGGTGACATGGACAGTGGTGCCCGTACCGTCAAACACGCGCTGCGCGGTTTGGCGCACGGTCTCCACAGCATGCGTGGCCGTTGGCCCTCCCAATGTTCCGGTGACCCCGACAGGCAGGTACCAGGCTTGCCCGTCCTCACTCAAGGCTTGGCCGGCCGTCGTCGGATCGGAAAGCAAATCCCGCACTGACTGCACATCGTCGAAATTTTCGCGCAGCTGCAGAACGAGCATGTCGTAGCGTTCCCGCGCCACGTCGGTGAACCCGTTCGGGTTCTCCATGGTCACGAAAACAGTGGTCTTGGCGCCCTTCTCACCGAACGCACCACCCATCTGATCGAGTGCTTGAAACGATGGAACCCCAGCAGGGATCGGATCAACAGACTGCTGCCGCACCACCGTCTCCAGCTGGGGAAACAGAATCGCCAAGACGATACCCACAGCCACCCACGCCCCGATGACGAGGAATCTGTGCGCCAAGGTGAACCGTGCCAACCGCCCCAATGTCGTGCTGTACTCGCTGCGTTCCGCCAACCGGCGCGCCGCCAAGCGCCCACCACTTGGACGTTGGACCACCATATGCAGCACCTCACCCTCGACCCAGCCCGTCTACGAAACCGACGGTATCGTTACGGTACTAGCAGTACCGTAGATGGGGAAGGAGGTCAGGAGGTTTGGTGTCGCCGGTGGGCCATGAGGAAATCGTCGACAAGCTGTTCGAGATCGCCAACGGTCATCGACCGAATGCCCGTGAGCTTGGCAAAGATCAGCGGGCCCGCGAGCTGGGTGACAGCCATGGTCAAATCGAAGTTGTCGAGCTCAGCCGTGGCCACGTCACTCGTCAAAACTCGATCGAATGGTTCTCGATACTGCTCGACGACTCGACGACGCAGTGGCGCGAGCGCGTTCTGATCCCCGTCGGATTGCCCGGATTGCCGGGGCTGCTCGGGAAGCATTGCCAACCATGCCAGCGTCGTCAACTGCAGCGGTGCATGCTCAATAAGCTCAGCCTGCCGCTGCATCAGCTTCAGCAGGTCATCACGGATCGACGTCGTCGTCTCGGGGGTCTCGGCCTGAGGCAACAATCGCTCGAAGGCAGCCGCCACCAGATCTGTGGAGCTCTCGAAGTGACGATACAAGGTGGTGCGAGCAACACGAGACAGTCGAGTGACCGCCTCCACGGTAACGGCTTCGACCCCGCCACTGTTCAGCAAGGTCACCGCAGCATCCAACAAACGCTGACGCGACCGAACCCGCCTCGGGTCAACATCGTCGAAATCGATGGTTTCCACCCTGGCCACTCCCTACGAAACCAAATCAAGAACCTCTGACTGCACACCAATACCGTCGGTAACAGAACGAAACTGCCAGTGGCGGTACCGATGGAAGGCTCGAGGGGGGCCTTATGAGTGCCGCCACGACTGTGGCACTGTCGTCAACAGTACCGTCTGTAGCGCTCCGCTACTAAGATGAGCGGCGACCAAGGATGATCCCCCATGACAGCCAGCAGTCAGGATTGTGAAATGCGCTCCGTTTGTGTGAGCAGTTCTGCCGCGTGCGTGACACAGGGCGGACCACCCGTACGAAGGGGATCAGACGGCGTCGAGGCGAGTGGCGAATCCAGGGTCGCCTAAGGGCCTGTCCCTATGGAATCGAACGCCTACTGTGGCTGCAGCGCCGTCTATGATCCCCCACGAGGTCTGGCACAGGTGCGCGGCAAACATGTCCCTGCTCATTCCATTCTGCCGACCGTGATCGATCCACCACTGGGTCGCTGATAGGCCAGCCCCCAGAATGGAGGCTACTGCTACGGCGACGGGGGACTCCTCGGCATCGACCTCTCGGAGGCCACGAGCGAACTCGTCGGAAATAATCTCCATTGCCGATCTCAGCTGATCTGCGGCCCCACCCTCGCCGGACTCAGAGTACTGGAACATGTGGTTCGTCATGAGGAAACGGACGACCGCTGGATGTTCATCAACCAAGGATACGTATGCGGACACCGCTGAACGGAAAAGTTCGTCGACGGTGCTGTCTGCCTGTCCGGAGAGCAGAGTTGACTGCGCTGACTCCCACATCATAGAACCCAGACGGGCTGCCACGGCGGAGTAGAGCCCAGCCCTGTCACCGAAATGGCGGTAGAGCTTAGGCTTCGACGCACCAGCCTCTTCCGCAAAATCGTCCATGCTCACGGCATCGCCGAACTTTTCGATCGCGCGTATCGCTGCATCGACGAGTTCAGCTTTGACGACGGCGCGGTGGTCGTCCCAGCGCGTGCTTCGAGCGTCGCGCACACGTCGCTGCACTTTCACCGGGGCCGCGGAGATGCGACGGACTACAGACATGACCTCCTACGTTATCAGGATGGCTGACTTGTCGCGCCAGTGACGCACTAGCCAGTGAACATGGGTTGGGTCGACGAGACCCGCGTCAGGCGGATTTGTCTAATCTGGCCACGGCTGAATTGAAGTCTTCGACGGCCTCTAGGTTGGACATGTGACCGACTTTGTCAAGAAGAGTGAATTCAAATAGAACGCCCTTCCGACCCAGGCGCGCTGCGAGATCCACTGAATGGGTCGCTGGGGTCAGTCTGTCGGCATCACCTACGATGACCGTCGCCGGCACCTCCAGCGAGTCAACCCCCTTACTGACGTCGATTGTCGCCAAAACTGAACCCCACATCCCGCGCACCTGTGGTGGGCATCTCAACACGATGTCGGCGCACTCATCCACTACCTCAGCAGTCGCACCTGGGCCCAGGGTTCCGTAACGAATCAGGCGGCGAGACAAACGCGTGTCCTGCATCTCGGGTCCGGCGACCGCAAGACTAGCCGCGAAGGCCCGTTCAAGTCTCGGTCGTAGCTGTCGGGGAACTTTGAGCAACGTTGACCGATCCACCAACTGTGATGGCCCGGTGCTTGCCAGTACTACTCCGCGGGCCAGCTCGGACACCGAGGCTGGGTACTCAGCTGCCCAGCTCATGATGGACATACCTCCCATGCTGTGTCCGACCACGACAGCCTTGTCGGTGGGAGTGGCGACCGCCCGAACTACGGCCTCCAAGTCATCGGCCAGAAGTCTCGCCGAGAACGGTACCCGGCCCCGGTCACTCCACCCGTGTCCGCGTTGGTCGTAGACCACTACCCTATGCGTCCCCGCGAACTGCTCGATCTGTGGCCGCCAGAAACGTCCCTGACAGGCCCAGCCGTGACTAAAGACCAGAAGTGGAGCATCCTGGCCCGAGCCGAATTCCTGGGCGAACAACCTGGTTCCGTCGGAGGATAGGACCTCGAGGTGCCGCGATCCTCGCGATTCGCTCGCTATCTCAGAGGTCATCGAAGCTCACCGTAACTGCATCCGTCAGCGGAAGTGCCTGACACGCAAGCCGTTCACCGTCGGCAATGTCATCTTCAACGAGGATGTGGTTTTGTGCCATTTCTACATCACCCTCGACCAGCTTGCATACGCACGCGCTGCAGGCCCCTTCTCGGCAGGAGTACGGGGCATTGTGGCCTTGGGCCAATAGCACGTCGAGCAACGGAGTGTTGCGCGGCCACTCAGTCGTGATGGACTGCCCATTCAGATAGACTATGGCGGTCGCCACACCATCGTCGTCACTGAGATGACGCATCGTGGCTGTGTCGAACGGATCTCCAGTCAGTGACTGAAAGACTTCTCGATGTACCGACGAGTGCTCGACACCGCAGGCCTCCGCCGACTTCTGCACCAGATCCATGAACGGCGCCGGACCACAGGTGTAGATCTGTGCACCGCGGTGCTCACGTATGGCGGATTCGACATTTTCAGGTGCCGGAATCCCCATAGCCGACTCCAACCAGTGGAAGACCGTGAAACGCTCGGGGAACTCGGAGGTGATCTGCGCCAGTTGGCCCTCGTACATGATCGACTCGGCATCGCGATTCGCGTAGAACAGTGTGACTTCGCCCCCACCGACCACAAGGGCCGACTTAATCAGCGACAAGACCGGAGTGATCCCACTTCCTCCTGCAAAGAATAGAAAATCGACGTCGAGATTCTTAGCCGTGAAGTGCCCTGACGGCGGGAGGACGGTCAACTCCATTCCCGGGATCGCGTTGTCGCACAGCCAGTTCGATGCGTAACCGTTCTCCGTCCGCTTGATCCCGATCTCGAGACGGAAGTCCTCGACGTGAGGCGAGCTGCTCAATGAGTAGCATCGTGCGACATGACCGGTCCGATCAGACGGGATCTTCACGGTGATGAATTGCCCTGGGACATGCTTGAACTCCTCGACCATGGCATCGGGGATCTCGAACGAAATGGTGACGGAGTCTTTCGTTTCCTGGGTCACTTCTGAGACGGTCAAGGTGCGTGAGCGGGCTGCGGCAGCCGGACGTGCATCGGGTTCGACGGTCACTTGAGGATCCCCTGTCTACGTGCGACCGCGTAACCCGCCCGTGTCAGTGGCGCCGCTATGTCCTGGTAGCGGGGACCGACCACCCGTGCCACGAAGTCGAAACCGCGGGCGTCCGCGCCGATCAACACTCGTGCCTTCTTCTTGTCCATACCTTTGAGGATTGTCGCTGCTGCTTTATCCGGGGTGCTTCGTGCGATCCTGTCGAACAACGAGGCGACAGGCGCGGTGTCTGCCCCCATGGCGGAGAGGCCTCGGGCATTGTTGACAATGTTGGTTTTTACACCCCCCGGGTGCACACACGTCACTGTGACCGGGTATCGACTGATTTTCATCTCCTGTCGGAGCGCCTCGGTAAAGCCTCTGACGCCGAATTTCGCGGCATTGTATGCGCTCTGGCTGGGGATTCCGATCAAGCCGAAGACGCTCGACGTGTTAATGAGATGTCCGTCCCCGGACGCGATCAGGTGAGGCAGAAACGCCTTCGACCCGTTAACGACTCCGCCAAAGTTGATGCCCATGAGCCAGTCGAAGTCTTCCCAGGTCATGTCGAGCACGTCGACGCCCAGGGCCACGCCGGCGTTGTTGAACACCATGTCGACGTGGCCCGACTCTGACCGCACTCCGTCGGCATAGTCCTGAAAGGCACTGCGGTCCGCAACGTCTAGTACGGCGGCGGTTAGCGTCGCCCCGTACCTGGTGCGGCAAAGTTCTGCAGTCTCCTTCAAGTGCATCTCGTCAATGTCGGACAGTGCCAGTGCGGCACCTCGCTCCGCCAACTGGAGTGCCAGAGACCGCCCGATCCCTGACGCGGCGCCGGTGATCACTGCCACCTTGCCTGTGTAATCATGCCGGTCAGAATTGCTCACTGTCGTCTCATCATTTCTACTAATTGTGTCTTTGCGTGCGTTCGGGCTCAGGCGATGTCGTACTCGGCGGGGTCGAAATCTTTTGTGGCGCGCCAGTACTGCCATGTGAAGCCCGGCCACACGGTCCGGTTGACGCCTTGCGAGTCGAGATACCAACTCGTGCAGCCGCCGTTGGTCCACACTCCCTTGGCCAGCTTCCGCTGGATGTCGGTGTTGAACCGTTCTTGCACGGACGGGCGTACGTCGACCTTCTCAGCGCCTCGGCTTCCTACTGTGTCGATAGCCTTCATGATGTATTTGATCTGTTGCTCGATCATGAACACCACTGAGTTGTGGCCGAGGCCCGTGTTGGGTCCGAGGAGGAAAAACAGGTTGGGAAAACCCTCGGTCGTGATGCCCAGGTGCGTGTTAATCCCCGTCTGATGCCAGTGGGACGGGAGATCCTCGCCAGTTGCACCTTTCAGGGCGAGCTGATCGAAACCATCAGTCACGTGAAAACCGGTCGCATAAATAATTACATCGATGAGGTGCTCGACGCCGTCTGAGGTGACGATGGAATCAGCGGTGACCCTCTCAATCCGATCGCTGATGACGGTGGTGTTGGGCGCCGCTAGTGCAGGGTAATAGTCGTTTGACCCCAGAATTCGCTTACAGCCGATGCGATATGACGGGGTCAGTTTCTTGCGTAGTACCGGATCAGAGATGGAGCGTTCAATGTTCCACCGAGCGACCCGTTCGATTGGCCGCATAAGGTTGGAGTGACCGTTGAGGCCGAAGGCTAGGCTCTCCGCACCCCAGTACACCGACCACCTGGCGATACGACGTGCAATCGGGAGTTTGCTCAGAAGGGTCCGCAGGGCCGGCGGAACGGTGAAATTCTTGCGCGGTAGGACCCAGGCAGGGGTTCGCTGGAAGACTTTGAGGGACATGGCCTCCTTCTGTACGAACGGCACAAACTGGATAGCGCTGGCACCAGTGCCGATCACGGCGACACGCTTGCCCTCCAGATCCACCGAATGATCCCACTGTGCGGAGTGAAACGCTTCGCCTTTAAAGTCCTCAATCCCCGAAATTTCGGGAAAATTGGGGATGTGCAGCGCACCGACTCCTGAGACTACGAACTGAGCAATGTACTCACGTCCGGACTCAGTACGCAGGTGCCACCGCGACTCTGACTCGCTCCAGTATCCGGAAACCAACTTCTGACCGAAATGAATCTTTTGTGTCAGGCCGCGCTTGTCCGCCACATCTTGTAGATACCGCTCAATTTCTGGTTGTGACGACCACACCTTCGACCAGCTACCTCGACTCTCGAATGAGTACGAGTACATCAGCGACGGGACGTCACATGCACAGCCCGGATAGGTGTTGTCGCGCCAGGTTCCACCGACGGAGCTTGCCTTCTCCAGGATAAGAAAGTCGCTGTACCCGCGACGTCTTAGCTGTGCGGCCATCCCGAGACCAGAGAACCCGCTTCCGATGATCAGAATCTTGGTCGAAATCGGGTCGTCGGTTGAGTCAGTTGTGGCGGCGACGCGCGAGGCGCGCCGGGTAGTTGAAGATGCCATGTTTATGCTTTCTCCCTCGTGAGTTCGTTGGCACAACACATCACCTGCGCACAATGGCAGCAGGTGATCTGTTGAGGCGGAGATGATCGCGAAGCCATCGAGAATGCTCCGCACAGGTCTAACTGATGTCGACCGCGACGTTTCGGCCGCGTGAACGGAGATCAGCGGAGATCGTCGGGAAGGCTCCGCGTCGCGCGCCACATGGCCATTGTGAATTTGCCCTCCAGCATTCCCGCCTCATGGAAGAATCGAATCATGGGCTCCGACATGAACTGCAGGTTGACCCGATAGTTTGGACTGGTTTGTTGTGCCCATACGCCACGCCAGCGGCTAATTCCCACTGCGGGGTACACTTTCGGATTGATGAGCAGCGGGTACGCCAGGTTCGCGATGACGGCGAGCACTCCTCGGTGCCAAGCGCGCGTCGCCTTACGTCGACGCTGCATGCCTTCGATCATCTCCAGTCGCGCAAATGTAATGTGACGGGCTTCCTCGAGGACATGGATCTTCATGAGCTGGCGAAGCTGAGGCTGCATACTGGGGTCGTTCATGGCCTCGCGCTGGGCTCGGTCCAGGATTTCCTCGATCAGCAGCGTGGCTCCGGACACCGACGGTCCGAGGGGGACGAAATGCAGGATCTTTGCGAAGCTCAAGAAGCCCTTAGGGAGCTTGTAAGGGGGCACGCCTGTTTTGTTAATGAGGCGCGCGAACATAGTGGAATGGCGGGACTCATCGCCGATTTCTGTCAGCGCGTATAGGGACTTCTGATCTGTTAGCGCCCCCTTTGCCGACATGCGCAGGAGCGCCGAACTCAAGAGGTTCTCCGCGTAGATGCCGAAACTGAGGATGCTCACGATCTCGTGGCGTCCCAGCTCGCGACGCTGCTCCTCGGTCATCTTGTTCCACAGTTTGGTGCCGTATAGCGACACTCGGTGCTCTGGCAGAAAGTACTTGCCTTCCTCCCAGGGCGACTCCCAGTCGATGTCGATCTCCGCGTCGTAGAACTTCTCCGCGGAAGACCGCAACAATCGACCCGCCGATCGTTCCATGTCGACGGGCTTGCGCCCGTTCACCCGAGCCATGCCCTCCCTCGAAAAGTCGGGCTTGATCTGGATATCCTGCACGGTCATGTCGTCTCCTCGGTCGTTCACGGCTGGGAGTCGGGGCCTGGGGCCCAGTACCCATTACTCACAGTATCTGGTACTGCTAGTATCCACGTACCTCGATATTTGTCAACGCTCAATGCGAAGAAGGTAGGGCTGCATGTCTGACGACCATGACCTCGACTACTCCGGCGAAGGGACCCTGGTGTGCCGCGGGACGGAGATCCATGTCGAAGCGAAGATCAAAGGCTATTTCCAGCCGCTGAACGGCCTCTACACCTGGTATGGCCGGATTCAGAAGAATGATGAGCTCGACGAGCTCCTGAAGGGCGCCCGCGCGATCGCTGTATTTACGACCCCCGAGGGCCGAGCGGAGTGTGTCGTCGGGGATCCCGACTTCTGGGGCCGATACCGCATCTCAGGTAAGAGCACCCCCCCATACCACCTGCCCACCACTCTCGAGGAGGTCGAAGACATGGCCGAGCACCACCACAATTGACAACCATCCACCGCCGCACGGACGTTCGCATAACGGGTGCGCACGATTGGGTCGCCCACTTCAGGTCGAGAGGAAATTGCACATGGTGAGTTCGTCTCCCATTCGAGCCCGCCCGTCGAGAGGGGGCGAGAAACTCGGCGAATACAGTCCGACCCTTGAGCGGGTTGCATGGTTTACCCTCCGCCGCAAAGGGATTGTGACGCTGGTTTGGATCGGTGCCGCCATCGGCTTAGGCCTTCTCTTTCCTCAACTGGAGTCAGTGATACGGGAACAATCTGTGGATCCGATCCCGGCCGGAGTCCCGTCTTTTCAGACCTTGGACCGTATGGGTGCATCTTTCGACGAGCGCGGCGCCAAGACCACAGTATTCGTTGTGATGGAGAACAGTGCAGGCCTGTCCGACAACACCCGCGATCGATATCACGTGCTTGTCGACACCCTGCGGGCGGACGACAGGCACGTCATCGCTGTCCGGGACCTGCTGAGCGATCCCCTCACCGCAAGTCAGGCTCTCAGCAAAGACAAGCAAGCCTGGTATCTGCCCGTGGGAGTGGCCGGCACACTCGGGGGACCCGATACCGCGGAGGCGGTCGCAGCGGTGCGTGAGATCGCTGAGAGTATCTTTCGTGACAGTGGGACGACAGTCCGTGTGACAGGCCCGCCCGCGACCTTTAGCGACCAACTCGCCGTGGGCGAGTCGGATCTGGTCCTGATCACTGTTGCCACCGTGCTGCTGATCGCCGTGATCCTCCTGATCGTCTATCGTTCGGTCTTCACCGCGCTGATGCCGCTGCTTGTCGTGGGCATGAGCTTGGCTGTGGGTCGCGGAGTTCTATCTGGACTGGGCGAGCTGGGCATGCCGGTATCCCAGTTCACGTCAATGTTCATGACCGTCATCATCTTTGGTGCCGGAGTTGACTATTCGGTGTTCCTCATCAGCCGCTATCATGAAGGTATTCGAGCGGGTTACTCTCCTGATGTCGCTATCGCCCACGCGAATGCAACTATCGGCCGCGTGGTTCTAGCGTCGGCGGGCACTGTGGCCCTAGCGTTCCTGGCTATGGCCTTCGCCAAGCTCAGTGTGTTTAACACTTTGGGTCCGGCCTGCGCAATCGCCATAGCTTTCGCATTCTTGGCGACGGTGACATTGCTGCCCCTCGTACTCTCTTTCGCTGCCAAGAAAGGCGCCGGCCTTCCCCGCCGTGACCTGACGCGGGATTACTGGAGAAGAGTCGGAGTCATGGTTATCCGGCGGCCGGTCCCTCTGCTCGCGATCAGTGTGGTCGTGTTGATCGGCCTCGCCATGGTCGCCGCAACAATTCAGATCACCTACGACGATCGCGAGGGGCAGCCACCTGACACAGGGAGCAACGAAGGATACGCGCTTCTCAACCGCCACTTCCCGAAAGACATCATCATCTCAGAATTCTTGGTGGTGGAGTCCGAGAACGACATGCGCACGGCTCAAGGCCTTGCCGACCTCGACCAGCTAGCCTCCCGCGTCGCGCAGATTCCCGGCGTGACCAGGGTCATTGGCGTGACGCGGCCGACCGGTGAGAAGCTAGAGCAGGCGCAATTATCTTGGCAGAATGATCAGATCGGTACCAAGATCACCGAGGAGACCGGTGATGGACAGGCCCGCAAGGGTGATCTGGCCGTCCTGAAGACGGGGTCAGAGCAGCTCGCCGGAGGCCTGGCACTGTTAGAAGACCAGATATCCTCCAACCTCGCTCCGCTGTCGGGGTTGCTCGACGAGGTGTCGTCATTTGGCCCGCAGCTCGACGAGTATCGGCCGCTTGTGAACCAACTGGCGAACGCTGCCCCAAGGCTTAGACAGTTTTCCAAGCAAGCGCCCGAGCTGTCTCAACTCGCACGTCGGGCCCAGTCTGCGGCAGATGCGGTCGCGCCGGCGTTGTCCGCGTTAGACAATCCGTGGTGCCAGCAGATCGCGCAGTGCTCGGCACTGCGCGCGCAAATGGCCGACATCCGGGCACTCGCGGATGATCAGTCGCTTGGGAGGGTGGCTGACTTTGCCGCGCAGCTCGGCCGCGTGAGTGCGCCAGGCTCGACCAACATTGCACAGCTGCAGCGTTCTCTTCAAACGCTGGATTCTGCACTACAAGCCATCGGCGGACAGGACCTCGGGAACAGGCTCTCGCAACTCGAATCCGGCGTCGGCGCACTTGCCGACGGCGCGCGTCAGTTGTCGAACGGAGTCGGTGCTCTGGTGGACAGCAACCTTCAGCTACTCAGTGGACTGGCACAGGTCGCCGCACAGCTTCGGGCTCCCGCACGGGAGGTCGGCGATTCTGACTCGGCAACCGGCTTCTATCTCCCCGCGGATGCGTTCAAGGACCAGCAGTTCAGTCAGGTCGCTCGACAGTTCATCTCGTCCGACGGGAAAACCGTGCGCTATGCGGTACAGACCGCCTACGACCCATACTCTGCCGATGCAATGACGCTGGCGAACGAGCTGTCCAGCGTCGCCGAGAACGCGATGCCGAACACCACTCTGGAGGGCGGACGTGCTTCTGTTGCGGGCTTTCCTGCGATCAATGCCGACGTCCAGCGACTGTTGTCGTACGATTTCAAACTGCTCGGCATAGCCACCCTTCTCATCGTGGGTCTGATCCTGATGCTGCTGTTGCGGGCCGTCGTTGCACCTGTCTATCTCCTTGCAACCGTCGTCTTGAACTACATGGCGGCTCTCGGTATTGGTGTGCTCGTACTTCAACACATCCTCGGTGCCGGGATCGCCTGGCCCGTGCCACTGGTGTCGTTCATTGTCTTGGTGGCGGTGGGCGCCGACTACAACATGCTGCTGGTGTCACGGCTGAGAGAGGAAACGAGGTGGAGCGTGCGGGTCGGCGTAATGCGTACCGTCGCTTACACCGGGTCGGTCATCACCTCGGCTGGGTTGATATTCGCGGCCAGCATGTTTGGGCTGATGGTCGGGTCCATCGATGTGATGGTGCAAATCGGGTTCATCATCGGTGTCGGTTTGCTGCTCGACACGTTCCTGGTGCGGACCTTAGTAGTCCCGGCGCTAGCGGTGCTGCTGGGCACTGCGAGCTGGTGGCCGGGTGACATCGACCGTTTCCGGCTCGCCCCTTGACCATCGCAAAAGTCACGCGGACGGACCCATGGGGATCTGACAAGCGTCGGTCGCTGAATATCCCGACCATTCCGTCAACAGGTAGGAGGGGCATAAGCATGACGCAGCACCGTCGCCCGTGATAGATGAGTTGCGTCCTAATTCAAACGCTAGCTGCACTGACCTTGGTACGCGGCTGGCTGGTGGTTGAACCGCCCCGGGTCTGTCGGAGGCTCTCGAACCTGTGAAGGATGGAGAGCATGGCAGCACCACGCAAGTACAGTG